>NZ_JBFUBR010000014.1:0-357595 GCF_056405655.1 Pseudomonas sp. P1_F7
AGCAGCGAGCTTGCTCGCGATGGCGGTGTATCAGTCGACATGGAGGTTGACTGACCTGGCCTCATCGCGAGCAAGCTCGCTCCCACATGGGGGGCTCAGTCTGGCTGAGCGACTGTGAAACCGTTCTGTGACACCGGCTCGCGCCGAATCATCCGCTTCATCTTCCACTCAAACCCCAGCGTCAGGCTCACCGCCGCACACGCCAGCCCCAGCGCGAGACCCCACCAGACACCCGTTGGCCCCCAGTCCAGGTGGAACGCCATCCACCACGCCGCCGGTGCGCCAATCAGCCAATAGCAACCCAGGCCGACGAGGAAAGTGGTCTTGGCATCCTTGAGTCCGCGAATACAGCCCATGGCAATGGTTTGCACGCCGTCGAACAGCTCGAACCATGCCGCCACCGCTAACAGGCTCACGGCAAGGTTGATGACATCGCGAAACGCCGGGTCGTTGTGGTCGAGAAACAGGCCGACCAACTGGTTTGACAATAGCCAGAAGACCATGGCGAAACACAGCATCGCCGCCGCCCCGAACGCAATGCCGACCCGTCCGGCCAGCCGCGCATCCAGCAGTTGCCCGGCACCGTAGTGCTGGCCGATACGCATGGTGATCGCATAAGAAATACCCGCCGGGACCATGAACGCCACCGAGACGATTTGCAGGGCGATCTGGTGCGCGCCCAGTTGCGTGCTGCCCATGGTGCCCATGCACAGCGCGGCGAAGGCAAACAGCCCGACTTCCACTGCGTAGGTGCCGCCAATCGGCAGGCCCAGGCGCCACAGCTCCTTCAGGTACTGGCGGTTCAGCCGCGACAGGCCTTGACGCAACGGATAGGCCTCATAAGCCGGATGCCGACGAATGTGCCACGCCAGCGCAAGTGCCATGAGGTTGGCGACAATCGCCGTGACCAGCCCGATGCCCGTCAGCCCCAGTTTCGGCAGGCCGAACATCCCGGTAATCAGCGCATAGTTGAGCAAGAAGTTGGCGACCGTACCGCCGAGGCTGATGACCATCACCGGCGTCGCACGGCCGATGGCGCTGGTGAAGCCGCGCAGGGCCATGAAGCTCAGGTAGCCGGGCAGGGCGAACGGCAGGAAGATCAAAAACTGCCCGGCTGCGTTGACGTTGGTTTCGGTCTGGCCGAACAGCAGCAGCACCGGTTTGAGGTTCCACAGCAGCAAACCGGCGGCCAGCGCCATCAGCCATGCCAGCCACAACCCGGCCTGGGTCAGCCGGGTAGCTCCGACAATATCGCCGGCACCTTGACGGATCGCTACCAGAGTGCCGACCGCCGCGATCACGCCGATGCAGAAAATCGACACGAACGAATAGGTCGCTGCGCCGAGCCCACCACCGGCCAGCGCCTCGGGACTCAGGCGCGCCATCATCAGGGTGTCGGTGAGGACCATCAGCATGTGCGCCAACTGCGAGGCAATCAGCGGCCCCGCCAGCCGCAGGATGGCCCAGAGTTCAGTACGTGCTGGATGCTGCATGGTCATCACGCTCGATTATCAAAGGGAACAGGAAAGCACCAATTCTCGGCGCTCTGCGCGGTTTGCACAAAGGGATAAATAGGATGGATGGCATGATTCAAACTCATGCTGGAGAGTTTCTGCTAGGGTGGGCGAACCCCGCAGTAGGAGCTTTCCCAATGTCCCGTCGTCTTCCTCCCTTGTATGCCCTGCGCGCATTCGAAGCGGCGGCGCGGCACAGCTCGTTTACCCGTGCGGCCGAAGAGCTGTCGATTACCCAAAGTGCGGTCAGCCGGCATATTCGTACGCTCGAAGAGCATTTTGCCTGCCGCTTGTTTCATCGCAGTGGCCGCAACCTGCAACTGACCGAGTCGGCCCGTTTGCTGTTGCCGGGCATTCGCGAAGGCTTCACCGCCCTTGAACGTGCCTGTAATACCCTGCGCGCCGAAGACGACATCCTGCGCATGAAGGCCCCGTCGACCCTGACCATGCGCTGGTTGTTGGCGCGGCTCAGCCGCTTCCGCCATCTGCGACCGGGAAACGAGGTGCAATTGACCAGCGCCTGGATGGACATCGACACGGTGGACTTCAACCACGAACCCTTCGACTGCGCTGTCATTCTCAGCAACGGGCATTTTCCACCGGACTGGGAGACGACTTTGCTGTTCCCCGAAGAGCTGATTCCGGTGGGCGCGCCGAATCTGCTGAAGGATCAACCGTGGGACGTTGCGCGCCTGGCCAGTACCGAGTTGTTGCACCCGACGCCGGACCGCCGTGACTGGCGCAACTGGCTGGAGCGCATGGGCCTGAGCGATCAGGTCTCGCTCAAGGGCGGGCAGGTGTTCGATACGCTGGAATTGGGCATGATCGCTGCCGCCCGCGGCTACGGCGTGTCCATGGGTGATTTGCTGATGGTGGCGGAGGATGTCGCGCAGGGACGTCTGAGTTTGCCGTGGCCGACAGCCGTTGCCAGTGGTGAGAATTATTACCTGGTCTGGCCGAAAACCCGCCCGGGAGGTGAACGTTTGCGCCGACTCAGCGATTTCCTGCAAGGCGAAGTCCGGGCCATGGAATTACCGGATGTCGAGCGCCTAGGCTGAATCGACTGTTGACTATCTCTTACATTTTCGACGTTTTCTTGATTTTTAAGCTTGCTGAAACGTTTCTTCATGTCTATAAAAATGGCACAACTCCAAGAAAGGCCATTGCCATGACCCCACTCAAACTCTTCGTTGCCCTCAGCGCACTGTCCGCTGCCTCCCAAGCCCTAGCCTGGGATTACGTCCTGCTCGACACCGACAAAGCCGCCCAGAACTGGCAAATCACCAGCCAGCAACTCGGCGTAAAAATCGACAAACCTTTCAGCGTGACCCTGCGCACCTTGCACGGCGGTCGGCAGGAAGGCGTCAGCATCGTCGACATCGATAACGGCACGATGAAACTTTCGGTAGTTCCAACTCGCGGCATGAACGTCCTGCAGGCCTCGGTCGGTAACGTGCGCATGGGTTGGGATTCGCCAGTCAAGGAAGTGGTCAATCCGTCCTTCATCGAGCTCAACGGCCGTGGTGGCCTGGGCTGGCTGGAAGGCTTCAATGAACTGGTCACCCGCTGCGGCTACGAATGGGTCGGCCATCCCGGCATCGACAACGGCGAGCTGCTGACCCTGCACGGTCGCGCTGCCAATATCCCGGCCAACAAAGTCACCCTGCACATCGATGAAAAACCGCCGTACGCCATCAGCCTGCGCGGCGAGCTGAAAGAGCAGGCTTTCAAGAAAGTCGACTTCTCGGTCGCGACCGAACTGGTCACCGAGCCCGGCAGCGTAGCGTTCGCCCTCAACGACACCCTGACCAACAACGGCGACTATCCGAAGGAATACCAGGCGCTGTATCACAGCAACTTCAGCACCCCATTCCTGGAGCAGGGCGCCCGCTTCGCCGCGCCGGTGAAACAGGTGTCGCCGTTCAACGATAAAGCCAAAAGCGATTTGCCGGACTGGCAAACCTATCGCGGACCGACCAAGGACTACGACGAAACGGTTTACAACGTAGTGCCGTACGCCGATGCCAAGGGCGATACATTGACCGTCCTGCATAACAAGGCCGGCAGCCTGGGCGTCTCGGTCGGTTTCAACACTCAAACACTGCCCGTGTTCTCCCTGTGGAAAAACACCGATACCCAAGGGCAGGGCTATGTCACGGGGCTGGAGCCAGGCACGAGTTTTTCCTATAACCGCCGGTATCAGCGGCCACTGAACCTGGTGCCAATGATTGGGCCGAAGGAGCAGAAGCAGTTCCGCATCAGCTACGGCTTGCTGGCGGATAAGACAGCTGTGGATAAGGCGCTGAAGCAGGTGAGCGAGATTCAAGGTGGGCGGGAGACTGAGGTGCGGCAGACGCCGTTGGTTGACCTTACCAAGGGTTGATTTTCGCCCTCTTTCCGAAAACCGCTTATTGGTCGAAAAACACTTACAAATTTGAGCTACTGGCTTGTTGGCCGATATTGCAGCGCTTCGGCCAAGTGCTCGCGTCTGATCTCATCGACTTGTTCAAGGTCCGCAAGAGTGCGCGCTACTTTGAGCAGTCGATGGGCCGCTCGCAGTGACAAGGTCAGTCGTTCACACGCGGTCTCCAGCCAGGTTTCGTCTGTTGTGGATAACTTGCAGTGTCTGCGCAGGCCCGGCAAGTCGAGAAAGGCATTGGCACAGCCTTGGCGCTTTTGTTGCCGTTCTCGTGCATCGGCAACCAACTCGGCGGCGGTGGCAGTGTCGTCGCCGGGTTTTAACGCAGGACTCAATGCCGTGGCTTCGCGAGCAACCGTCAGGTGCAGATCAATACGATCCAGCAGTGGCCCCGACAGTTTGTTGCGATAGCGCTGAACCATGTCCGGCGTACAGGAACAACGGCCACTCGGTTCGCCAAGATATCCACAGGGGCAGGGATTCATCGCGGCGACCAGTTGAAAGCGCGCCGGGAAGCGTACGCGGTCCTTGGCGCGGGAAATCACGATGTGGCCGGATTCCAGTGGCTCTCTCAACACCTCCAATACCTTGCGATCAAATTCCGGGAGTTCATCGAGGAACAGCACGCCATGGTGAGCGAGGGTGATTTCGCCCGGTTGTGGTTTCGAGCCACCGCCCACCAGTGCCGGTCCTGAGGCGGAATGGTGTGGTTGTCGGAAGGGGCGCTGTGGCCAATGGCTCAGTGGCACACAACTGGCGACGGATTGAATCGCTGCGACTTCCAGTGCTTCGCTCTCGGCGAGGGGTGGCAGCAGCCCTGGCAATCGGCTCGCCAATAGCGTCTTGCCTGTACCCGGTGGCCCGCTGAACAGCAGGTTATGCGCACCCGCTGCCGCAATCAGCAGCGCGCGTTTGGCCGCCATTTGCCCCTGAACTTCATTCAAATCAGGATAGGGTTTGCTGGCGTAGAGCAACCCGTTGGAAACGTAAGGTTCGATGGGTGTGTGCCCATTGAAATGCGCCACCGCCTGCAGCAGATGGTCCACTGCGATGACCTTCAACCCCGATGCCAGACAAGCCTCTTCGGCATTCGCCTGCGGCACCATCAACCAGCGCCCGGCCTTGCGCGCCGCCAATGCCGCCGGCAGCACCCCACGGACGGGCCGCACTGCACCGGAAAGCGCCAGCTCCCCCAGGCACTCCACGTCATCCAGTGTCAGCGTCGGCACCTGCACGCTGGCCGAGAGAATCCCCAAGGCAATCGCCAGATCGAACCGCCCGCCATCCTTGGGCAAATCCGCGGGCGCCAGATTCAACGTGATCCGTCGCGCCGGAAATTGCAGCCCCGAATTGATGATCGCGCTGCGCACCCGGTCCTTGCTTTCCTTCACTGCGGCTTCAGGTAGACCGACCATCGTCAACGACGGCAAGCCGTTGGCCAGATGAACTTCTACGGTAACGGCAGGCGCTTCCACGCCCACCTGGGCGCGGCTGTGGACGATGGAGAGGGACATGGTCGTTCCTTGAAATTACGGGGAGCCGCTTCCTGCGGTTTTTCAAGGGTAGTCAGGAGATGAGCATTTCGCGTGGTGTCAGGGAAGGTGAATTTTCGCAGGATGTTGCGAGCTATCGCCGGACGGGCGGGCAGCAAAAAACCGCCATTCAAGCGGTTCTTTGGTAAACAGTTTCAGACTCTTTTACCGGCAAGTAAGCCCGGAGGTTCAAGGTCTTTGCCGTGAGCCGCAGCGACATCAAGAAATCGTTGTTGATTGGCTGAAATCTTGCCGCCTAGCCGAAGTGCTTCAGCATGATATTGAATAATGAGTAAAAGCTTGGCTTTTCGCTTTCTTTGAATCATGGACACCTCCTGTGCCTTGGAGTGAGATCGATACTATTAATCGTCCAGGTAAATGACAAGTCGATTGTTCTGGTCGAAGCTGAATCCGAGGTTCTGGTAGTAGGGGACGACATTTGGGCCAGGATCCTGAATCTCTATTTCTTTGCACCCCAGCATTCGTGCATAGGTATCTGTAGCCAGCAGTGCCATCGGAGCGATCAAGCCACGAAGAGGATGAGACCTGTCTGGGTGACCCTGCAAAAGAATGATCTTTATGCAAATAGCGCTTTTACGCGGAGTGGCATAACACAGACCACATAGTTTCTGTTCGTACCAGATGGCCAAATCCAGTCCCTTGGCATCTTTGCACTTCCAGTTCGACACGCTTTCCCATGGGAAGAGTGCAGCTTCCAACCACGGGAGGCAGGCAGTAATCGCAGCTGGAGTTATTGGGTCGAACCTAACCGCCTCGGTGTTGAGTTTCCTGGCCCGAGATTTACAGTCCTTGACGAACATTTTATATGCGAGCTTTCGTGCATCTGATTTGTAAGTCTGGTTTCGAAGTTCGGTGCCTTTTCCTTTTCTTCTCATTGCTGGCGTCTATCGAGTAACAAGGCGAAAAGCGTAAAGAAAAGGGTGAGGACTGATAAATCAGGCCGGAGCGCCGCTTTTTGTAGGACCCTGCCGAGAAAGATGAAGGACGTCGGTGAAAGAGCGTGGATGGTCTTGCCGGATGAAGGTTGCTGCTTATGATCTCGCTGAATGCAGCCTTAGGAGGCGTGAATGAACAGGAATGGGATGCGCCCGATTCATCCTGGCGAAATTCTCAGCGAGGAGTTTTTGAAGCCACTGGGCGTTACAACCGATGCTCTGGCTCGCTCGTTGAACGACCCGGAGGCGGAAATAAGCGATGTTGTGAATCAGCGGAGCGGTGTCAGTGTTGGTCTGGCGCAAAAGCTATCCATCAACCTGAACACCACGCCCGAGTTCTGGCTGAATCTGCAATCGACCTACGAGTTGCGCTCAGCCCAGATCGAGCGTGGTTGAACGTTAAATATTCAAAGCGACTGCAAGACGAGTGAAGCCCGCTTCCACCACGGTTTTACCGGGCGTCTTGCCTGCTCCTGCTCTGTCATCATCTGCGGCACATCCTGCAACCGAATCCACGGCTGGTTGTTCCAGTGCAGCAGGCTCAACGACATTTCCGGCCAGTTGAGCAGGCTCAGTTGCGGGCGTTCGGTTGTGGTGGGGTATTGGGCATCTCGCAGGGCGGGAACAACTTCGTGGGTGAGCCATTCACGCAGAGCTCGGTACTCGGGGCAGTAGTGGTAGACCAGTAATGCGTAGACGCCGGATTCGCTGACCAGCAGGGTGTTTTCGATATGTCCGTGGATGAGGGTTTTGGCTGTTTGGTATTGGTCGGGGTCGAGTTTTCGGACTTGGCGGTCGTTGAGGTAGATGCGTAGCAGTCGCCCTAGGTCGCGGGCGCTGAACCAGGGTTGGTTTTGTATCAGGAGGGCGTGGAGGTGGAGTTTGTGGCGGGTGAAGACTTGCGGAATCAGGTAAGCATCATCTCGATTCATTGATACAGCTCCTTTTGCTTAAGGGCTGCCGGCAATTGTCGCCAAACAATTGGGTGGCAGTTGTACGCGGGTTGGCGAACCGGAGCAAAAGGAACCCGGCAGACCCGGAGATCTCCCACGCACAACCGCCATGACTTGCGTCGATGGTCGTCATGCTCCTTTAGCTTCCGGGTCGCCAAACCCAGTGCTGAACATTCAGCTGAGGGTGAGCTTAGGAACCGGAGATCTGCGGCGCAATCGGACGGCGGTGTGATGTTTGTAGGACGTTGCCGGGATTGTTGCGGGGCTTGCGATCAAAAGATCGCAGCCTGCGGCAGCTCCTACAGGTGAAGTGCAAGGTCGTGCCGACCTTCAATCGCGAGCAGGCTCGCTCCCACAGGGGGACTGCATTTCACATCAGAATTTATTCAGTCGGCGGATTCAGCTTCGCTTCCAGCTCCGCCACCTTCGCCTCAAGGCTCTCCAGCCGAGCCCGCGTGCGTGCCAGCACGACCATCTGGCTATCGAATTCTTCCCGGCTCACCAGATCCAGTTTGCTGAAGCCGCTCTGCAGCAGCATTTTGAACTGGCTTTCGATTTCAGCTTTCGGCAGAGGCGTGTTGCCGCTGAAGAGGCGGGAGGCGGTGCCGGTGAGGGCGTCGAGGAAATCTTTTGGCGCGAGCATGGGCAATGTCCTGGAAACAATGCCGGGCAGTGTATCACGCAGTGTCTATAGTCATTTGCGCGGGCAAGGGATGCACGCTTTTCGCGCATGGGGACGGGCGGTGTCGCACCGTTGTTGTGCGTATCGCGTCGGGTGTTGTTGCGAAGTAGCAGTCATCTGCGGGTAAAGGCTTGAAAACAGTAGTTTTTGTGGAGATGGCAAGCTTTCTGCTTAGACCCTGATGACCCATGCACTGATGCAGTCACTGTGACGAACGCAGTGCGCCAAGCGAAGCGGGGGAGTGTTTCGTGAGGAGCGTCGGACGGGCAGGTCAGGGCCGACGATGCGTTACAAAGCCAGGCACTGCGCTTAGACTTGAGACGGGTTTGTTTTCCTGGGGCAAGTCCACCAATTCGGGAGAGAGTTTTCATGAAGCTAGTCACTGCCATCATCAAGCCGTTCAAGCTGGACGACGTACGCGAGTCGCTGTCCGAGATCGGCGTGCAGGGCATTACCGTCACTGAAGTCAAAGGCTTTGGTCGGCAGAAGGGTCACACCGAGCTGTATCGCGGCGCGGAATACGTGGTCGATTTCCTGCCCAAGGTGAAGATCGACGTCGCCATCGACGACAAGGATCTGGACCGGGTAATCGAGGCCATCACCAAGGCTGCCAACACCGGCAAGATCGGTGACGGCAAGATCTTCGTGGTCAATCTGGAACAGGCGATTCGCATCCGTACCGGCGAAACCGATACCGACGCTATCTAAGCCGCCACAAACCCAACGCCCCAGGAGAAAACAATATGACTCTGCGTAAATTCGCAGGGCTAGGAGCCCTGTTGTCCATCGTAATGCCCGGCCTTGCCTTGGCGGCAGACGAAGTGGCGGCCCCAGTCCTCAACTCCGGCGACACCGCCTGGATGTTGACCTCTACAGCCTTGGTGCTGTTCATGACCATTCCCGGCCTCGCTCTGTTCTACGGCGGCATGGTTCGGTCGAAAAACATTCTTTCCGTGATGATGCAGTGCTTCGCCATTACCGGTCTGATCAGTGTCCTGTGGGTCATTTATGGCTACAGCATCGCGTTCGACACCACGGGCATGGAGCAGGGCGTCGTCAACTTCAACTCGTTCTTCGGCGGCATGGGCAAGGCATTCCTCGCCGGCATCACGCCAGCCAGCCTGACCGGGCCTGCGGCGCTGTTTCCTGAGGCGGTGTTCGTCACCTTCCAGATGACTTTCGCAATCATCACCCCGGCGTTGATTGTCGGCGCCTTCGCCGAGCGGATGAAGTTCTCCGCGATGCTGGTCTTCATGGGCGTGTGGTTCACCCTGGTATATGCGCCGATTGCGCACATGGTCTGGTCCGGTAACGGCGGCCTGTTGTGGGACTGGGGCGTTCTGGACTTCGCCGGTGGCACCGTGGTGCACATCAACGCCGGTGTGGCCGGTCTGATTGCCTGCCTGGTGCTGGGCAAGCGCAAAGGCTTCCCGACCACGCCGATGGCGCCGCACAACCTCGGTTACACCTTGATGGGCGCGGCCATGCTGTGGGTCGGCTGGTTCGGTTTCAACGCCGGTTCCGCCGCTGCGGCCAACGGCACCGCCGGTATGGCGATGCTGGTAACTCAAATCGCTACCGCCGCTGCTGCGCTGGGCTGGATGTTTGCCGAGTGGATCACCCACGGCAAGCCTAGTGCACTGGGCATCGCTTCGGGCGTGGTTGCCGGTCTGGTGGCAATCACCCCGGCTGCTGGCACCGTTGGCCCGATGGGCGCGCTGGTAATCGGTCTGGCGGCTGGCGTAGTGTGCTTCTTCTGCGCGACCACCCTGAAGCGCAAGCTCGGTTATGATGACTCCCTGGACGCCTTCGGCGTACACGGTATTGGCGGTATCCTCGGTGCAATCCTGACTGGTGTGTTTGCCGCGCCGTCCCTGGGTGGCTTTGGCACCGTGACCGACATCGCCGCACAAGTGTGGATTCAGTGCAAAGGCGTGGGCTTCACGGTGATCTACACCGCGATCGCCACGTACATCATCCTCAAGGTGCTGGATGCGGTCATGGGCCTGCGCATCAACGAAGAAGAAGAAGCAGTCGGCATCGATCTGGCGCTTCACAACGAACGCGGCTACAACTTGTAAGTACGCACATAAAAACTTGCCCGGCTTGCCGGGCATTTTTTTGTCTGAAATTTATCATTGAAAGGGTGAGCTGAAAGGTTTTTTCCTACAGGTTTTGCGATGTTTGCGCCGGGTGTTTTTGTGCGGTCGAAGGCTTACAGGATTCAAGGAATATTAGGGCCTTTGTTTTTTCCCAGAGCGCGCTAGAATGCGCCCCGAACGTGCGGAGAACTGTATGTGGCAACAGACTCTGATTACCTTGCGGGCGAGGCCCAGGGGCTTTCATCTGGTAACGGACGAGTTACTCGCCGGCCTGCCTGAACTCAAGGCGTGTCGGGTCGGTCTGTTGCATTTGTGGCTGCAGCATACCTCGGCGTCGTTGACCATCAACGAGAACGCCGATCCGGCGGTACGTCGCGACTTCGAACGATTTTTCAATCGTCTGATCCCACAAGGAACAGACGGCTATGAGCATAACGACGAAGGCCTGGACGACCTCCCGGCGCACTTCAAGGCCAGCGTGCTTGGCTGTCAGCTCAGTTTGCCGATTTCGGCAGGCCGGCTGGCGTTGGGGACATGGCAAGGCGTTTACCTGGGCGAGCACCGTGATCATGGCGGTGCCCGTAAAGTCCTCGCCACCGTGCACGGTGAAGAGGCATAACCGCTGGTCAGCAGCGGCTGTTGATTTTTTTCCGGCAGCCTTCGACAGAGGGCAAAGCTGGGCTATAACTAATCTGCTTTTCGCAAGTCATGAGGTAGAACATGAGCGACGATGATCTGGAAAACGACGACCTCGAAGTAGGCGACGACGAAACCGAAGAAGGTCTGGAAGCAGCGGCGGAAGACGTCGCTGAAGACGACGGCGGTGATGCGCCGGTTCCGACCGCCAAAGGCAAGGCCAAGGCAGCGGTATCGGTCGATGAGCTGCCGAGTGTCGAAGCCAAGAACAAGGAACGCGATGCTCTCGCGCGGGCCATGGAGGAGTTTTTGGCCAAGGGTGGCAAGGTGCAGGAAGTGGAGGCCAATGTGGTCGCCGATCCGCCCAAGAAGCCTGACAACAAGTACGGCAGCCGGCCTATCTGAGCCTGCTACCCGCTTGCTGAAAAAGCCCGCCGTCGCTGCGGGCTTTTTCATGCCTGAAAAAAAATTTAGAGGTTGTGGTGATCCCACAGGTTTTGTGTCAGGCCGAAGTTTTGCTCCACCGCGCCAGCAACGCCGGCAACTCGGTCAGGCTGCGAATCTCCGCATCCGGCAATCGGTCCGCTTCCCATGCCTTGCCCGCCGGATTGAACCAGATTGCACGCAATCCCGCCTGCTGCGCCCCGGCAATGTCATCACCCGGATGATCGCCGATGTGCACCGCGGTTTCAGCGGTTGCACCACCCCGTTGCAACGCCTCATGAAACAATCGCGCATCGGGTTTGGCGATGCCGATGTCTTCGGCGCACAGCGCAAACTTGAAGTAGTCCGCCAGCCCCAGCCGGCGCACATCGGCGTTGCCATTGGTTACCACGCCGAGGGCGTAGTGGTTGGCGAGGATTTCCAGGGTCGGTTCGACCTCCGGAAACACATCGATCTGATGGCGAGCGTGCAGAAACACTTCAAAACTCTTGTCCGCCAGATCCGAGGCTTCTGCATGGGTGTAGCCAGACTCTTCCAGTGCATGGAACAGCACGCGCCGACGCAATGCGCTGATGCGGTGCTTGAGGCTAGGCTCGTTGCTCAATACGCGCTCACGAATGGTCCACAAATGCTCCACCGGCACCGCCCCCAGGTTGGGCGCGTGCTCGGTCAGCCATTCACGCAAAACGGCTTCGGCGCTGACGATGACGGGTGCGGTGTCCCACAGGGTGTCGTCGAGGTCGAAGGTGATCAACTGAATGCTCATGAATCGTCGCCTTTCATGCGTTTGGCCCGTGGGTGGGCGCTGTCGTAGACCGCTGCCAGATGCTGGAAGTCCAGGTGGGTGTAGATTTGCGTGGTCTTGATGTCCGAGTGCCCGAGCAGTTCCTGCACTGCGCGCAGGTCCTGGGAGGATTCCAGCAAATGGCTGGCGAAGGAGTGCCGCAGCATGTGCGGGTGCAGGTTCTGCCCCAGTTCGCGCTCGCCGGCAGCCTTGACCCGCACCTGGATCGCCCGGGGGCCGAGGCGGCGGCCTTGCTGGCTGACAAACACCGCATCGTCCGCCGGGTTGGCCATGGCTCTCAATGGCAGCCACTGCTCCAGCGCTTCGCGGGCCTTTTTTCCTACCGGCAGCAGACGGGTCTTGCTGCCTTTACCGAGTACCTGGACCATGCCGTCAGCCAGGTCGAGCTGATCGAGATTGAGCCCCGTCAGCTCCGACAGCCGCAAGCCGGAGGAATAGAACAACTCGAGAATCGCCTGATCCCGGCGAGCGAGAAAGTCATCCTCCACACCACCTTCCAGCAGTTGCAGGGCGCGGTCGGTGTCGAGGGTTTTCGGCAGGCGGCGTTCGCCTTTCGGCGGCGCGAGGCCATTGGCCGGGTCGTGGTCGCACAGGCCTTCGCGGTTCAGGTAGTGATAGAGCCCGCGAACGGCCGACAGCAATCGCGCCAGGCTGCGGGACGATTGGCCTTGGGCATGCAGGCGGGCAATCAGGCTGCGCAGGCGCTGAATGTCCAGCGCTGTCCAACTGCCGATGTTCTGTTTGACGCACCAGCCCAGCACTTTATCGAGGTCGCGGCGGTAGGCCGACAGCGTGTGCGGTGACACCTGCCGCTCACTGCGCAGGTGTTCGCAGTAAGCGTCCAGTTGTCGTTCCATGTTCAGCGTACCGAGCGCAGGGAGTTGTTGACCCGTGGCAGCACGCGACCCATGACTTCAGCGATGTAGCTCAGGAACAAGGTGCCCACCGAGCTTTTGTAGTGCTGCGGATCACGGCTGGCGATGGCCAGGATGCCGTGGATGCCCTGGTGGCTGATGGCGACGACCGCGGTGGAGCCGATCTGCTTGCGCTGTTCTTCGCCGAACAGGAAGTCCAGTTCATGCTCGCGTAGGCTGCCGCTGACGCTTTTGTCTTCCGAAAGCAAACCGCCGATGGCCACTTGAGCTTCGGCGTGAGTGACCCAACGGCCCACCGGCATGGCGTTGTCGCCGAGCAGGATGAGGCTGACGAAGGGCACCTGGAATTCCTGGCGCAGGCTGTCTTCGACACACATCACCACGTCTTCCAGGCTGGCAGCATCCATCAACGCGAGGATCAGGCGACGGGTCTTTTCGAACAGTCGGTCGTTGTCCCGGGCCACGTCCATCAAATGCGACAGGCGATGACGCAGTTCAATGTTGCGGTCGCGCAGGATCGTCATCTGACGCTCCACCAGCGACACGGTATCGCCGCGCCGATGGGGAATACGCAGGGACGGGAGCAGTTCTTCGTGCTCGACGAAGAAGTCCGGATGAGCCTCCAGGTACGCGGCAACAGCCGCCGCCTCCAGACTTTCGGACGGTGATTCGTCAGCTTGTCGTGCGGGTACCTGAGGCTTGTCGGTCATGGATTTCGCTCACTCAAAGACGCACTTGTCCTTCATATACGCGCACTGCCGGGCCGGTCATCATCACCGGTTGGCCAGGGCCTGCCCATTCGATGGACAAGCGCCCGCCAGGCAGGTCGATCAATAGCGGCGAATCCATCCACCCCTGGCTGATCGCGGCCACTGCGGCGGCACAGGCGCCGGTTCCGCAAGCCTGGGTTTCCCCGGCTCCACGCTCCCAGACGCGCAACTGCGCGCGGCTCCGGTCGATGACCTGGAGAAAACCGACATTGACCCGTGCGGGGAAGCGCGGGTGATGTTCGATTTTCGACCCCAGCTCATGCACCGGCGCGTTGTTGATATCGCTGACCCGCAGCACCGCATGGGGGTTGCCCATGGACACGGCAGCCAGATCGACCGGGGTGCCGTCGACGTCGACCTGATAACTCGTGGCCTGCTCCGGCGCCTGGAACGGAATATCCGCCGGTACCAGGCGCGGGGCGCCCATGTTGACGCTGATCTGGCCGTCGTTACGCACGTCGAGCTCGATGACGCCGCTTTTGGTCTCGACGCGAATCAGCCGCTTTGCGGTCAGGCGCTTGTCGAGCACGAAACGGGCGAAGCAGCGCGCACCGTTGCCGCACTGTTCCACTTCGGAACCGTCGGAGTTGAAGATCCGATAGCGGAAGTCCACGTCCGGATTGCTTGGTGCCTCGACGATCAGCAACTGATCGAAACCGATGCCGGTGTGCCGGTCGCCCCATTGCTTGGCGTGCTTGGGCAGAATGTGCGCGTGCTGGCTGACCAGGTCGAGGACCATGAAGTCATTGCCCAGGCCGTGCATTTTGGTAAAACGCAGCAGCATGGTTTTACTCCGGCAGCAGGCTTTCGCCAGCAAACAACTCGGCTACCGTTTCACGGCGACGCACTTCAAATGCCTGATCACCGTCCACCAACACTTCTGCGGTACGGCCGCGGGTGTTGTAGTTGGAACTCATGACGAACCCGTAGGCACCCGCCGAGTGCACGGCCAGCAGGTCGCCTTCTTCCAGCGCCAGCTGACGATCCTTGGCCAGGAAGTCGCCGGTCTCGCAAATCGGACCGACGATGTCGTAGGCGCGGGCAGCGGAGGTGCGCGGTCGCACGGCCGTGACGTCCATCCAGGCCTGATACAGCGCCGGGCGGATCAGGTCGTTCATGGCGGCGTCGACGATGGCGAAGTCTTTGTGCTCGGTGTGCTTGAGGTATTCGACCTGGGTCAGCAATACACCGGCGTTGGCGACGATGAAGCGGCCCGGTTCGAACACCAGCGCCAGGTCACGACCGTCGAGACGCTCGCGTACGGCCTTGATGTAGTCGGCAGCCAGTGGCGGCTCCTCGTCCTTGTATCGCACGCCCAGGCCACCACCGAGATCGATGTGGCGCAGGTAGATGCCGCAATCGCCGAGGCGATCGACCAGGCCCAGCAGGCGGTCGAGAGCGTCGATGAACGGCGGCAGGGTGGTCAGTTGCGAGCCGATGTGGCAATCGACGCCGACCACTTCCAGGTTCGGCAGCTGCGCGGCACGCACGTACACGTCTTCGGCGTCGGCGATGGCGATGCCGAACTTGTTCTCTTTGAGACCGGTGGAAATGTACGGGTGGGTGCCGGCATCGACGTCCGGGTTCACGCGCAGCGAAATCGGCGCGCGAACGCCCAGTTCAGCGGCGACCACCTGCAGGCGTTCCAGCTCGTCGGTGGATTCGACGTTGAAGCAGTGCACGCCGACTTCCAGGGCGCGACGCATGTCGTCACGGGTCTTGCCGACGCCGGAGAACACGATCTTGTCGGCGCTGCCGCCAGCGGCCAGTACACGTTCCAGTTCGCCACGGGAGACGATGTCGAAACCGGCGCCCAGACGCGCCAGGACATTCAGTACGCCCAGGTTGGAGTTGGCCTTTACAGCAAAGCACACCAGGTGCGGCATGCCGGCCAGTGCATCGGCGAAAGCCAGGTATTGGGCTTCGATGTGTGCGCGCGAGTAAACGTAGGTCGGTGTACCAAAGCGCTCGGCGATGGCAGACAGGGCAACACCTTCCGCGAACAGTTCACCGTCACGGTAGTTAAAAGCGTCCATGAGGTTCCCTTATTATTGGTAGACGTCGTGCTTGTGTGCTTTGGAGGCAGGCTGCTGCTGCGACGACTTGGCCTGCTCGGCAGGGTCCTGGTTCTCGTCAGGCAGGTACAGCGGGCCTTTTTGACCGCAGGCCGACACAAGGCAGGCGACCGCGACGAGCGCAGCAAGGGAAGAGATCAGGCGCTTCATGGCGAAATCCTTGAAAATGCATTAATTGCGCCGGAGTATACCGGCCACCCGGCAGCTTGCCTATGCAACGGACCGCCCGTCCGGCGGGGCTTGGCCCGTGGCCGGCCGGTATCACGCAATCCCACAGGTCGTTATTCTTTGCAATCGACGGGGCTCGGTCGTATCTTGCGGCGCTTGAGCCTGATCAGACACTTTTTGAGGTTGCCGTAATGAGTTTGTCCGAAGCGCGTTTCCATGACCTTGTCGATGCCACCCAGCAAACCCTGGAGGACATCTTTGACGAGAGCGACCTGGATATCGACCTCGAAAGCTCGGCCGGTGTGCTGACCGTCAAGTTCGAGAACGGCAGCCAGTTGATCTTCAGTCGCCAGGAGCCGCTGCGTCAGCTGTGGCTGGCAGCGGTGTCCGGCGGTTTCCACTTCGACTACGACGAAGAAAGCGAGCGCTGGATGTGCGACAAGAGCGAAGAGCAGTTGGGTGAAATGCTTGAACGTATCGTCCAGCAGCAGGCTGGTGTCGAGCTCGATTTCGAAGGCCTGTGAGATCGTGACCCAGCCTGCGCCTGTCCGTGCGCCCAAGCCGCTCTACAGCAATGTCAGCCCGGCGGTGCCGTCGCCCTGCAGCGGTGTGTGCCGGCTGGACGAGCAGAAAGTCTGCCTGGGCTGCTTTCGCCATGTCGAAGATATTCGTGAGTGGCGTTCGGCCGATGATCAGCGCCGGCGGGTGATTTGCGAGCAGGCGGCGAATCGCAAGGCCGGCGCTCTGTAGGAGCTGCCGAAGGCTGCGATCTTTTGGCAGCTCTGAAGATTGCCGAAGAACAAGATCAAAAGATCGCAGCCTACGGCAGCTCCTACGCCGCCGCGTGGCGGCTTGTATATTTTTTGAGCTGTGATAGTGTCCGGAAACGCCTCAACCCACCGAGGCTTGTGAAAACCCCGCCTTTTTCTGGCGGGGTTTTGCTTTTTTCGTGCAGAAGAAAGGAGTCTGCCCAGATCATGACCGCACCTTCCATCACCCTTACCCGTCTGGACGTCCAGCGTCTGGAGCGTCTGATCGACAGCCTGGACGACACGCTGCCGGGCGTTATTGCGCTGCAAACCGAACTGGATCGCGCCGATACCCTGGTCGGGCACGATGAAGTGCCAGCGGATGTCGTGACCATGAATTCCCGTGTGCATTGCCGCGAAGAAGGCAGTGGCAAGGACTACCACCTGACCCTGGTGTACCCCAAGGATGCGAATGCCGACGAAGGCAAGGTCTCGATCCTGGCGCCGGTGGGCAGCGCGTTGCTCGGCCTGAAGGTTGGCCAGCACATCGATTGGCCGGCACCGGGCGGCAAGACCCTGAAACTGACGTTGCTGGAAGTCGAATCGCAGCCGGCCAATGGCGGCGCGTTCCCGGAGTGACATCCCCTCAGACCTGATCGAGCGCTTTGTTCAATGCCTGCTCCAGGTCAGCCTTGTAGCGCAGGTACAGATGGGTGGAACTCTGCCCTTCGCCAAGCAGGCCTGACAGGTCGAGGTCGGTGATGTAGCAGCGGTAGCGTTCGGTCTCCCGACGCCGCCCGACGATTTCCCGGGCGACCACGCTGAACAGCTGGTCGCCATGCTCCAGCTCGGAAAACTCCCGTTGATTGCAATACAGCGTGACCTGCACCTGACCCGGTGCGGCTTTGCCGACGATCGCCTGCACGTCGTAGAACGGCTTGTTCACCGGCGTCTGCGGTGCCGGCCGGGCTTCGATGCGGCGCGCCCGGCCAGGGCCTGACGGCAACAACTGGCAATACAGGGTGTCGAGGTTCATGGGGTGGGCCGCCTCCATTGGCAACAGGGCATCGCGGCGGTACTGGATCGATTGCAGGAAACGCTGCAGCGGCACCAGCAAGCTTTGCTCGTCATGCCAGGGCAGGCGTTGCTGCCACAGGGCATTGAACTCATCGAGCACGTACAGATCAGCCTGATCTTCGATAACCCGGTAGAACACTTGAATGCAGTCCGGCTGGCCCGTTGGCAGGAACAGCGAGAGGTCGTGCTCTTCCAATGCCTTTGGGTCCAGGTGAAGCGGGCTGTAGCTCGCCATTTCTTCACCCAGGTAATTGATCAGCGCCGGCAGAGTGGCCAGCGCGATGTGCTGGACCCGGCCCGGCACCAACTCCAGCACGTGGTAGTCCTGCTGGACCTGGATAAGGTAGCGATGATTGAGCTGGCTCAGCAGCAGGTTCTGCGCGGTATCGAGGATTTCCTCCACCCGTTGGGCAATGAATTGCGCGCGGTTATGGCAGAAGCAACGCACCCTCAGCTTCGGCTGTTGTGGCCCGGCCGGCAGGTTGTTGAGGTAGTCGCGGATGCAGTCGAGCAGGGCGTGGGGGCCGTCGTAGCGACCGACCAGCACTTCGTTCCAGCTATTGAGCGTGACCTGGTCCAGGGTCAGCACCAGATTTTCCCGGACACCGGCGTAGCTCAGGGAGTCGGTGCGTTCGGTGGTCATGAGGATGTTCAGGTCGCGATGGTGCTTGAGCGGATCGATGCCGACATTCACCAGGATCAGCACTTCACTCGGCACGCTGGCGCGCAACAGAGGTTCCTCGGCGACGGTGGGCAAGGGCAGGGCGATGGTCTGTTGCAGGCTGCCGAGCAGGTTGAACAGTTCGAATTCGCTCAAGTCGCTGGTGCCGGGGTGCAAGGCCAGGCGGGTACTGCTGTCGATCACGCCATTGCGGTGGCACCAGGTCAGCAGCTCGAGCAAGTGACGGCTGCGTTTGATCGGCGCGAAATGCTCCCACTCCAATGCCGTAAGACTGCCGTTGTACAAGCCCCACTGGCTTTGCCCAGGTTCCTTCTTGTTCGGGGCGTGCACCAGCGTCAGGGTGTCTTCAGCCAGGTCCGGGGCGATGCCGGGGTTGATGAATTCGACTTTGCCGGCCTTGCGCTCGAAAGCGGCGTACAGGCGACGGCCGAGGACACTCAGGTCGCGCTTGTTGATGCGGCTGACCGTTTGTTCGTGACGGGCAAACTGGGTGAGAAAGCGGTAGCTGTAGTTCAGCTCGTTGACCAGTGCCCGCCGCTCGGAGCTGACCTGGCGGACTTTCCACTGACTGCGGCTATCGAGCAGGGCCAGTTGGCGCTGGTCCCAGTGCCATTCGCGGGCCAGGCGCTCGAGCAAAGAGCGTTGCCAGCTCTGGGTGCGGCTGTTGCCGGTGAGTTTGCGATTGACCTTCAGGTACAGCGCGCGACGCACCAGTTCCAGCCGTTCCGGTTCGTTGCGGGCGACCAGGTATTCCTCTATGCGCCGGTACACCACGACGTACGGGTCCAGTTCGTCGAGGTCGAGCCGGTTGGCGAACACCGCTTGCTTGAAGCGCAGGCTCAGGCAATGGACCCTGGGGTGCTCACTGGCGTAAACCTCTGTCAGCAGCAGCTTGAGTACCGACTTGTAGGGCGACTCGATGCCCTTGAACAACTGCCAGAGCCCGGCACCGATAAATTCACCGGGCGGGATGAAGGCCAGGTTGCCGAGGTCAAGGGTTTCATCGGCGCGGATAAAGCGTTTGGAAATCAAGGTATGGGTGTAGCGGTCGTAGCTCGACTCTTCATAGACCGGCACCAGCCACCAGATCGGTGTGCGCCCGGCCAGCCAGATCGCGGTGCGGTAAAACTCGTCCAGCAACAAGTAGTGCTGGGTGGTGCCGCAATCCTCCGAACTCAGCTGGGTATCGCGCTCGCCACGGACGAAACGGGTCGGGTCGATCAGGAAGAAATGCGCCTCGGCACCCTGGCTGGCGGCCCAGGTTTCCAGCAATTGGCACTTTTTGCGCAGTTCGGCGAGCTCGTTCTCGGTCAGGTTCGGCCCATGGCAGACCCACACATCCATGTCGCTCTGGTCCGCCTGCGCCAGGGTACCGAGGCTGCCCATCAGGAACAGTCCATGAATCGGCCTCGGCGGGTTGCTGCCGTGGCGCGGCTTGTAGGAAAACGAGCGGGTCAGGCGCTGGGCTTCAGCGAGGACATTGGCATCCGGTTCGAAATTCGACAGCCCGGCCGGCGTACTGCCGGAAACGTAGCCGGGCAACAGCGGATGATTCACGTGGAAAAACAGCGGCAGCAAGGTCAGGACCCCTTGCTGGCGGGTCGACAACCCTTCCATGGCGCGAGCCATGCGTCCTTCGTTGAGTTTCAGAAAGCGTGCGCGCAGCTGGCTGAGAACCTTGCGGTCGATTCCCTCGTCCAGATCAGGGCGGATTTCATGGTTGCGCGTCATGTCAGCTCAAACCGGCTCGCAGGGCTCGGACGTGGGGCTCTTCGGATGAGGGGCAGTTTAGCGCCTTGAGGCGAAGACTTTTAAGCTGATTTTGTTTTTCTGGCGTCAGATTTCTATCGGCTGGAGACAGAAGTCAGGGGAATGTGCCCGCGGAAATCCCTGGATCGGGGTCTCCGTGGGCGATGCAGCAGAATTCAGGCTGTTACTTCGGCGTTAAGAATTGTCAGCACGGTTTGCACATTTTGCGCGGCGTCACGACCCAGGCTGGTCAGGTAACCGCCATCAGGCTGGTCGATCAAATCTTTTTCAAAGAGGCGTTTGGCAGCGGCAATGGCTTTCGGGGCAGCGGTCTGATGAATTTTCAAACCTTCCTGGGAACTGTCCAGGTTGAAGAGTGCGAGGATTTCCAGTTCGGCAACCAACTCAGGGGTAAGCGACATAAGGACTCCAGACTTTCTAGGAATTGGACGACAGCGCCCCTAAGGTGAACCCGCTTGTCCGGCATGTCCAGTACTCGCGACAGGGTTTTTTTCTCTGTAGGAGCAGCCGGTCGACGCTCGATTGCTCGCGAAGGTCGCCAACGATGACGCTGGAAACCTGACGCTCCGCGGCGCTCTTGGTTTTTTCGCGAGCGAGCTCGCTCCTACAGGGAAAGGGCGGGGTTTACTGCTTTTCCGGCGGCAACTCGGGCAATGCGCGCAGGGCAGCTTCGTACCATTCGGTGTTGAACGCGCGGTCTTCTTCGAGGATCGCGTCGATTTCTACCGCCAAAACATGAGCCATCAGGTTGAGGATCTCTTCCCGCTCGTAACCCACCAGCGTCAGCTTGTTGAACGTCGCCTTGGCCGCTGGCGGGTTGTCGCTTTCGATCTGGTTTTCGATGGCCTGGATCAGGGTGCTTTCGGCGAACTCTTCTTCGTCGTTGTCGATATCGGTTGGCTCGCTCATGGCAGGCTCCTCAGGAAAAGCGGCCAGTTTACCCGCATTCAGCGGCGTGATGCTGCTGGCAAGAATCCCGGCAGCGTTCTATAAACAGGCACTGCCCACCCCGCATGGCCTGGAGGCTTTGTGATGATCAAGCTTTATGGATTCTCCGTCAGTAACTACTACAACATGGTCAAACTGGCGCTGCTGGAAAAAGGACTGCCCTTCGAAGAAGTACCGTTTTACGCCGGCACCAGCCCCGAGGCATTGGCCATCAGCCCGCGTGGAAAGGTCCCTGTCCTGCAGGTAGAGCAGGGCTTTATCAACGAGACCAGCGTGATCCTCGAATACATCGAGCAAAGTCAGAAAGGCACACCGCTGCTGCCGAGCGATCCGTTCGAGCGCGCGCAGGTGCTGGCACTGGCCAGGGAAATCGAGTTGTACATCGAATTGCCGGGGCGGGCCTGCTATCCCGAAGCCTTTTTCGGCATGACCCTGCCGGAAGCGATCAAGGAAAAAACCAAAGCCGAATTATTGCTGGGGATGGCGGCGCTGGGCCGGCACGGCAAATTCAGCCCTTACGTGGCTGGCGACAGCTTGAGCGTGGCGGATCTGTATTTCCTGTTCAGCGTGCCGCTGGCGTGTGGGGTCGCCAAGAAGTTGTTTGGCATCGATCTGTTGGCCGAGATGCCGAAGGCCAAGGCGCTGCTGGAGGTTTTGGGGGGTAATCCGAATGTGCAGCGTGTGGCGGCGGACCGGGAGGCCGCGATGCCGGCGTTCATGGCGATGATTGCTGCCAAGAAGTAATTCTGTTGCGCTCTGAAGATCGCATTCGCGAGCAGGCTCGCTCCCACATTGATCGTCACACACAAAACCTGTGTCTGACGCATACCTCGTGGGAGCGAGCCTGCTCGCGAAGCTTTTGGCGACTTAGCGGCTGGCGAGCAATGCCTGACCACGAGCCACGGCAGCCTTCACCTGCGCCGGCGCGGTGCCGCCGATGTGGTTGCGGGCATTGACCGAGCCTTCCAGAGTCAGCACGGCGAACACATCCTGATCGATCTGGTCGCTGAACTTGCGCAGTTCTTCCAGGCTCATTTCCGCCAGGTCCTTGCCGCTGTCCACGCCGTACTTCACGGCATGGCCGACGATTTCGTGGCAATCACGGAATGGCAGGCCGCGACGCACCAGATAGTCAGCCAGGTCGGTGGCGGTGGAGAAACCGCGCAGGGCCGCTTCGCGCATCATTGCGTGCTTGGGCTTGATCGCCGGCACCATGTCGGCAAAGGCCCGCAGCGAGTCGCGCAGGGTGTCGGCGGCGTCGAACAGCGGTTCCTTGTCTTCCTGGTTGTCCTTGTTGTAGGCCAGAGGCTGGCCTTTCATCAGGGTCAGCAGGCCCATCAGCGCGCCGAACACGCGACCGGTCTTGCCACGCACGAGCTCCGGCACGTCCGGGTTTTTCTTTTGCGGCATGATCGAGCTGCCGGTGCAGAAACGGTCAGGCAGATCGATGAACTGGAACTGCGCGCTGGTCCACAGCACCAGCTCTTCGGAGAAACGCGACAGGTGCATCATCGCGATACTGGCCGCCGAGCAGAATTCGATGGCGAAATCACGATCGGAGACGTTGTCCAGCGAATTGCCGCCAACCGCGTCGAAACCCAGAAGTTGGGCTGTGTATTCGCGATCGATCGGGTAGGTGGTGCCGGCCAGCGCCGCGCTGCCCAGCGGCATGCGGTTGGTGCGCTTGCGGCAGTCGACCAGGCGTTCGTAGTCGCGGCTGAGCATTTCGAACCAGGCCAGCATGTGGTGCCCGAACGTCACCGGCTGTGCGGTCTGCAGGTGGGTGAACCCCGGCATGATGCTGGCGGCTTCACGCTCGGCCTGCTCCAGCAGGCCTTTTTGCAGGCGGGTGATTTCGGCCAGGATCAGGTCGATCTCGTCACGCAGCCACAGACGGATGTCGGTGGCGACCTGATCGTTACGGCTGCGGCCGGTGTGCAGTTTTTTACCGGTCACGCCGATGCGGTCGGTCAGGCGTGCCTCGATGTTCATGTGGACGTCTTCGAGGTCGATGCGCCAGTCGAACTGACCGGCCTCGATTTCGCCCTGGATGGTGTTCAGGCCATCGATGATGCTGTCGCGCTCGGCATCGGTCAGCACGCCGACCTTGGCCAGCATGGTGGCGTGGGCGATCGAGCCCATGATGTCGTGGCGATACAGGCGCTGGTCGAAGGTGACGGAGGCGGTGAAGCGGGCGACGAAGGCGTCGACGGGTTCACTGAAGCGGCCGCCCCAGGACTGATTGGTCTTGTCAGTGCTCATGAATTCGCTCGTATCGGCTTGAGGTAAGAAGGCGTGGAACGCTGGCGCGGATAATAACAGGGTTGCCAATCCTGTCGCTGACACTGGTCGATACGTTTTTTTTGGGGGGGGAAGAGCCCAGGCCCGGGTAAGGCCCGCGTATTTTTGCCGAACGATATTTTCCAATTGAGCTATATCGTCCCGGCAACCGTCTACAGTTGGACAGTAGGATCAGCGCACTTCTCGGTGCAGCCGCTGGCTATAAGAAGAGTGGGGTGTTCATATTGCGTATCAGCAAACCCTGTGGCGATGTGTCGCCAATGCGGACCTGGACCGCCAATCGCCCGGCAGATGAAAATTTAGCCGCCGGACCAGCGGCACTTTTTGACGCTCGCGCTAGTCTTAGCGTGGATCGCGGTGACGGACGTCACTTCACCTGTCTACGCTATCCTTGTGCGAGACTCACGCAGGAATCCAGCGCAATATGAATGTCCTGATCGTTGATGACGAACCCTTGGTCCGCGAGCGCCTGAGCCGAATGGTTGGCGAACTCGAGGGATACAGTGTCCTGGAGCCTAGTGCCACGAATGGCGAAGAGGCGTTGGCACTGATCGACAGCCATAAGCCGGATATCGTGCTGCTCGATATCCGCATGCCAGGCCTGGATGGCCTGCAAGTGGCTGCGCGGTTGTGCGAACGCGAAACTCCGCCCGCCGTGGTGTTCTGCGCCGGGCCCGATGAATTTGCCGTGGAAGCCTTACAGGCCAGCGCCGTAGGCTATCTGGTGAAACCTGTGAGAACTGAACAATTACATGACGCATTAAAGAGAGCCGAGCGCCCCAATCGTGCCCAGCTCGCCGCTCTGACCCGCCCTGCTGCCGAAAGCGGCAGCGGCCCGCGCAGCCATATCAGCGCCCGAACCCGTAAAGGGATCGAGTTGATTCCGCTGGATCAGGTGGTGTATTTCATTGCCGACCACAAATACGTGACCTTGCGCCATGAAAGCGGCGAAGTGCTGCTCGATGAGCCGCTCAAGGCCCTCGAAGATGAATTCGGTGACCGTTTCGTGCGTATCCATCGCAATGCCCTGGTCGCCCGCGAGCGTATCGAGCGACTGCAGCGCACACCCCTGGGGCATTTTCAGCTGTTCCTCAAAGGTCTCAACGGTGATGCACTGATCGTCAGCCGGCGTCATGTGGCTGGGGTACGTAAAATGATGCAACAGCTTTAAACAGCTGTTCGCAGGCGAATTTCACACCCGATTGCCGGACATCCGGGGCCAGGGAGGCCGAGTAGTATCTGATACAAGTCAAAGTGGATTTGGCTGAGCTGTTATTATCCGCCGTATCTATTCAGTACGGATTGATCCATGTCCTCTCGCCAGATCCGCATCGCCACCCGCAAAAGCGCTCTCGCCCTGTGGCAGGCCGAATACGTCAAGTCCCGTCTTGAAGCGGCTCATCCGGGCCTGCTGGTGACGCTCGTCCCCATGGTCAGCCGTGGTGACAAGCTGCTTGACTCACCGCTGTCGAAAATCGGCGGCAAGGGCCTGTTCGTCAAGGAACTCGAAACCGCGCTGTTGGAAAATGAAGCCGACATCGCCGTGCACTCCATGAAGGATGTGCCGATGGACTTCCCCGAAGGCCTCGGTCTGTTCTGCATTTGCGAGCGGGAAGACCCGCGCGATGCCTTCGTTTCCAACACCTACGCCAACCTGGATGAGTTGCCCCAGGGCAGCATCGTCGGCACCTCCAGCCTGCGCCGCCAGGCTCAATTGCTGACCCGTCGCCCGGACCTGGAAATCCGCTTCCTGCGCGGCAACGTCAACACCCGCCTGGCCAAGCTCGATGCCGGCGAATACGACGCCATCATCCTCGCCGCTGCCGGCTTGATCCGCCTGGGCTTTGAAGATCGCATCACCTCGGCCATCAGCGTCGACGACAGCCTTCCGGCCGGTGGCCAGGGCGCGGTGGGTATCGAATGCCGCAGCGCCGACAGTGAAATCCATGCGCTGCTGGCGCCCCTGCATCATCAGGACACCGCCACCCGCGTGACCGCCGAACGTGCTCTCAACAAGCACCTCAATGGCGGCTGCCAGGTGCCAATTGCCTGCTACGCCGTGCTGGAGGGTGAGCAAGTCTGGTTGCGCGGGCTGGTGGGCGATCCAAATGGTGGTCTGCTGCTCAGCGCAGAGGCCCGTGCCCCTCGCGGCGATGCCGAGGCGCTGGGTGTGCGAGTCGCCGAAGACCTGCTCAGCCAGGGTGCCGACGCCATTCTCAAAGCGGTCTATGGCGAGGCTGGTCACGAGTGATCGGCTGGCGCTTGCTACTGACGCGTCCCGCCGATGAGTCGGCGGCGCTGAGCAGTCTTTTGGCTGAGCAGGGGATATTCAGTAACAGTCTGCCGCTTTTGGACATCATGCCGATTGCGGTCACTGACACAATGCGCCAGGTGATTCTGGCGCTGGATCAGTTCTGCGCGGTCATTGTGGTCAGCAAGCCGGCCGCCCGGATCGGCGTCGAACTGCTCGAGCGGTATTGGCCAACGCCGCCCGGTGTGAAGTGGTTCAGCGTCGGCGCGGCGACTGCGCAGATCCTCGAGGATCACGGATTGGACGTGAGCTTCCCGGCGGATGGCGATGACAGTGAAGCCTTGCTCGAACTTTCCCGACTGCGCGAGGCTATCGCACAATCCGATGCGCGAGTGCTGATCCTGCGCGGGGAGGGCGGGCGCGAGTTGCTGGCTGAGCGTTTGCGTGAGCTTGGTGCTAGTGTCGAGTATCTGGAGCTTTACCGCCGGGCATTACCGATTTACCCGCCGGCGCTGCTGCCGCAACGGATCCAGGCGGAACGCCTGAACGGGTTGGTGGTCAGCAGTGGACAAGGTTTTGAGCACCTGCACCAATTGGCCGGCGATGCCTGGCCGCAGTTGGCGCGGTTACCGTTGTTTGTACCGAGCCCCAGGGTTGCCGAAATGGCGCGTGCCGCCGGGGCCAAAACAGTTGTGGATTGTCGCGGCGCCAGTGCCGCGGCCTTGCTGACGGCGTTGCGGGAGCATCCCGTACCCGTTTTCTGATGCAAAGGATGGATACGTGAGCGAAACAGCCTTGCCTAAAGATCACTCGCGACCGGTGCTTGATGCACCTGTTGATGCTCCTGTTGATGAAATGCCGCCGCCGCCACCTGCTGCCGAGCAGCGTCGAGGCAATGGTTTGGCAATCATCGCGCTGCTGCTGGGTGCGG
Organism: Pseudomonas sp. P1_F7; assembly: GCF_056405655.1. NCBI lineage: Bacteria > Pseudomonadati > Pseudomonadota > Gammaproteobacteria > Pseudomonadales > Pseudomonadaceae > Pseudomonas > Pseudomonas sp. P1_F7. The sequence continues at coordinate 26,641 of NZ_JBFUBR010000014.1, forward strand.
CCGGTGTCGCGGTGGGCGGTTGGGGTGTCTGGCAGGTGCGTCACCTGCAGGCCAATAATCAGCAGCAACTGAGCCAGGTTCAGGCGTTGAATGACCAGGCGCAGAACCTCAAGCTCAATGAGGAGCGCTTGAGCGCACGTTTGGCGCAATTGCCTGCCGCCGATGAACTGGAAGCACGCAGCCGTCTGGTGATTCAGCTGCAAGGTGATCAGCAGCGGTTGAACCAGCGTCTGGAAACCGTGCTCGGCGCCAGTCGCAAGGACTGGCGTCTGGCCGAGGCCGAGCACCTGCTGCGTCTGGCCAGCCTGCGACTGTCCGCCTTGCAGGACATCAGCAGCGCCCAGGCACTGGTCCAGGGTGCCGACGAGATACTGCGCGAGCAGAACGACCCGGGTTCCTTTGCCGCTCGCGAGCAGGTGGCAAAGACCCTGATTGCCTTGCGCAGTACCGAACAACCGGATCGCACCGGGCTGTTTCTGCGCCTGGGCGCGTTGCGCGATCAAGTGGCCAGCCTCACCGAGCTGGCACCGGAGTACAAGGACCGTGGCGATTCGTTGCTGGGCCTGACTGCCGATGGCGATGGTGCCAGCCGCTGGGCGCAATGGTGGGATCAGATTTCGCGCTACATCCGCATCGATTTCAATGCCGACAAAAACGTTCGCCCATTGCTGGCCGGTCAAAGCCTGAGTCAGGTGCGCCTGGCCCTGAGCCTGGCGCTGGAGCAAGCACAGTGGGCCGCACTCAATGGTCAGGCTGCGGTTTACTCCCAAGTGCTGGACGAAGCGCGGGACATCCTCAAGGGCAACTTCAACCCGGACAACGCGCAAAGCAAAGTCATGCTTGAACAGGTGGCCGAGTTGAGCAAGCAACCTGTCACCGTCGTCACGCCAGACATGACCGACACCCTGAGCGCGGTGCAGGGGTATCTGGAGCGGCGCAACGTCAACGCCGAAGATTCGGTCAAGCCACTGGCCAAGCCTGCCGCGAACACCGCGTCGGAGGCCACGCCATGAAACGCCTATATGTGATCGTGTTCCTCGTGATCGCCGCTGCTGCTGCGCTGGGGCTGGCGATTGCCGAGCATTCCGGTTACGTGCTGGTTGCCTACAAGACCTTCCGCTATGAGTCGAGCCTGTGGGCTACTTTGGCGCTGGTGGCTGTGCTCTGGCTGGTGATCTGGGGCATCAAGTCGCTGGTCGAACTGGTGATGACTTCCAGTGGAGTGGTCAATCCGTGGTCACGGCGTAACCGCAGCCGTCGGGTGCAGGTGGCGATCGAACACGGTCAGCTGGACTTGGCCGAGGGCCGCTGGGCCAGCGCGCAACGGCACTTGCATCGGGCTGCCGAAGCCGAGCGCCAGCCTCTGCTTTACTACCTCGGCGCTGCCCGTGCCGCGAACGAACTAGGCAATTACGAAGAAAGCGACAACTTGCTGGAGCGCGCCTTGGAGCGTCAACCCCAGGCCGAGTTGGCGATCGCCTTGAACCACGCCCAGTTGCAGACCGAACGCGGTGATACCGAAGGCGCCCTCGCTACCCTGCAAGCCATGCGTGAACGCCATCCTCATAACGCACAGACCCTGCGTCAGTTGCAGCGCCTGCTTCAGCAGCGTGGTGACTGGTCGGCAGTGATTCGCCTGCTGCCGGAGCTGCGCAAGGACAAAATCCTGCCGGCGGCCGAACTCGCCGAGCTTGAGCGTCGGGCCTGGGGGGCGAACCTGTCTCTGGCGGCGCAAAGGGAGGAAGACGGAACGGTGGGGCAGCAATCGCTCGAACGCGCCTGGCAACAACTGACTTCGGCACAGCGTCAGGAGCCGCAACTGGTGCTTGCGTATGCCGAACAACTGCGGCAATTGGGGGCTCAGGTCGAGGCCGAAGAAGTGCTGCGCACCGCGCTCAAGCGTAGCTACGACAGTCATCTGGCACGTCTCTACGGCCTGGTTCGCGGCAATGATCCGGCCCGTCAGTTGCAGGCCGCCGAAGGCTGGCTCAAGGACCATCCGGCCGATCCGGGCCTGCTGCTGACACTGGGTCGTTTGTGCCTGCAAAACAGTTTGTGGGGCAAGGCCAGGGACTATCTGGAAAGCAGTCTGCGTGTACAGCGTAATCCGGAAGCCTGTGCGGAGCTGGCGCGGTTGTTGGCGCAAATGGGCGATACCGAGCGCAGCAATCAGCTGTTTCAGGAAGGCCTGGGGTTGTTGGATGAGCGCTTGCTCGCGGCCCCTCTGCCGGTGCCGGTCCGCGCTTGACCCATTCGCTGGCGCCAGGCTCCGGCGTCTGAGCGATGACCTGCGGCGAGTGAGCAATCGCCCTCGCCGCAGTGTGATGATTGGTTGAATTTCGGTCGTCAAATTTCGTCGCAGGCAAAGTCCTACAGAGGACTACATTTTATCCTCTCGCCTGCGTCGGGATTTCCCTACACCTGTGCTGAAGTCTCTGTGGGCACTTGCCTTGAAAGGCCGTCGCGCTTTCCTCTACCGTAATGGTCTGTCACTACTTTTACGGAAAAGCCATGTCTTTGGCCTGCTCACGCTCCTTGTTTTTCATGGCTTTCATTGCGGGTGCCCTGGCAATGGGCGGTTCCTACTACCTGGAATATGCAGTCGGCCTGCGGCCTTGCGGCTTGTGTCTTGTGCAACGGTTTTGCCTGGCGCTCCTTACCGGTGTCTGCTTGATGGCTTCGGTTCATGGTCCCGGTCGCATCGGAAACGTTCTGTATTGGCTGCTCAGTCTTTGTTGCAGCCTGGCCGGCACTGTCACGGCGTGGCGACAGGTCCTGCTGCAAAGCCTTCCGGCGGAACAGGCGGCGTGCTCGACCCATCTGGCGGACCTGTTGGCCGGTTCTCCGTGGCTATCCGTCGTACAGCAAATGTTCAAGGGCGCTGCCGATTGTGTGGAAATTTCCTGGACGCTGTTCGATCTGAGTCTCACCGAGTGGAGCCTGCTGTTCTTCGTCGCGATGATGATTCTGGCCGTTTACCAGTCGTTGCGACTGGTCTGGGTCAGCTATCAGCGACCACTCAGCGGCGAGTCGTCGCACCGGGCCTTTGCGGGCGATTAAACACTTGTATGAACTTTATCGCCTGCGTACCTTGAAGCCAGTGTCGTGCGGGCATAATCTGGCCCGCATGTGTCATTGGAATTATGTTGCTCGATGACGCTCTGCCTGACCGCCCACCGACGTTACAAGAGGCGAGCGGGCATAGAGCAGCTGACCCACAAGGGAAGAGAGATCACCATGCTCGAAAGTTGTCAGAATGCTCAGGAACGCTGGGGTGGAGTGCACCTGCTGATCGATCGCTGGTTGCAGGAGCGCAAAGAGCTGATCGATGCATACGACAAGCTCGGTGCCGATCCAGAGACACTGTCCACGAATCGCAAGCCTTTGCAGGAGTTCTGCGGCGTGCTGGTCGATTATGTATCGGCCGGGCATTTCGAGATCTACGAGCAACTGACGGGGGAGGCCAAGGCCTTCAACGACAAGCGAGGGCTGGAGCTCGCCGAGACTATCTACCCGCGCATCGATGTCATCACTGAAAAGCTGCTTGCGTTCAATGACCTTTGCGACGAAGGCAAATGCGTTGCGGAGAAGTTCAAGGAACTGGGTGGCCTGTTGCACGAACGCTTCGAACTGGAAGATTGCCTGATCGAAGTGCTGCACACTGCTCACAAGGAAGCCGATCCGGTTCAGGCATGAGTCGCCCCCCGCAAGACCCTGAAACGGCGTGCCAAGGCACGCCGTTTTTCATTTCCGCTGTCAGCTGGTTGCACCACGCAATTCAACTTCAAACACCAGTGGAGTGAACGGTGCGATCACGTCGCCGGCACCGTCGGCGCCATAGGCCTGAGCCGATGGAATCACCAGTCGCCATTTCGCCCCGACCGGCATGTTTTGCAATGCACTGCGCCATCCGGCGATCACGCTGTCGAGGCTGAACCATTGTGGCTGGCTGTTCTGATCGAACACCGTGCCGTCGGGCAAGCGACCGATGTACAGCACCTGCACCTTGCCGTTCGGGCCGGCCTTGGCGCCAGTACCTGGCGTCATCTCGGTCAGCAACACGCCATCAGCCAGTTCACGCACACCCGGCCTGGCTTTTTCTGTGGCGAGAAAACGCTGTTCTTTTTCCAGCGCCATTTCGCTTTGCGGCTCGGCTGACTGCATGGCGATCCGGGCTTCATGCTCGGTCAGTATCTGCTGGATCTGCTCGTCCTCCAGCGCCAGCGGTTTGCCCTGATAGGCCTGCTGCAGTCCTTCGACCAGTGCCTGGAGTTGCAGGTCGGGAGCCTCCTGGCGCAAGCGTTCGCCAAGGCTTGCACCCAGGCTGTAAGCGAGATCGTGAGCTTCATTTTCCTGTGTGGTTTCTGCGGCCTGGGCCACCGAAAACAACACGCACAGCGATAAAAAAAGGTAGCGCGACATAGGCACTCTCCGACCTGAATTGCGGGCGATTATGCCAGTGAGAATGCGCGTAACGGTGAACTGCTTTTGCACCGAGGCAGAAGTTTTTCGATCCTTTGCAACGCGGGGCTTTCGATAGTGTCAACATGCCCTAGCGGCGGTTGCAGCAGAGGTCTAGTATGAGCCGCACTCACTTCAGCCAGGAGGTAAACCATGTCGGCCACCAAGAAGCCAGTCAACACTCCATTGCACCTGCTCCAACAACTCTCGAGCAGCCTGCTCGAGCATCTGGAAACCGCTTGTTCCGAAGCCTTGGCTGATGCTGAAAAACTGCTCGCCAAACTGGAAAAGCAGCGCGGAAAAGCGCAAGAAAAACTGCACAAATCCCGCACCAAATTGCAGGACGCTGCGGCGGCCGGAAAAGCCAAGGCACAAGCCAAGGCCAAGGGCGCAGTGGCCGATCTTGAGGAGCTGCTCGATGCCCTCAAGGATCGTCAATCGGAAACCCGCGGCTACATTCTGCAACTCAAGCGCGATGCTCAGGAAAGCCTGAAACTGGCTCAGGGCGTCGGTCGTGTACAAGAGGCTGTCGGCAAGGTGTTGTCCCTGCGTGCGGCCAAACCTGCTGCGGCACCTGCGAAGAAAGCCGTTGCCAAACCGGCTGCTGCAAAAGCACCGGCCAAGCCTGCTGCTGCAAAACCGGCAGCTGTCAAACCAGTAGCTAAAACTGCCGCAGCCAAACCGGCTGCGAGAAAACCGGCTGCTGCCAGCGCCGCAAAACCTGCGGCTAAAACCACGGCTGCCAAATCAGCCGTTGCACGACCTGCCGCTGCCAAAGCCGCTGCTGCCAAACCAGCTGTGGCTAGAACCGCCGCCGCTAAACCGGCTGCAAAACCAACTGCAAAACCAACTGCAAAACCGGCCGCTAAACCAGCTGCCCGGACCGCTGCGGCGAAACCTGCTGCCAAGCCGGCCGCCAAACCCGTCGCTGCAAAACCAGCAGTCAAGCCGGCGGCAAAACCTCCTGTAAAAGCGGCTGCCAAACCTGCTGCAAAACCAGCCGCAGCGAAACCAGCAGTTGCCGCCAAGCCAGCCGCAGCCAAGCCAGCCGCAGCCAAGCCAGTTGCTGCCAAACCGGCTGCTGCAAAACCCGCTGCAAAACCAGCGGCCAAACCTGCAGTGAAAAAGCCGGTTGCCGCCAAGCCAGCCACCGCACCGGTTGCCAAGCCAGTCGCTTCGGTTGCGCCAGCAGCACCTGCTCCGGCAGCACCTACCTCGACAGCCGCGCCAGCGCCAACGCCTGCCGCAACTTCGAGCGCTGTAACCACCCCAGCCAGCGCTTCCTAAGTGCCGGTTACCGCGACGCGCAGCTGATGCAGCGCGTCGCCAGGCCGATAGATCGGTCTCGGCACCTTGCGGCCAACTCTGCGCCATTCTCTCCAGCCGCAACAACAGATGCCGTTCGGCTTCCAGCTCCAGTGCCTTCACTTGTTCGCGCAAGGTATGCAATTCGGCGTCTTCCGTGGCCGCGGCTTTCCATTGCGTTCGCAAGGCTCGTAACGGTCGCACGACATCGGCGTCCCAGGAGACGGCCACGCTGCGTAGTTGCTGCAAGCGCTGCTCATCGCAGGCCACGCCTCGTTGTCCCAGCCACGCACCACACAGCAACAGGCACACATTGACACCCGTCGACTGCAATTGCAGACATGCCTGCTCAACGCCAGGACGGGCGTAAGTGGTCAGGGAAAAACTCCACAGGTCAGAGGACATAGTGCTACTCGCGCCAGTTGCGAGCGAAGCTGGTAGACTCCGCCGCCATTATGATTCGACTTCAGAACCTGACTTTACAGCGTGGCCCGCAACGTCTGCTAGAAGACGCCGAGCTGACCCTGCACGCCGGCCACAAAGCCGGCCTCATCGGTGCCAACGGCGCCGGCAAATCGAGCCTGTTCGCCTTGCTTCGGGGCGAACTGCACCCGGACTCGGGTGATTGCTTCCTGCCGGCCGACTGGCGTATCGCCCACATGCGCCAGGAGGTCGACACCCTCGAACGCCTAGCAGTCGACTACGTGCTCGATGGCGACCTGCGCCTGCGCCAGGTGCAACGGGACCTGGCGGCAGCCGAAGCGGCCCATGACGGGGCCGCGCAGGCCCGTCTGCACTCGGAGCTCGACAGCGCCGACGGGTACACCGCCGACGCCCGGGCGCGCAAGTTGCTGGCCGGTCTTGGGTTCACCAACGAGCAGATGGATCGTCAGGTCGGGGATTTCTCCGGCGGCTGGCGGATGCGTCTGAACCTGGCGCAGGCCTTGATGTGCCCATCGGACCTGCTGCTGCTCGACGAACCGACCAACCACCTGGATCTCGACGCCATCATCTGGCTTGAGGAATGGCTCAAGAGCTATCCCGGCACCCTGATGCTGATTTCCCACGACCGTGACTTCCTCGATGCCGTGGTCGATCATGTGGCCCACGTCGATCAGCGCAAGATCACCCTGTATCGCGGTGGCTATAGTGCCTTCGAGCGCGCCCGTGCAGAGCGTCTGGCCCAGCAACAGCAGGCCTACGAGAAGCAGCAGGTGCAACGTGCGCACATGGAAAGCTACATCGCCCGCTTCAAGGCCCAGGCCACCAAGGCCCGCCAGGCCCAGAGCCGGATCAAGGCCCTGGAGCGGATGGAAGAGCTGACCGCTGCCCACGTCGATTCGCCGTTTGACTTCGTCTTCCGCGAATCGCAGAAAATCTCCAGCCCACTGATTGACCTGTCGGACGCCCGACTTGGTTACGGTGACAAAGCCGTGCTGGAGAAGGTCAAGCTGCAACTGACCCCGGGTGCGCGAATCGGTCTGCTCGGCCCTAACGGTGCCGGTAAATCGACCCTGATCAAGAACCTTGCGGGTGAGCTCTCGCCATTGGCCGGCCGCTTGACCCGTGGCGAGAACACCGTGGTCGGTTACTTCGCCCAGCATCAACTCGATTCTCTGGACGCCAAGGCCAGCCCGTTGCTGCACTTGCAGCGCCTGGCGCCGACCGAACGCGAACAGACCCTGCGTGACTTCCTCGGCGGTTTCGACTTCCGCGGTGCGCGAATCGACGAGCCGGTACTGAATTTCTCCGGTGGCGAGAAAGCGCGTCTGGCATTGGCGTTGATCGCTTGGGATCGACCGAACCTGTTGCTGCTCGACGAACCGACCAACCACCTGGACCTGGAAATGCGCCTGGCGCTGACCATGGCCCTGCAGGAATTCAGTGGTGCGGTACTGGTGGTCTCCCATGATCGGCATTTGCTCAAAAGCACCACCGACAACTTCTATCTGGTGGCGGACGGCAAAGTCGAAGAGTTCGACGGCGACCTCGAAGACTATACCCGTTGGCTGGTGGAGTATCGCCAGCGCAATGCCCCGGTCAGCAACACCCCGGTCAACCCGGACAAGACCGACAAGAAAGCCCAGCGTCAGGCCGCTGCTGCGTTGCGTCAGCAACTGGCACCGCACAAGCGCGAAGCTGACAAGCTTGAAGCCGAGTTGGGCAAGCTCCACGAAAAACTGGCGAAGATCGATGCCAGCCTCGGCGACAGCGACATCTACGAGCCGGCGCGCAAGAGCGAATTGCGTGATCTGCTGGCCGAACAGGCCAAGCTGAAGGTGCGTGAGGCGGAACTGGAAGAAGCGTGGATGGAAGCCCTGGAATTGCTGGAAGGCATGCAGGCGGAGCTGGAGGCGCTGTCCTGATGGATGCCTTCAAGCTGCCGTTGCCGGCGGTGTGGGTCGAGCCGATCTGGCTTGGCGTGCAAATCCTGCTGATCCTGCTCGCCGGCTACTTCACCCAGCGCTTCGTCGCCAAAGGCCTGACCCGCCTCGGTGAGCGTTACCCGTTCCCGCCGCAGCTGATGATGCCGCTGCGGGGCGGTTTGCGCTGGCTGATCATGGGCAGCGCGCTGATCTTCGTCCTGGAGCGACTTGGTGTATCGGCCACGGTGCTCTGGACCGCATTGTCCGGGTTTGTCGCGGTCGCGGCGGTGGCGTTTTTTGCCATGTGGAGCGTGCTGTCGAACCTGCTGTGCGCGATCCTGATCTTTACCGTCGGCCCGTTTCGCATAGGCGACGTGGTCGAGTTGGTGGACACCACCGACAAACCTGGCGTCAAAGGCCGGGTGGTGGCGATCAATCTGCTTTACACCACATTGATCGAAGCCGAAGAACTTGGCACCGGCAGTGCGATGGTCCAGGTGCCCAACAGCCTGTTCTTCCAGCGCTCGGTTCGACGCTGGCGCAGTACGGATGTATTCCCGTCGAGCGGTTTCGAAAAATAACCGGGATGCCGACCACGCTGGTCGGCAGCCGCAATATCCTGCAAGAAATTGATGGTCATCAGCCCAAAGCCGCATTAGCTTAGACGTCTGTCACGAGTCTGAGTCGAGGTGTGCAATGGAGCTTCAAACATGGCTGGCGTTTTTTGCCGCCTGCTGGGTGATCAGCCTGTCCCCCGGTGCCGGCGCCATTGCGTCGATGTCCAGCGGTCTGCAATACGGTTTCTGGCGCGGTTACTGGAATGCCCTGGGCCTGCAATTGGGTCTTGCAGTGCAGATCGCCATTGTCGGCGCCGGTGTGGGCGCGATTCTGACGGCGTCGGCCACAGCCTTCTATGCGATCAAATGGTTCGGCGTAGCGTACCTGGTCTACCTCGCGATCAAGCAATGGCGTGCGCTGCCCAGCGATATGAGCGATGACGCGGCTGTGCGTCAGATCGGCAAGCCGATGGCCCTGGTGTTCCGTGGTTTCCTGGTGAACATCAGTAACCCCAAGGCCCTGGTGTTCATGCTGGCGGTGTTGCCACAGTTCATCGACCCCCATGCACCGCTGCTGATTCAGTATCTGGTGATCGGCGTGACCATGGTCTGCGTCGATCTGATCGTCATGGCCGGCTACACCGGTTTGGCGTCCAGGGTGCTGCGTCTGCTGCGCACGCCAAAACAGCAAAAGCGCATGAACCGGACCTTTGCCGGGCTGTTTATTGGAGCGGCAGCATTCATGGCGACGCTGCGCAGAGCTGCAGTCTAAATCGACAGAAACCCGAAAAGGCGACCCAGGCGGTCGCCTTTTTTGTTGGCGTATCAGTAAGTTGGAGAGCCTGCGAATTTACAGGAAGTCCGAACAAAGCTTGAGCGAACCCCGTCGGACGTTAACAATATGTAACTTCGTTTTTCCAATTGAGATTCATTCATGATCGCCCCCTCCCGTTTCCTGGCCTGGCTGTTGCTGCCGCTGTTCGCGGCGTGCAGCTTTCAACTGCTGGCTGCCCCCGCCGAAGGTGCGCCGCAGGCGCTGCACTTGCTCGATTACATCGGCGCGGATTACCCGGACACGGTGCAGGCGGGCAGCATCACGGATCAGGCCGGATTTCGCGCGCAGCAAGAATCGGTCAAGACGCTGGGAAGTCTGATGGCGGCCATGCCGGCCAAACCGGAAAAAGCCGCGCTGGAGCAAAGCCTGGCCGCGCTGGGAAATTCCATCGGCGCCCGTCAGGACGGTGCCGAGGTTACTCGCCAGGCCCGGCAACTGGGTGCGAAGCTGGCCGTGGCCTATGAAGTCAGTCAGGCACCGGTGATTACGCCGGACCCGGTGCGTGGCGCGCCGCTGTACGCTCAGCATTGCTCGGTCTGCCATGGCGATACAGGGGCCGGCGACGGCCCGGCGGGCGTCGGCATGACGCCACCGCCGTCCAACCTGCGCGATACCAAGCGGCTGGATCGACTGAGCCTCTACGCGATCTACAGTACATTGGGTCAGGGTGTCGAAGGGACTGACATGCCGGCCTTTGCCGATCAACTCGATGATCGTCAGCGTTGGGACCTGGCCACCTATATCGCCAGCTTCAATGTCGACCCGGCGACGGCCAAGGCTGAAAAGACCTACAACATCGCCGACCTGGCTCGTCAGACTCCGGCCGAAGTTCAGGCCGTCGAAGGCCCGCAAGCCGCCGCGACCTTCCGTGCCCAGCGGGCGCAACCGCCGCAGGTCAAGCGTGGCCCGGCACAATTGCTCGACTACACCGCAGCCACTCTGGACAAGAGCATCGCGGCGTATCGTGCCGGTGAGCATGATCAGGCTTATGACTTATCGGTAGCGGCGTACCTGGAAGGCTTCGAACTGGTTGAAAGCTCGCTGGACAACATTGACGCCAACGTGCGTAAAGACACTGAAAAATCCCTGATGGCCTACCGTCAGTCATTGCAGGACGGCCTGCCGGTGACGGACGTCGAACAGCGCCTGGACGCGGCCAAGACCAAGCTGAAGGCTTCGGCCGACCTGCTCGGCAACGACGGTTTGAGCTGGTCACTGAGTTATATCTCGGGCCTGCTGATTCTGCTGCGCGAAGGTCTGGAAGCGATTCTGGTGCTGGCGGCGATCCTGGCTTTCCTGCGTAACACGGGTCAACAGGCGGCGGTGCGCAGCGTCAACGCCGGTTGGGGGTTGGCGTTTCTGGCGGGGTTGGGGACCTGGGCGCTGGCAGCCTATGTGATCGATGTCAGCGGTTCGCAGCGTGAATTGCTGGAAGGCGCAACGGCATTGTTTGCCAGCGTCATGGTGCTGTGGCTGGGCGTTTGGATGCATGACCGTCGTCACGCGGCGGCCTGGCAGGATTACATCAAGAGCAGCCTGGTGGGCGGCGGCGGGCGTTTCGGTTTTGCGACCCTGGCGTTCTTCTCGGTGTATCGCGAACTGTTCGAAGTGATTCTGTTCTACGAAACCCTGTGGTTGCAGGCAGGTCCCGCGGGGCACAACGCGGTGCTGGCCGGTGGGGCCACGGCGCTGGTGCTGCTGGTCGGCCTGGCCTGGGTGATTTTGCGCGGTTCGGCGAAGTTGCCGCTGGCGCTGTTCTTCAGCATCAACGCCGGTCTTTTGTGCGCCTTGTCGGTGGTGTTTGCCGGGCATGGCGTGAAAGCGCTGCAGGAAGCCGGGATCTTCGGCACACGACCAGTGCCGTTCTTTGACTTTGAATGGCTGGGGATTCATGCCGATGCGTATTCGCTGAGTGCCCAGGCTGTGGCGATCATTGCGATTGTTGTGTTGTATGGCCGTAGCCGGGTGGTTGAGAAGCAGCGGGTGCAGGTTTCTTAAGCGGCATTCGCTTCGCTCACTTTCGCGGGCAAGCCACGCTCCTACAGGTTTAGCGTTAACCTGTGGGAGCGTGGCTTGTTTTCAACAGAGGAAAATTCAATGCGTGTGTGGATCGATGCCGACGCCTGCCCACGGGCGGCCAAGGATCTGGTGGTGAAGTTCGCCCTCAAGCGCCAGTTCGAAGTGGTGCTGGTGGCCGGGCAGCCGCAGATCAAGCCAGGTCTGGCGCTGGTCAAGCTGATCGTGGTGCCGAGCGGCCCGGATGCTGCGGACGATTATCTGGTGGAACACGCGGTGCCCGGTGAACTGGTGATCTGCAGCGATGTGCCGCTGGCCGATCGTCTGGTGAAGAAGGGCGTGGCAGCGCTCGACCCACGGGGCAAGGAGTTTGATGCGCAGAACATGGGGGAGCGGCTGGCGGTGCGCAACCTGTTCACCGATTTGCGCGAACAGGGGCAAATGGGTGGTGGACCCGCACCGTTTGGCGACCGTGAGAAGCAGGCGTTTGCCAATGCGCTGGACCGGATTCTCACTCGTTTGGCGCGCAAATCTTAAGACCAGTGGTGGACCCTGCGGGAGCGAGCTTGCTCGCGATAGCGGACTTACAGACAACATCAATGTTGAATGTGCTGGCCCCATCGCGAGCAAGCTCGCTCCCACAGGTTTGAACAGTGTCAGGCGTCGTTTTCGTGGGTCAGTTCGAGCACGCGGTCCACGAGTTTGTTGATGCCGGACGCCGCTTCACTGATCGATTGCGCCAGCATGTACGCCGGAGTGCTCACCAGTTTGCGTGCCTTGTCCTCGACAATGTCGCTGACCGCGCAATCGGTATGGGTGGCGCCCATCTTGTTCATCGCGGCAGCTGTGTCGGTGTCGTTGCCGATAGTGCAAGTCACGCCGGGACCGTAGATCTTTGCCGCCAGGGCAGGGGAGATGCACATCAACCCCACCGGTTTGCCGGCCTCGGCAAAGGCTTCGGTCAGTGCCAGGACATCCGGTTGAACGGTGCAGCCGGCGCCTTCGATGGCGAAGTTGGACAGGTTCTTGGCCGAACCGAAGCCGCCGGGCACGATCAGCGCGTCGAAGTCATCGACGCTCGCGTCACGGATATCCTTGATGTTGCCCCGGGCAATCCGCGCCGACTCCACCAGCACGTTGCGCGATTCGGGCATTTCTTCGCCGGTCAGGTGGTTGATCACATGCAACTGTGCGATGTTCGGTGCGAAACACTGCACCTGGGCACCGCGCTGGTCCAGGCGCAGCAGGGTGATGACGCTCTCGTGGAGCTCGGCGCCGTCGTACACGCCACAACCGGAAAGGATCACTGCAACTTTTTTGCTCATGGGCTTTTCTCCAGATTCATGGCGTTAAATGTCCACTAATTTGTCACTCGTTGCCATAGGGTTGATTCACGGCTGCACATAGCATCTGTCCTCAAAATCCCGATCAGGGCGCGTCATGGACTTCATTCTGTATGCGGTGCCGTTTTTCTTTTTTCTGATCGCCGTCGAGCTGTTGGCCGACCGTTGGCGCGGGGTGAGCAACTATCGGGTTGCGGACGCGATCAACAGCATCAGCACCGGCGTGCTGTCGACTACCACGGGGTTGTTGACCAAAGGCGTGGGGTTGGTGACCTACGCGTTTGCCCTCAAGCATCTGGCACTGTTCGAGCTGTCGGCCGAAAGTGTGTGGACCTGGGTGTTCGCCTTTGTCTTCTATGACTTCTGCTACTACTGGCTACACCGCATGGGCCATGAGCGCAACATCCTCTGGGCCGCGCATTCGGTGCATCACCAGAGCGAGGACTACAACCTGTCCACGGCGTTGCGCCAGACCAGTACCGGATTCCTCCTGAGCTGGACCTTCTATCTGCCGATGGCGGTGTTCGGCGTGCCGCTGCTGGTGTTCGTCAGCGTCGCGGCGCTGAACCTGCTGTATCAGTTCTGGGTGCACACCCGACACATTCCCAAGCTTGGCTGGTTCGAATGGTTCTTTGTCACACCGTCCAATCATCGGGCTCACCATGCACAGAACGCTCTCTACATGGATCGCAACTACGGCGGCGTGTTCATTATTTGGGACCGTCTGTTCGGCTCGTTCCAGGAGGAAGACGACAACGAACCGGTGATCTTCGGCGTGACCACGCCGTTGGCGAGCTGGAATCCTGTGTGGGCAAACGTGCAGTTCTACGCGCAGTTGTGGGCAGATGCGGGGCGTGCCGAGAGCACCTGGGACAAGTTGCGGATCTGGTTCATGCGCACCGGCTGGCGCCCGGCGGACGTGGCGGCCAAATACCCGATGAACAAGCCGGACCTGAGCCAGTTTCGCAAATTCGAGGTGGCGCTGGACGGGCGCCAGCAGATCTACGTGCTGTTGCAGTTCTGCGTCTATATCACGCTGGGCAGTTACTTGATGAATCTTGAACCGAAGCTGCCAGTCGCCGCCCTGGTGTTGGGCTGGGGAGCGGTGGCGTTCGGTCTGTTTGTGCTGGGCGTGGCCCTGGAGAATCGCCCGTGGGCGTTGAAGCTGGAGCTGCTGCGGCTGGCGTCGAATCTGCCATTGGTATGGCTGGCCCCGATGGTGGGGCTGTGGCCGGCCAGCGCGGTGGGCTGGGTCGGCCTGCTCAGTTACAGCCTGTTGAGCGGCATCGGTCTCTACTGTTGCAGAAACCGTATCACTCGGCTGGCGTCGTAGGACCTTCGGCCTTGGTTCGTTCGGTCTTCAGGGCTTGTTCGTCGGCGTAGACCTGCTTGGCCAGGCGGGCATTCTTGAAGCGCCGGCGCAGCCACAGCACGAAGCCCAGGAGCAGCAGCGCACCGAGCACCCAGAGTTCGTACTTCTTCACACTGCCGAGCATGCCTTCGAGCACTGCGCCGAAATGGTACGCGGCCGCCGCCAGTGCGGCGGCCCAGATCGCCGCGCCAATCCCGTTGAGCAGCAGGTAACGAGCCGGCGGATAGCCCGACAGCCCGATGGCCACCGGCATGACTGTGCGCAAACCATAGACGAAGCGGAAGCTCAGTACCCAAATGTCCGGATGCTTGCGAATGTGTTCCAGCGCACGGTCGCCCATCATCTGCCAGCGCGGCTTGCGCGCCAGCAGTTTGCGGCCGTGCTTGCGCCCCAGGAAATACCACAGTTGGTCGCCGGCATAGCTGCCGAAGAAGGCCACGACCACCACCAGGTTGATGTCCATGTATCCACGGAACGCGAGGAAGCCCGCGAGTACCAGAATGGTTTCGCCTTCGAAGAACGTGCCTAGAAAAAGGGCAAAGTAGCCGAAGTCATGCAGAAATTGTTGGAGCATTGTCTGGGTGCTGGCGAAATGAACGCGCAGCCTAACCCTTCGGACACATTCAGGAAAGTGTCCAAATGTGTCTCGACGTGAACATTTCCTACAACGACAATGGAATGCGGCTACCTGTCACAGGGATGCGCACAACTGTCACACGTTCGTCATAATGGCCGCTTATAACTGTCACGCTCGCCCGTAAGCGCGGGCTCAGGAGTCTGCCGTGAGCTTTACCCCCGCCAACCGTTTGTTCCCCGCAACCCGCCTGCGCCGCAACCGTCGTGACGACTTCTCGCGTCGTCTGGTCCGTGAAAACGTCCTGACCGTCGATGACCTGATTCTGCCTGTGTTCGTACTGGACGGTGAAAACCGTCGTGAAGCGGTAGCTTCGATGCCGGGTGTCGAGCGCCTGACCATCGACCTGTTGCTGGAAGAAGCAGCCAAGTGGGTCGAACTGGGGATTCCGGCGCTGGCGCTGTTCCCGGTGACACCCTCGGAACTCAAGTCGCTGGATGCCGCCGAAGCATGGAACCCGCAAGGCATCGCCCAGCGCGCCACCCGTGCGCTGCGTGCGCGATTCCCTGAGCTGGGCGTGATCACCGACGTCGCTCTGGACCCATTCACCACCCACGGCCAGGACGGCATCCTCGATGAAGAAGGCTACGTGCAGAACGACATCACCGTCGACGCACTGGTCAGGCAAGCCCTGTCTCACGCCGAAGCCGGTGCCCAGGTCGTGGCGCCATCGGACATGATGGACGGCCGCATCCAGGCGATCCGCGAAGCCCTCGAGGTGGCCGGTCACGTCAACGTGCGGATCATGGCCTACTCGGCCAAGTACGCCAGCGCCTATTACGGCCCGTTCCGCGATGCGGTCGGTTCGGCGCTGAACCTGGGCAAGGCCAACAAGGCCTCCTATCAAATGGACCCGGCCAACAGCAACGAAGCCCTGCACGAAGTGGCGGCGGACTTGTCAGAAGGTGCAGACATGGTCATGGTCAAGCCAGGCATGCCGTACCTGGACATCCTGTGCCGGGTAAAAGAAGAATTCAAAGTGCCGACGTTTGTTTATCAAGTCAGCGGCGAATACGCCATGCACATGGCGGCGATCCAGAATGGCTGGTTGAGCGAAGGGGTTATCCTCGAGTCCTTGACCGCTTTCAAACGTGCAGGGGCTGATGGCATCCTGACGTACTTTGCCGTTCGTGCCGCTCAATTGTTACGAGAGCAAAAATAGCCCTCCCAGGAACATGCGATGAATACCGAAGTACTCACTGAAGTTGCCGTAAAAGACGCTCAACCTGTGGTGGAGCAAGTCGACGAGACCCCGCCGGAGCTGGAGCCAGCCCCGCCCGCGGCGGTCGTCGAAACCGCTGCGCCAGCGCCAGCGGTGGCCATTCCCGGTCTGGATGACAGCAGCCTGTACATCCACCGCGAGCTCTCGCAACTGCAGTTCAACATCCGCGTGCTGGAACAGGCGCTGGACGAGTCCTACCCATTGCTGGAGCGGCTGAAGTTTCTGCTGATCTTCTCCAGCAACCTGGACGAGTTCTTCGAAATTCGCGTCGCCGGCCTGAAGAAGCAGATCACTTTCGCCCGTGAGCAGGCGGGGGCCGATGGCTTGCAACCGCATCAGGCCCTGGCGCGCATCAGCGAACTGGTCCACGGTCACGTCGATCGCCAGTACGCGATCCTCAACGACATTCTGTTGCCGGAACTGGAAAAGCATCAGGTCCGCTTCATCCGTCGCCGCAACTGGACGACCAAGCTCAAGACCTGGGTCCGCCGCTATTTCCGCGACGAGATCGCACCGATCATCACCCCGATCGGCCTCGACCCGACGCACCCGTTCCCGTTGCTGGTGAACAAGAGCCTGAACTTCATCGTCGAGCTCGAAGGCATCGACGCCTTCGGTCGCGATTCCGGTCTGGCGATCATTCCGGCGCCACGCCTGCTGCCGCGCATCATCAAGGTGCCGGAAGAAGTCGGCGGCGCAGGTGACAACTATGTGTTCCTGTCGTCGATGATCCACGCCCACGCCGATGACCTGTTCCAGGGCATGAAGGTCAAGGGCTGCTACCAGTTCCGTCTGACCCGGAACGCCGACCTGGCGCTGGACTCCGAAGACGTCGAAGACCTGGCCCGTGCCTTGCGTGGCGAACTGTTCTCCCGTCGCTATGGTGATGCGGTGCGTCTGGAAGTGGCCGACACCTGCCCGAAACACCTGTCCGACTACCTGCTCAAGCAGTTCAACCTGGGCGAGACCGAGTTGTATCAGGTCAACGGTCCGGTGAACCTGACGCGGCTGTTCAGCATCACCGGCCTGGACAGTCAGCGCGAGCTGCAATACCTGCCGTTCACGCCGCAGATCCCGAAACTGCTGCAGAACAGCGAAAACATTTTCAGCGTGATCAGCAAGCAGGACATTCTGCTGCTGCACCCGTTCGAGTCGTTCACCCCAGTGGTCGACTTGCTGCGCCAGGCCGCCAAGGACCCGCACGTGCTGGCGGTGCGCCAGACCCTGTACCGGTCCGGCGCCAACTCGGAAATCGTCGATGCGTTGGTGGATGCGGCGCGTAACGGCAAGGAAGTGACGGCGGTGATCGAGCTGCGTGCGCGGTTCGACGAAGAGTCCAACCTGCAACTGGCAAGCCGCCTGCAAGCGGCCGGTGCGGTGGTGATCTACGGTGTGGTCGGCTTCAAGACCCACGCCAAGATGATGCTGATCCTGCGTCGCGAGGCCGGCGAAATCGTGCGTTACGCGCACCTCGGCACGGGTAACTACCACGCCGGCAACGCACGCCTGTACACCGACTACAGCTTGCTGACTTCCGACGACGCCTTGTGCGAAGACGTCGGCAAACTGTTCAGTCAGTTGATCGGTATGGGTAAGACGCTGCGCATGAAGAAGTTGCTGCACGCGCCGTTCACCCTGAAAAAGGGCATGCTCGACATGATTGCCCGCGAAACCCAGTTCGCCCTCGACGGCAAACCGGCGCACATCATCGCCAAGTTCAACTCGCTGACCGATCCGAAGATCATCCGCGCGCTGTACAAGGCCAGCCAGTCAGGCGTGCGCATCGATCTGGTGGTGCGTGGCATGTGCTGCCTGCGGCCGGGCATCGCCGGGGTTTCCCACAACATCCACGTGCGTTCGATCATCGGCCGCTTCCTGGAACACACCCGGGTCTTCTACTTCCTCAACGGTGGCGACGAGCAGATGTACCTGTCCAGTGCCGACTGGATGGAACGCAACCTCGACAAGCGCGTCGAGACTTGCTTCCCGGTGGAAGGCAAGAAGCTGATCATGCGGGTCAAGAAAGAGCTGGAGCTGTATCTGACCGACAACACCCATAGCTGGAGCCTGCAGTCGGACGGTCGTTACGTCCGTAATACACCGACCGGCAACCAGAACCCGCGCAGCGCCCAGGCGACATTGCTGGAGCGTTTGGGCAGCCCGATTCTGGCGGTGCGGTAACGGGAGTCAGCGGGTGAAAAAAGGGCGATCCATGTGGATCGCCCTTTTTGCTTTTCTGTAGGAGCGAGCTTGCTCGCGATGGACGTGAACGATGACGCATGCTGTCTGGATAACGCGTTGCCCTCAGGTTCTTTCGCGAGCAAGCTCGCTCCTACAGGGGCTCTAGCGAGCGCTCAACACGATGTCGACCCGGGTCAGCCATTGCGCTTCAATTTCGAAGTCGGCCTGGGTCAGTTGGTTTTCGTCCAGCCAGTTCTCCGGGAACACCACTTCCAGGCTGTTGCCATAGGCGTTCAGTTCCACCTGGGGCATTTGCTGGGTGCCACGGATGTGGTGGAACAGGATCGCAAAGCGCAGCAACACGCACAGGCGAATCAACTTGGTGCCGTCATCGCCGAACTCGGCGAACTTGTCCTTGGGAATGTTGCGGCGGTGGCCGCGCACCAGTAGCGCGAGCATCAACTGGTCTTCGCGGGAGAACCCGGCGAGGTCGGAGTGCTCGATCAGGTAGGCGCCGTGCTTGTGATACTGGTAGTGGGCGATGTCCAGGCCCACTTCATGGACCTTGGCCGCCCAGCCGAGCAGTTCGCGCCAGACGCCGTCCTCCAGATCCCAGTCCGCGGCCACCTGATCGAACGCATGCAAAGCCTTGCGCTCGACCCGTACCGCTTGCTCTTGATCGACGTGGTAGCGCTCCATCAGCGAAGTAAGGGTGCGTTCACGCACGTCTTCGTGATGATGGCGGCCCAGCAAGTCATAGAGCACGCCTTCGCGCAGGGCGCCTTCGCAGTGGTCCATGCGTTGCAACTCAAGGGAGTCGAAGATCGCTTCGAGAATCGCCAGGCCGGCCGGGAAGATGGCCCGACGGTCAGGCTTGATGCCTTCGAAGTCGATCTTCTCGACGTCGCCCATCTTGATCAGTTTGCGCTTGAGCCAGGCCAGGCCTTCGGCATTGACCTCTCCCGAGCCTTGACCGCCAGCCTTCAGTGCCAGGCCGATGGCGCGGATGGTGCCCGAGGAGCCGATGGCTTCATCCCAGGTCAGGCGATGCAGGGCATGCTCGATGCTCATGATCTCCAGCCGCGCCGCGGTGTATGCCTGGGCGTAGCGGGCCGGGGTGATCTTGCCGTCCTTGAAATAGCGCTGGGTGTAGCTGACGCAACCCATCTGCAGGCTTTCGCGCAGCAGCGGTTCGAAGCGCTGGCCAATGATGAATTCGGTACTGCCGCCGCCGATGTCGGCCACCAGGCGCTTGCCCGGGGTATCGGCGAGGGTGTGGGACACACCGAGATAGATCAGGCGAGCTTCTTCACGGCCAGAGATGACTTCCACCGGGTGGCCGAGAATTTCTTCGGCGCGGCGGATGAATTCGGCACGGTTGCGGGCTTCACGCAAGGCGTTGGTGCCGACGATGCGAACGGCGCCGGTGGGCATACCGCTGATCAGCTGGGCGAAGCGCTTGAGGCAGTCAAGCCCGCGCTGCATGGATTCTTCATTGAGGTGGCGTTCTTCGTCGATGCCAGCGGCCAGCTGAACCTTCTCCCCGAGACGCTCGAGAATACGAATCTCGGCGTTCTGGGCCTTGGCCACGACCATGTGAAAGCTGTTGGAGCCCAGGTCGATTGCGGCGATCAGGGACAGATTCTTGGCTTGGGATTGCGGCATGGTCAGGGGTCTCGGTCGATAACCTCGACATCGTGCCACGATCAAAGGCTGGCGCCAACGCGTAGGAGCTGCCGGAGGCTGCGATCTTTTACCTCGGGGGGACCTGCGGCGATGCAAATGGCCGCCTTCGCGGGCTTGCCCGCGAAGGCGGCGTCAATAGCACCGAAGGTCTTCAGCCCGCAGCCTCAACCGTCCCAATGAAATTCGCCAGCTCCGCCGTCTGCGGGTTGGCGAACAACACCTTCGGATCGCCTGTCTCATGCACCTTGCCCAGGTGCATGAACACCAGCTTGTCCCCGACTTCCCGGGCGAAGCGCATTTCGTGGGTGACCATGATCAGCGTCATGCCCTCCCTGGCCAGTTGCCTGACCACGCTCAGCACTTCGTTGACCAGCTCCGGGTCCAGCGCCGAGGTGATTTCGTCGCACAGCAAAACCTTCGGCGACATCGCCAGCGCCCGGGCAATCGCCACCCGCTGTTGCTGGCCGCCGGACAACCGATCCGGAAAGGCATCGAACTTTTCCCCCAACCCGACCCGTTCCAGCATCTGTCGCGCCAGTTCGGCGGCCTTGGCTTTCGGTACTTTCTGCACCACTTGCGGCGCGAGCATCACGTTTTCGCCCACGGTCAGGTGCGGGAACAGGTTGAACTGCTGGAACACCATGCCGACTTTCTGCCGCAGGCTGCGCAGGTCGGCGCGAGCGGCGTCGAGGTACTCGCCGTCGACTTCGATGACGCCGTCGTTGATCGATTCCAGGCCGTTGAGCGTGCGCAGCAAGGTCGATTTGCCCGAACCGCTGCGGCCGATGATTGCCACCACCTGGCCTTCCTCGACACTCAGGTCGATGCCTTTGAGCACATGGTGATCGCCGTAGTATTTATGCAGGGCGGAAATTCTAAGCAGAGGCATGCAGTCTCCTTTCCAGGTATCGCGCACTGAGCGACAAGGGGTAGCAGAGCAGGAAGTAGCCGAGGGCGACGAGGCCGTAGACCATGAACGGTTCGAAAGTCGCGTTGGCGAGCATGCCGCCGGTCTTGGTCAGCTCGGTGAAGCCGATGATCGACGTGACGGCGGTGCCTTTGACCACTTGCACGGAGAAGCCCACGGTCGGCGCCACGGCGATGCGCAGGGCTTGCGGCAGGATCACGTAGCGCAACTGCTCCAACGGGTTCAGCGCCAGGCTCGACGAAGCCTCCCATTGGCCGTTGGGAATCGAATCGACGCAGCCACGCCAGATCTCCGCCAGGTAAGCACTGGTGAACAGCGTCAATGCAATCGCAGCCGCCGCCCACGGCGAAATTTCCACGCCGGCCAGCGCCACGCCGAAGAACACCAGAAACAGCTGCATCAACAGTGGCGTGCCCTGGAACAGTTCGATGTAGGTACGGGCGAAGCTGCGCGGCAGGGATTTATCCGAGATGCGCATGACCATGATTAGCAAGCCGATCAGCCCGCCGCCGATGAACGCCACCAGCGACAGCGCCAGCGTCCATTGCAGGCCGGTGAGCAGATTGCGCACGATGTCCCAGAAGGTGAAGTCGCTCATCGGCTGCTCCTTGCAATGAAGCGGTGGCCTATCCAGTTCAGCAACTGGCGGATCAGCAGTGCCATGCACAGGTACAACAGTGTGGTCAGGGCGTAGGTTTCAAAGGCGCGGAAGTTGCGCGATTGAATGAAGTTGGCGGCGAAGCTCAGCTCTTCGGTGGCGATCTGCGAGCAGACTGCCGAACCGAGCATGACGATGATGATCTGGCTGCTCAGGGCCGGCCAGACCTTGCCCAGCGCCGGCAGCAGCACCACATGACGGAACGCTTCGAAGCGCGTCATCGCCAGTGCCGCCGCGGCTTCCAGCTGACCCCGGGGGATCGCCTGGATGCCGGCGCGGATGATCTCGGTGGAATAGGCGCCGAGGTTGATGACCATCGCCAGCACCGCCGCCTGCCATTCGGAAATTTGCACGCCCAGGGAAGGCAAGCCGAAGAAGATGAAAAACAACTGCACCAGGAATGGCGTGTTGCGGATCAACTCGACGTAGACCGCGAAAATCCCCGCGAAAGGCCGGATGTTCCACGCCCGCACTAGCGCCCCGACGATGCCCAGCCCCACGCCGAGCATAGCGCCGATGGCGGTCAGCTCAAGGGTGAACAACGCACCGCGCAGCAACAGGTCGGTGTTGTTCACCACCGGCAGGAAATCGAACTGATAAGCCATAAAACGTCTCCAGCGCGCCGTATCAGAGATCGGCCGGCAGCGGCTCTTTCAGCCAGGTCAGGGCGTTCTTTTCCAGCGCGCCGTCGCTCTTGGCGGTCACGAGGATCTGGTTGACCTTGTCCAGCAGCGCCGGCTCGTTCTTGTTCACGCCGACGTAGACCGGCGAATCCTTGAGCTTCACTTTCAGCGCCGGCACGCGTTTCGGGCTCTTCTCGCTGATGGCGACCATCACCACGTTGCCGCTGGCGATCAGGTCGACTTGCCCGGCCAGGTACGCGGCAATGGTCGAGTTGTTGTCTTCGAAACGCTTGATGGTCACGCCTTCGGGCGCGACCTTGGTCAGCTCGATGTCTTCGATGGCACCACGGGTGACGCTGATGGTCTTGCCCTTGAGATCGTCCAGGCCCTTGATGTCGGCGTCTGGCGGACCGAACACGGCGAGGTAGAACGGCGCGTAGGCGCGGGAGAAGTCGATGACTTTTTCGCGCTCCGGGTTCTTGCCGAGGCTGGAGATCACCAGGTCGACCTTGCCGGTGGTGAGGAAGGGGATGCGGTTGGTGCTGTTGACCGGGGTCAGTTCGAGCTTGACCTTGAGCTGGTCGGCCAGCAGTTTCGCGGTGTCGATATCCAGGCCGCGGGGTTTCATGTCCGGGCCGACCGAGCCGAACGGCGGGAAGTCCTGGGGCACGGCGACCTTGAGGACGCCGCGCTTGACCACATCCTCCAGACCGTCGGCGTGGGCGGGTGCCTGGCTCAGCATCAGGCTGGCAAACAGGGCTGCGAGGAGGGCGCTGTAACGCTGGGTCATGGCAAATCTCCGGATCGGCAAGAAGTGATTTCTGCGGATCGACAGAGCATGGGCCATGCCAACTTAGGGTTTTGGGGGCGCCAGAGCGCGGTTTTGCTGGTGTCTATCGGTCTTACTGGTCTGAACAGTCAGGTTGCATTTCGCACCCCGATAGCGCAGCCATGAAAATTGCCGAACCCCCATGGGGCACGACTTGCCGGGCGTCGTGAATAGCTTTACAACTGAGCGCACATTGGCCTGGTTCGTCTGGAAAACCATGAACTCGATCTCCCGCGCCGTACCTGAAGTGGCGCTGCAAGCCATCCGCAAACTGATCACCGAACAGGGCTTCGGGCCGGGGGATGCCTTGCCCTCGCAACGGGACCTGGCGGTACAACTGGGCGTAAGCCGGGCTTCTTTGCGTGAGGCGTTGTCGTCCCTGAGTGCGCTGGGCGTCATCAGCATCCAGCCGGGCAAAGGCGTGTTCGTGCAGGCGCCGGTGGAGCTGCCGCGAGGCGAGGCCGCGCCGGGCTGGCCGTTCGCGGCGCAGGCTTCGCCGCTGGACATCTTTCAGTTGCGCTATGCGCTGGAGGGCTTTGCGGCGGGGTTGGCGGCGGTGACCTTGAGCACCGATGAGCTTGATGCGCTGGAAGACAATGTCGCCGCCATGCGCAATGAGCTGAAGTCCGGCGACTTCGAAGCCGCGGCCCGCCTGGATTTCGAATTCCACCGCCGCATCCTGCTGGCCAGCGGCAATCAGGCGATGCTGAGCATCCTGACCGCCAGTGCCGACATCTTCCTGGAAAGCCAGAAGCTACCGTTCATCCGGGTCGAGCGGGCCATGGAAACCTGGCAGGAACACCGCAAAATCCTTCGTGCGCTGGCACGCCGAGCGTCTGGCGCTGCGCAAAAGGCCATGCAAGAGCATGTACGCAATGCCGCGTTGCGTACCGGAATCGCGTTCATCGCTCCCGCCGCTTCATGACCTGAGCTATACCCAAACTCATGAATCACCATAGCGAGACTCAATCATCTGCACCTTCCTGAACGAGGGAAGGACCGCTATGATGGGCCACGTTTTTTTGCTTACAACCTGGAGAATTCCATGAGCAGCGATCTTATCAAACACGTTAGCGACGCCAGCTTCGAAGCCGACGTACTCAAGGCCGAAGGCGCTGTCCTGGTCGACTACTGGGCTGAATGGTGCGGCCCTTGCAAAATGATCGCTCCGGTTCTGGACGAAATTGCCGAGACTTACAAAGGCAAGCTGACTGTTGCCAAGCTGAACATCGACGAAAACCAGGAAACCCCGGCCAAGCATGGCGTGCGCGGTATCCCGACCCTGATGCTGTTCAAGAACGGCAACGTTGAAGCGACCAAGGTCGGCGCACTGTCGAAGTCGCAACTGGCTGCTTTCCTCGACGCCAACATCTAAGCGTCGCTGTAAATTGTCCTGAAAAAGCCCCGCAAGTAGCGGGGCTTTTTGCGTATTCAGGGCTAGACGCTCCTAAACTCAGGTGGTACATTCGGCCCCGCACTGGTTTCTCCATTGCCCCCTGCTAGCCGTCGCCGACGCACTCCTTTTCGAATAAGTACGCGATCCTGTCGCCTTCTCAGCGGCGCGGCCTCATTAAGCCAAAAGCTTAATTTCCCCCCTCCATAAATGATTACGTCATTCCTATATGAATCTGACTGAACTCAAGCAAAAGCCGATTACCGAACTGCTCGAATTGGCCGAACAGATGGGCATAGAAAATATGGCCCGTTCGCGCAAGCAGGACGTGATTTTCTCCCTGCTCAAGAAGCACGCGAAAAGCGGTGAGGAAATCTCCGGTGATGGCGTGCTGGAGATTCTCCAGGACGGCTTCGGCTTCCTGCGCTCCGCTGACGCTTCCTATCTCGCAGGTCCAGACGATATCTACGTCTCGCCGAGCCAGATCCGTCGTTTCAACTTGCGCACCGGTGACACCATCGTTGGCAAGATCCGCCCTCCAAAGGAAGGCGAGCGTTATTTCGCGCTGCTCAAGGTCGACACGATCAACTTCGACCGTCCGGAAAACGCGAAAAACAAGATTCTCTTCGAGAACCTGACCCCGCTGTTCCCGACTGTGCGCATGAAGATGGAAGCCGGCAACGGTTCCACCGAAGACTTGACCGGTCGTGTCATCGACCTGTGCGCCCCGATCGGTAAGGGCCAGCGCGGTCTGATCGTTGCACCGCCGAAAGCCGGTAAAACGATCATGCTGCAGAACATTGCCGCGAACATCGCGCGTAACAACCCTGAAGTTCACCTGATCGTGCTGCTGATCGATGAGCGTCCGGAAGAAGTAACCGAAATGCAGCGCACCGTGCGCGGCGAAGTGGTTGCCTCGACGTTCGACGAGCCGCCAACCCGCCACGTGCAGGTTGCCGAAATGGTGATCGAGAAGGCCAAGCGCCTGGTCGAGCACAAGAAAGACGTGGTGATCCTGCTCGACTCCATCACCCGTCTGGCTCGCGCCTACAACACCGTGATCCCGAGCTCCGGCAAGGTACTGACCGGTGGTGTCGATGCCCACGCCCTGGAGAAACCGAAGCGTTTCTTCGGCGCCGCGCGGAACATCGAAGAAGGCGGCTCGCTGACCATCATCGCCACCGCGCTGGTTGAAACCGGCTCGAAGATGGACGAAGTGATCTACGAGGAATTCAAAGGCACTGGCAACATGGAACTGCCGCTGGATCGCCGTATCGCTGAAAAGCGCGTCTTCCCGGCTATCAACATCAACCGTTCCGGCACCCGCCGCGAAGAGTTGCTGACCGCCGACGACGAGCTGCAGCGCATGTGGATTCTGCGCAAGCTGCTGCACCCGATGGATGAAGTCGCTGCCATCGAGTTCCTGGTCGACAAGCTGAAAACGACCAAGACCAACGATGAGTTCTTCCTGTCGATGAAACGCAAGTAAGTCGAACGGGCACAAAAAGCCGGGGAAACCCGGCTTTTTGCTATCCGATTTTTGATCAGGCGGCAGTTCGTGGTTCTGAACCAAAGGGTTCGGCGCTAAACTGCCTGCCCCGAACGCCACGGCCAACACGAGGCTCACGCATGCAGTATCGCGACTTGCGCGACTTTATCAGCGGGCTGGAACAGCGCGGCGAACTCAAGCGCATCCAGATTCCGGTGTCCCCAGTGCTCGAAATGACCGAGGTCTGCGACCGCACCTTGCGCGCCAAAGGCCCGGCCCTGCTATTCGAAAAACCCACCGGTTACGACATTCCCGTGCTCGGCAACCTGTTCGGCACCCCCGAGCGCGTGGCGTTGGGCATGGGCGCCGAAGCGGTCAGCGAGCTGCGCGAGATCGGCAAGCTGCTGGCGTTCCTCAAGGAACCCGAGCCACCGAAAGGCCTGAAGGATGCCTGGTCCAAGCTGCCGATCTTCCGCAAGATCATTTCGATGGCACCGAAAGTCGTCAAGGACGCGGTGTGCCAGGAAGTGGTCATCGAAGGCGACGACGTCGACCTGGCCATGTTGCCAGTGCAGACCTGCTGGCCAGGCGATGTCGGTCCGCTGATCACCTGGGGCCTGACCGTCACCAAAGGCCCGAACAAGGATCGCCAGAACCTCGGCATCTATCGTCAGCAGGTGATCGGCCGCAACAAGGTCATCATGCGCTGGCTGAGCCACCGTGGCGGCGCGCTGGATTTTCGCGAGTGGTGCGAGAAGCATCCCGGCCAGCCATTCCCGGTATCGGTCGCGTTGGGCGCAGACCCGGCGACCATCCTCGGCGCCGTGACCCCGGTGCCCGACAGCCTTTCCGAGTACGCCTTCGCCGGCCTGTTGCGCGGTAACCGCACTGAGCTGGTGAAGTGCCGTGGCAATGACCTGCAAGTACCGGCCACTGCCGAAATCATCCTCGAAGGCGTGATCCATCCGGGCGAAATGGCCGATGAAGGCCCGTACGGCGACCACACCGGTTACTACAACGAAGTCGACAGCTTCCCTGTGTTCACCGTCGAGCGGATCACCCACCGGATCAAGCCGATCTACCACAGCACCTACACCGGCCGTCCGCCGGATGAGCCGGCGATCCTCGGCGTGGCGTTGAACGAAGTATTCGTGCCAATCCTGCAGAAGCAGTTCCCGGAGATCACCGATTTCTACTTGCCGCCCGAAGGCTGCTCGTACCGCATGGCCATCGTGACCATGAAAAAGTCGTACCCGGGCCACGCCAAGCGGGTAATGCTGGGTGTCTGGTCGTTTTTGCGACAGTTCATGTACACCAAGTTCGTTATCGTCACCGACGACGATATCAACGCCCGGGACTGGAACGACGTGATCTGGGCCATCACCACGCGCATGGATCCCAAGCGCGACACGGTGATGATCGACAACACGCCGATCGACTACCTGGACTTCGCCTCGCCGGTCTCCGGCCTGGGGTCGAAAATGGGCCTCGATGCCACGCATAAATGGCCGGGCGAAACTACCCGCGAGTGGGGTCGGGTCATCGTCAAGGACGATGCCGTGACCCAGCGGATCGATGCCATCTGGAATCAGTTAGGAATAGATTGATGCGTGTAACCTTGCAGCCCTCCGGAGCAGTGCTTGAGATATTGCCCGGCGAGCGGATTCTCGATGGCGCACGACGTCTGGGCTACGAATGCCCGCAAAGCTGCCGCAATGGCAATTGCCACGTGTGCGCGGCGTTGCTGGTGGAAGGCCGGGTCGAGCAGGCCGGCGATGTACGCGACCATGGCGAGTTCTACACTTGCATAGCGGAGCCGCTGGAAGACTGCATCGTGCTGTGGGATGGCGTGCTCGCGTTGGGAGAACTGCCGGTGCGCACCGTCTCGTGTCAGGTCATTGAGTGCAAGGACGTGGGCGGCGACACCTGGCGCGTGCGTCTGCGGGCTCCGGCCGGCAAACCGCCGCGCTATCACGCCGGCCAGTACCTGATGATCGAACGCGAGAACGGCGAAAAGTCCGCCTTCTCCCTCGCCTCGGCACCGCATGCGGGGCGCGACCTGGAAATCCACGTACTGGCGCGCGAATCCAGTGCGTTGAGTCTGATCGAACAGCTCCGGCGCAACAGCATGGTGCGGGTCGAATTGCCGTTTGGCGATACCCACCTGGAACAGTTGCCGGACGGTCCTCTCGTGTTGATCGCTGCTGGCACCGGCATGGGCCAGGTCCACGGCCTGATCGAACATTGCCGGGCCTCGGGTTTCAAGCATCCGGTGCATCTGTATTGGGGAGTGCGTCGTCCAGAAGACTTTTATCAAGTCGAGCATTGGGACGAATGGCTGAAGCTGCCCAACCTGTTCCTGCACAAGGTCGTCAGTGATCAATGCGGTTGGGAAGGGCGTTGCGGCATGTTGCATGAAGCGGTCTGTGAAGACTTCCCTGACCTCAAGCCGCTGCATGTGTACGCCAGTGGCTCTCCGGCCATGGTCTATGGCACGCTGGATGCGCTGGTAGAGGCAGGAATGGACGCGCATCAGATGCGTGCCGACGTTTTTGCCTACGCGCCACGCTCGTAGTCAGCGTGGGATCAGAAGCGCACGCCAGTGGTCACCATGGCGGCGTTGAAGCCGAGCAACACCAGCTCGGCTGCCACCGGGCCGTAGTGTGCGCCCAGTGAGGGGATGATCACCGGTGCGACCCCGAAGCGATTCAGGGGGATCTTGTCCTTATGTTTGCCGCGGTAGCCTTCCAGCAGGCCGCCCGTGAACTTGATATACACGGGATAGGAGGCGCTTTCGTAGCGTTTGCCCACGTAGGCATAATATGAGCGCTGGCTGTACGAATTGCGAAAAGTGGCGGCGCCAAACAGCCAGTCCGACGCGTCGATACGTTCAAGACCAATAAGGTCCTGATTGTTGTTGTGCCTGGGGTCGGGTGAATAATGCGTCGTATAAACACTGGTCTGCAAATACCAGGAGCCAGTGTCCTTTGAGCTTGCATGCTGTGCCAGCGCCAATGGCGCCAAGACCATCAACAGCACTGCGTAAAACCATGGTTTTTTCATCGGCGGCCCCCTGTGAGGCAGTCTGGCTTGCGCCTGTGTGGCCGTTATACGCGACGCCCGATGGAGGCCGGAAGGCGGCAAATCTGGAGGGAGAGTAGGACGTTTCTGATAAGTGGCTTTATTCCCGGAAGGGCTCAATGCTTATGCATATTTCATTCTGGTATTTAAGTTACTTGCAGAATGACGTTAGGGTATATAAACAGTCAGGCAAACGTCCTTTATCACTTTTCGTTTTACCTTTACTGCTATATGTTCTATTACATTAATAGTGCTTACACTTTGTAATGCTTGCGGGACCGAACAACTGTTGCCATGACCGCCATTGAATCTGCTTTTTTGAATCTGGCTTACCCTCCGCGGCTCGATCTGGGGCCGCAGCTCACTCACGAACAATTGCTCAGCTCGATGCAATCGACCATGGCCCGTCACAAGGGTGGGCCGGTATGGTTGTTTGCCTATGGTTCGCTGATCTGGCGCCCTGAATGCACGGCGGTTGAGCGGGTTCGCGGCCGAGTGCATGGCTACCATCGCGGGTTGTACCTGTGGTCCCACGAACATCGCGGCACACCGGAAATGCCTGGTCTGGTGTTTGGACTGGATCGCGGCGGTTCTTGCAGCGGTTTCGCCTATCGCTTGCCCGAAGAGCAACTCGAAGCCTCGCTGTACGCACTATGGCAGCGCGAGATGCCTTTCCCTTCCTACCGCCCGCACTGGCTCAACTGCCGTCTCGAAGATGGCAGCCAGGTTCAGGCATTGGGATTCGTTCTGGAGCGACATCTGCCCAGCTATGCCGGCAACTTGCCGGACCATGTGCTGAGCCATGTGTTCGAAAACGCCTGCGGGCGCTACGGCACCACTCGCGACTATGTCGAGCAGACCGCGCACGCCCTACGCAGCCACGCCATGCCAGACCGGAATCTGGAGGCGCGGCTCAAGCGCTGTAAATCAAAGGCCGATCAAGCGAGTGCTTCGCGGCCCTGACTGGCGATTTGTTTGTGCCGTAGTGTCGGGGCCAGGAAGGCCATCGCCAGCAGGCAGGCGCCGACCAGCAGCACGAAGCCGCCGTCCCAACCGAAATGGTCCACGGTGTAGCCCATCGCTGCACTGGCCGCGACCGAACCGCCCAAGTAACCGAACAGTCCGGTAAAGCCTGCCGCTGTACCGGCAGCCTTCTTCGGTGCCAGTTCCAGCGCTTGCAGGCCGATCAGCATTACCGGGCCGTAGATCAGGAAGCCAATGGAAAGCAGCGCGATCATGTCGACCATCGGATTGCCGGCCGGGTTGAGCCAGTAAACCAGCGTCGCGACCGTCACCAATGCCATGAACACCATGCCGGTCAGGCCACGGTTGCCACGGAAGATCTTGTCCGACATCCAGCCGCACAGCAGCGTGCCGGGAATACCTGCCCACTCGTAGAAGAAGTACGCCCACGAGGTTTTATCCACAGTGAAACCCTTGGCTTCCTTGAGGTAGGTCGGCGCCCAGTCCAGCACGCCGTAGCGCAGCAGATAGACAAAGACGTTGGCCATGGCGATGTACCAGAGCATTTTGTTGCGCAGCACGTATTTGACGAAGATTTCCTTGGCGCTGAATTCCTCTTCGTGGCTGGCGTCGTAGCCTTCCGGGTAGTCGTTCTTGTATTGCTCGATCGGCGGCAGGCCAACCGATTGCGGGGTGTCGCGCATGGTCACAAAGGCAAACACCGCTACCGCCAGCGCCACTGCTGCCGGTACGTAGAACGCGGCGTGCCAGTCATTGAACAGGCCCATGCCGATCAGGAACAACGGACCGATCAGGCCACCGCCGACGTTGTGCGCCACGTTCCACACGGACACCACGCCGCCACGTTCCTTCTGCGACCACCAGTGCACCATGGTCCGGCCACTCGGCGGCCAACCCATGCCCTGCGCCCAGCCGTTGATGAACAGTAGAATGAACATCATGGTTACGCTGGACGTTGCCCAGGGCGCGAAACCGAAAATGAACATCACCCCCGCCGACACCAGCAGGCCGAACGGCAGGAAGAAGCGCGGGTTGGAACGGTCGGACACCAGGCCCATCAGAAACTTCGACAGACCGTAGGCAATTGCGATGGCGGACATCGCCAGACCCAACTGACCACGGGAGTAGCCCTCGTCGATCAGGTACGGCATGGCCAGGGAGAAGTTCTTGCGCAGCAGGTAGTAACCGGCATAGCCAATGAAGATGCCGGCGAAAATCTGCCAGCGCAGGCGTCGGTAGGTGCTGTCTATTTTTTCTTCAGGCAGCGGAGCCTGATGTGTGGCAGGACGAAAGAAAGCAAACATTCAAGAGCTCCAGATTTCTTGTTTTGACTGCGGATACGAATGTTACAGTTTCGTTACCGAAAATAGCACCGGTTCTCATCGGCAAAACAGCGGAAATGTTGGATATCGAGTGTTCCTTTATGAACATGTCGCTCAGATGTAAGTGAGGGGCGTTGTAGGAAGCGTTACCTGTTTAGTTAGCAGGCGCTTGATGTACCTGAAATAAGGCAGGTCTTTAGGAAAGGTCCTTCGTTTAAAGCAGAAGTCATGGCGTTATGCCGAATGATTCAGCGCTTTAACCTTTGTGCTGTTGCCAGGTCTGGCGTTGCAGGCGAAGGGAGAGGGACATGCGGTGGTGGGTATGCGTGCTTTTGTTGGTGGCGTCCATGGATCTCAGGGCCGGGGAGGTGTTCCTGATACCCGAGAGTAATCCGAAGCCGGTTTACCCAGTGGCACTTTACCGGGCCGGGATCACCGGTATGGTGCGTGTCCACCTGACCGTGCAGGCCGATGGTTCTGTTAGTAAGGCCGAGATTTTGGAAGATGCGCATCCCGAACTCGGTGAGGCTTCATTGGCCGCTGCCAGCCAATGGCGATTCAAGTCATGGACGATTACCGCCGACCAGCCTGCACAAGTCACCGTAATAGCACCCATGGATTACAGGCTGGACCAGGAACAGCCCATTCACGTCAACAAGACTCTGGAGCGGCTCAAATGTAGTGACATCGGACGGGCGGCGCTGAACATCGCAGACACTTCGTGGGTAGACCTGCCGGTTTTCAGTTGGACTCGCAGTTATCTGACGCACTCCCTTTCACCGACCCAATTGCCGGAAGAGAAGCGTCTGGCGCTGATAGCCAAGCTCAACAAAAGCATCCCATCAATAGTCAGGCGCTGTAATACTTATCCCGCGGGTCGATACGTGCGGTTTCTTCCGCAAGAGATAAGGGCGCTGTTATGACGAAAAAGCGCGGCAGTGTGGCCGCGCTTTTATAGCAGATAGAGATTCAGCGAACCTGCACCACCACTTTCCCGACCGCTTTACGCTGGCCAAGATCATTGATGGCTTGCGCCGCATTGCCCAGCGGATAAACCTGCGACACCAGCGGTTTTAACTTGCCTTCGGCAAACCAGCCAAACAGTTGCTGGAAGTTCGCGGCGTTGTCTTGCGGCTGACGTTGGGCGAAGGAGCCCCAGAACACGCCGAGCACCGCGGCGCCCTTGAGCAGCGCGAGGTTCACTGGCAGTTCGGGAATGCGCCCGCTGGCGAAGCCGACCACCAGCAGACGGCCGTTCCAGGCGATGGCGCGGATGGCCTGGTCGAACAGGTCGCCGCCCACCGGGTCGTAGATCACGTCGGCACCCTGGCCGTCGGTCAGGCGCTTGATTTCGTCCTTGAGGCTGGTTTCGCTGTAGTTGATCAGTTCGTCGGCACCGGCGGCCTTGGCCACGGCGAGTTTCTCTGCGCTGCTGGCTGCGGCAATCACCCGGGCGCCCATGGCCTTGCCGATTTCAACCGCGGCCAGGCCGACACCGCCGGACGCACCGAGGACCAGCAGGGTTTCACCCGGTTGCAGGTTGCCGCGCTGCTTGAGGGCATGCATCGAGGTGCCGTAAGTCATGCTGAAGGCGGCGGCAGTGTTGAAGTCCATGGACGGCGGGATTGGCAACACGTTGTAGCCCGGCACGGCGACCTGTTCGGCAAAGCTGCCCCAACCGGTCAGGGCCATGACCCGGTCACCGACTTTCAAGTGGCTGACCTTTTCGCCCACTGCGCTGACCACGCCGGCCGCTTCACCGCCCGGCGAAAACGG
The DNA here is from genome assembly GCF_056405655.1 of Pseudomonas sp. P1_F7. NCBI lineage: Bacteria > Pseudomonadati > Pseudomonadota > Gammaproteobacteria > Pseudomonadales > Pseudomonadaceae > Pseudomonas > Pseudomonas sp. P1_F7. The sequence goes on from NZ_JBFUBR010000014.1 coordinate 59,702, forward strand.
GAAGGGCGGCTTGAACTGGTATTTGCCCTCGATGATCAACGTGTCGGGGAAATTCACCCCGGCGGCGTGCACGTCCAGCAGGATTTCGTTCTTCTTCGCGACAGGACTGGCGACGTCTTCCAGCACCAGCGATTCGGCAGGGCCGAAGGCTTTGCACAGCACGGCTTTCATCAGGGCTATTCCTTTGAGAGTGATGGCCGATAAGTGTAGGTGTGTGGGTCGATGGGTCAACGAGCATGCCCGGCCCTGATAGTCAGCCATAAGCTTGTGCTTGCGTGACGGGTCGTTATGCTAGGCCGCAAACCGGATAAGGAGCGAATTTTGAAAGCGTGGATCATGTTGATGCTGGCCCTGACTCTGCCTGTGGCAGCGGTGGCCGAAGAAGCCAAAGAAGATGCAGCTCCGAAGGTCAGTTACATCACCCTGAGCCCGCCGTTCGTGGGTAACTACGGGCTGGACGGCACGCCGAAACTGAAGGTCTACAAGGCCGATGTGGCGTTGCGGGTGACCGGTGACGAGGCGGCCAAAGCGGTGAAGGCCAATGAACCTTTGATCCGCAATCAATTGGTCGCGCTGTTCGCCCAGCAGACTACCGAGACGATGAACAATGTCGAGGCCAAGGAAAAGCTCCGTCAGGAAGCGCTGAAGCAGACCCAGCAGGTGATGAACGACGAAACCGGCAAGCCGGTGGTTGAGGATCTGTTGTTCAACAACCTGATCATTCAGTAAGACTTCTATTGCTTGAGCTGGCGTCATCGCGAGCTTGCTCGCTCCCACACTGGATTTGTGTTGAAGCACAATCGCATGTCCACCGCAGAACCCTGTGGGAGCGAGCTTGCTCGCGATGAGGCCGGTCCAGGCGATAAATGACTCAAGGCTTTAAAGCAATCACCGCCGCCCACTGCTCCGCCGTCACCGGCATCACCGAAAGCCGCGAGCCTTTCTGCACCAGCGGCAACTCGGCCAGCGCCGTCTGCTGCTTCAGGTAATCCAGTTTCAGCACCCGGGCAAACGTCTCGATATGCGCGACATCAATCGCACTCCAGGCGTTTTTATCCGGGGTGGCCTTCGGGTCGAAATAATGGCTCTCTGGCTCCAGCGCCGTCGGGTCCGGATACGCGGCTTCGACAATCCTGGCGATTCCGGCGATGCCCGGCTCGGGGCAGCTGGAATGATAGAAAAAGAACTCATCACCCACTGCCATGGCCCGCAGGAAATTGCGTGCCTGATAGTTGCGAACCCCGTCCCAGCGTGCTTTGCCGAGCTTTTCCAGCCCTTTGATCGAGAGTTCGTCGGGCTCGGATTTCATCAGCCAATAGGCCATGTCTTTTGCTCCTTGCGTGGTGATTGAGCAGCTTGTCGGCGATTTTATGACAAACCGACAGTCGGTTGACGTCAGCGTTTGCGCAGCGGTTCACGTTGTCGCAAAATGCCGGCCTTTAAAGCTTGACGCTGCTGCACGGCCTACAAACGGAAACCGCTGCTGTCATCGTGTTGATGTGCCTTTGGGGGGCAATCGATGAAACGCAAACCGGATTTACTATGGATTTTGGTCATTTTGTTTGGCCTTGGCGTCGTGACCACTGGCTATGCCCAAAGCCTGTGGGCCAACAAGACCGAGGCACCGGTCGAGCTCGCCCAATTGCAGCAACAGTCGACAGCCTTCAAGCGCTGATCCTGTTGTCTCGGCGTCGCTGATCGAAGTGGCGCCTAGCCTGCGTAATACCAGGCCTTGTCCGTCACCGTTCCCTGCAGCGGCACATCCCAGCTCGCCTGAGCCAATCGCCCCACTTTCTGACATTCATGGGCCAGCCCCAACAGCGTCGGCTTGCGCCAGTCGTTTCGTCGCGCCAGGTAGGCTAGGCTCCGATCGTAGAAGCCACCGCCCATTCCCAGGCGTCCGCCGACATCGTCAAAACCCACCAATGGCAACAACACCAGGTCCAGCGCCCAGATCTTGCGCTGCCGGGCGAGGTTGGCCCGTGGTTCGAGAATGCGGAAGCGATTGGGTTTGAGTTTTTCCCCGGGCCGGATGCGCTGGAACACCATTTTGGTTCGCGGCCAAGCGCTAAGCACCGGCAGATAGGTGGCTTTGCCCCGGCGTTGCGCGGCGCGCAGCAACAGGCGCGGATCGATTTCACCGTCGGTCGGCAGGTAGAGCGAGATGTGTTTGGCGCGGCGGAACAGCGGTTGCTGGGCCAATTGCTTGTACAGCCCGCGAGCGGCCTGGCGCTGCTGACTCGGTGTCAGTGCGCGGCGGGCCTTGCGCAGCATGCGTCGAAGTTGCGGGCGGGGGAGCAGCGCAGGTTCGGTCATGTATTCGGGCTTCAGCAATGCGGATACGTGAAGCGTACCCGTAAAAACGCCAATGCCGGTATCAAAACCGGCATTGGACTGGAATCAGGCTCCCCGAATGTGTCGCTGTCGACTTAGCCCTTGAACCCGAAAGTTCAAGGTGGAAGATGCAGTAGGCTTTAAGGCTTTCCGTCTAGCGGACATGCACACCAGCCCAACGTGCAACCTCCAGGGTATAGCAAATCGGCTCAGGGACATCGCCAACTGGCAAGCACCCCAGGGAGTGAGGGGATTATACCGCAAGCGCTGGCGCGAATCAGCCTTTAGTGACGTCCGGATCGGTGGCAAGCGCCAGATCGACGCGATCGAGCAGGTCGCGCACCTGTTCGCGGGTCGAGCCGCTGGCCTGGATATCCGGGCGTTGTTCCTTGTGCAGCAGGTCATGGGTGATGTTCAGCGCAGCCATCACGGCGATACGGTCGGCGCCGATAACTTTGCCGCTGCTGCGGATCTCGCGCATCTTGCCGTCCAGGTAACGGGCGGCGCTGACCAGGTTGCTGCGTTCTTCCTGAGGGCAGATGATCGAATACTCTTTGTCGAGGATCTGCACGGTGACGCTATTGCTTGAACTCATGAGTCTTGCTCCAGGGCCTTGAGGCGCGAAATCATCGATTCGACCTTACGCCGGGCGATTTCGTTTTTTTCAATGAGGTGCGCGCGTTCCTCGCGCCAGGTCTTTTCCTGAGCTAGTAAGAGTGCGTTTTGACTCTTAAGTTGCTCGACTCGGGTAATCAGCAGTTCGAGTCTGGCCATCAGCGCTTGCAGGTCGGTGTCTTCCATTGTCTTCACTGTCTGATGGGTGTTGGACTGTAGGAGCGAGCTTGCTCGCGATGAACCTKAGAACGCCGCGGGGTCTCAGGTACCCAGCGTTATCGTTGACGACCATCGCGAGCAAGCTCGCTCCTACAGGGGTAGTCGATGTAGGATACAAGGCCTTCATTCTAGACATAGCGCCGTCTGGCGCCTAGCTGCCCATGACCATTCAGAATTCCCCGTACCAAGGCTTCGCCACTCTGCTGACTTCCAGCGGTCACAACGTCTCGCCTGCTGAACTGCACGGCCTGTTGCTCGGCCGCAGCTGCGCCGGCGCCGGTTTCGACGCCGAAGGCTGGCTGATCGACGCCGCCGAACTGCTCGAAAGCGAGCCGCAGGACAACGTTCGCAACGCCCTGATCGGCCTGCAAGCGATGGTAAAAGGCGAGCTCACCGGCGACGACGTGACCGTCGTTCTGCTGTTGCCCACCGACGACGCCCCGCTTACCGAGCGTGCCGCCGCACTGGGCGAGTGGTGCCAGGGTTTCCTTAGTGGCTTTGGCTTGAACTGCCGTGACAGCAGCGCCCTGAGCACTGAGGCCACCGAAGTGCTGCAGGACCTGGCGGCCATTTCCCAGGTGCAAGACGCCCTGGAAGAGTCCGACGATGGTGAAAGCGACTACATGGAAGTCATGGAGTACGTGCGCATCGCACCCCTGCTGCTGTTCTCCGAGACCAAACAACCGCAAGCGCCGGCTGCCAAACCGTCGCTGCACTAATCGTTTGCCAGGGAACGCCATCTGCCCATGATCCACATCCCGAAATCGGAATACAGCCGGCGCCGCAAGGCCTTGATGGCGCAGATGGAACCCAACAGCATCGCCATCCTGCCCGCCGCCGCGGTGGCCATTCGTAACCGCGACGTCGAGCACGTTTATCGCCAGGACAGCGACTTCCAGTACCTCAGCGGTTTTCCCGAGCCCCAGGCCGTACTGGTGTTGATGCCGGGGCGTGTGCATGGCGAATACATTCTGTTCTGCCGCGAACGCAACGCCGAGCGCGAGCTGTGGGACGGTCTGCGTGCCGGGCAAGAGGGCGCGATTCGCGACTTCGGCGCCGACGATGCCTTTCCGATCACTGATATCGACGACATCCTGCCGGGTCTGATCGAAGGCCGGGACCGGGTGTATTCGGCCATGGGCAGCAACCCCGAATTCGACCGCCACCTGATGGAGTGGATCAACGTGATCCGCTCCAAGGCCAACCTCGGTGCCCAGCCACCGAACGAATTCGTTGCCCTGGATCATCTGCTCCACGACATGCGCCTGTATAAATCGGCGGCAGAAGTGAAAGTGATGCGCGAGGCGGCGCGGATTTCCGCCCAGGCGCACGTGCGGGCAATGCAGGCCTGCCGCGCCGGGTTGCACGAATTCAGCCTCGAAGCCGAACTCGATTACGAATTCCGCAAGGGCGGGGCGAAGATGCCGGCCTACGGCTCGATCGTCGCGGCGGGGCGCAACAGCTGCATCCTGCATTACCAGCAGAACGACGCGGTGCTCAAGGACGGTGATCTGGTGTTGATCGACGCCGGTTGCGAGATCGACTGCTACGCCAGCGACATCACCCGGACCTTTCCGGTCAGCGGCAAATATTCAGCGGAACAGAAAGCGATTTACGAATTGGTGCTGGCCTCACAGGAGGCCGCCTTTGCCGAAATCGCCCCGAACAAACACTGGAATCAGGCGCACGAGGCCACGGTCCGGGTCATCACGGCCGGGCTGGTCAAGCTGGGGCTGCTCCGGGGCGACGTCGACGAGCTGATCGCCAGCGAAGCCTATAAGGCGTTTTACATGCACCGCGCCGGCCATTGGCTGGGCATGGATGTGCATGATGTCGGCGAATACAAGGTCGGCGGCGAGTGGCGCGTGCTGGAAGTCGGCATGGCGCTGACCGTGGAACCGGGGATCTATATCGCTCCGGACAACCAGAACGTGGCGAAGAAATGGCGCGGCATTGGCGTGCGCATCGAGGACGACGTAGTGGTCACCAAAACCGGCTGTGAAATATTGACGGGTGGCGTGCCGAAAACCGTCGTCGAGATCGAGGGGCTGATGGCCGCCGCGCGGGCACAAGCAGCATGAGTCGAGTCAACCTGGCAATCATCGGTGGCGGGCTGGTCGGTGCAAGCCTGGCGCTGGCGCTGCAGGCTGGCGCCAAGGCCCGAGGCTGGAAGATCGTGCTGATCGAGCCGTTCGCCCCTGGCGACACCTATCAACCGAGTTACGATGCCCGTTCTTCGGCGTTGTCCTTCGGCTCGCGGCAAATTTATCAACGGTTGAGCGTCTGGCAGGAAGTCTCCCGCTGCGCCGAGCCGATCAAGCAGATTCATGTTTCCGACCGTGGGCGTTTCTCGACGGCTCGGTTGTCGGCGATGGAAGAGGGTGTTCCAGCGCTGGGTTATGTCGTTGAAAACGCCTGGCTCGGCCAATGCCTGTGGCAAGGCCTGGACAAGGACGTGATCAGTTGGCGCTGCCCGGCGGAAGTCACCCGCATGGAGCCGCTGATCGATGGCTATCGCCTGACCCTCAACGATGAAACCACCCTGGAATGCGACCTCGCGGTGCTCGCCGATGGTGGCCGCTCCGGCCTGCGCGAGCAATTGGGGATCGGCATCCGCAAGCGTCCGTATAACCAGAGCGCGCTGATTGCCAACATCACCCCGAGCGAAGCCCACAACGGCATGGCCTTCGAGCGTTTCACCGACGAAGGCCCGATGGCGTTGCTACCGCTTCCGGAAAATCGCTGTGCACTGGTCTGGACCCGCCTGGGGATGGATGCGCAACGCCTGGCTTCGCTGGATGAACGCAGTTTCCTTAGCGAGTTGCAGGGGGTATTCGGATATCGCCTTGGTACATTGAAACAGGTCGGTGCACGACATCTGTATCCGCTGACACTGGTCGAGGCCGAAGAACAGGTGCGTCCGCATCTGGCGGTGCTCGGCAACGCGGCGCACAGCCTGCATCCGATTGCCGGCCAGGGGTTCAACCTGTCCCTGCGCGATACCCAGGCCCTGGCCGATGCCTTGCTCGCCAGCGAAAAACCATTGGGTGACTTCGCCACGTTGCAGGCCTATCGCGAACGCCAGCGTCTCGATCAGGACCTCACCGTGGGTTTCTCCGATCAGGTCACGCGCCTGTTCGGCAGCACCCAGCCGCTCGTGTCCCTGGGGCGCAACATCGGCCTGCTCGGCCTCGATCTGCTGCCACCGGCCAAACGCTGGTTTGCCCGACAGGCGATGGGGTTGGGTACGCGACCGGATGCGTGACTGGTTGAACCGCGGATTCGGCAAGGCACGATCGATAAAAATACCTGCCGCAATTGCAGGTTCGACATTCATGACGGCTCCTGCCACTTGTTGGCGCGGGTCGGGAAAACCCTTTACATGCGGCTCAAGCCGCAAGAGAGACAGGCTTAAAGCATGGAAATGCGCGCAGATCTGCTGATTGTCGGGGCCGGAATGGTCGGCAGCGCCCTGGCGCTGGCGTTGCAGGGCAGCGGGCTGGAAGTCCTGCTGCTGGACGGCAGCCCCATGAGTGTCAAACCCTTCAACGCTCAGGCCGCTTTTGAACCGCGCGTGAGCGCCTTGTCGACCGCCAGCCAGCGGATTCTCGAACGCCTCGGCGTCTGGGATGGCATCGCCGGGCGGCGCAGCAGCCCCTACACCGACATGCAGGTCTGGGATGGCAGCGGCACCGGGCAAATCCATTTTTCGGCGGCCAGCGTGCATGCCGAGGTGCTGGGGCATATCGTCGAAAACCGCGTGGTCCAGGATGCCTTGCTCGAGCGTCTGCACGATTGCGATCTGGGGTTGCTAGCCAATGCGCGCCTGGAACAGATGCGCCGCTCTGGCGATGACTGGCTGCTGACCCTGGCCGATGGCCGCACCTTGCGCGCGCCGCTGGTGATCGCGGCGGATGGCGCCAACTCGGCGGTGCGACGCTTGGCCGGTGTGGCGACCCGCGAATGGGATTATCTGCACCATGCCATCGTCACCAGCGTGCGTTGCGCCAAGCCGCATCAGATGACGGCCTGGCAGCGCTTCACCGACAACGGTCCGTTGGCGTTCCTGCCCCTTGAGCGCGACGGCCAACAGGATTGGTGTTCGATCGTCTGGTCGACCACACCCGGCGAAGCCGAACGTCTGATGGCGATGGATGACCAGGGTTTCTGCAAAGAACTGGAGCGCGCCTTCGAGGGGCGACTCGGTGAAGTGCTCAGCGCCGACCCACGGTTGTGCGTGCCCCTGCGCCAGCGTCATGCCAAGCGTTATGTGGCTGAAGGCCTGGCATTGATCGGCGATGCGGCCCACACCATTCACCCGTTGGCCGGACAGGGTGTGAATCTCGGATTCCTCGATGCCGCCGTGCTGGCCGAAGTGTTGCTGCAAGCGGCAACCCGTGGCGAACGCCTGGCGGATGTGAAAGTCCTCAGCCGCTACGAGCGTCGGCGCATGCCTCACAACCTGGCGCTGATGGCGGCGATGGAAGGATTCGAGCGGTTGTTCCAGGCCGATCCGTTGCCGGTACGCTGGCTGCGTAATACCGGGTTGAAAATGGTGGAGAAGATGCCGGAAGCCAAGGCCTTGTTCGTGCGTGAAGCGCTGGGGTTGACCGGGGATTTGCCGGCGTTGGCCAAGGCCTGAGATTTTTGTTGAGGTTAAAGGCCCCATCGCGAGCAAGCTCGCTCCCACAGAATTCAGGTGTTAATGCAATTTGTGTGAACGCTCGAGAACCCTGTGGGAGCGAGCTTGCTCGCGATGACGGCAGTTCAGTCACCTCATATTCCAGCTCAAGCAACATCTGGTAACTCCTCCACAAGCAGGTTCGATTGAGAAGCTAAATGTGAGTCCTTATCATTTGGCCTCATTTTTCAATTGAGGGACCGCTCCCATGTTGGCACCGAAGCGTCTACTGACCGCACTGGCCCTGACCCTGATCGGCAGCACCGCCGTCCAGGCCGCTGACGAGGTGGTGGTCTACTCCTCGCGAATCGACGAGCTGATCAAGCCAGTATTCGATGCCTACACTGCCAAGACCGGCGTGAAGGTGAAGTTCATCACCGACAAGGAAGCGCCACTGATGCAGCGGCTCAAGGCCGAGGGCGCGAATACGCCGGCCGACCTGCTGCTCACCGTCGATGCCGGCAACCTCTGGCAAGCCGAGCAGATGGGCATCCTCCAGCCGTTCACCTCGAAAACCATCGATGCCAACATTCCGCTGCAGTACCGGGCCGCCTCCCATGCCTGGACCGGCCTGAGCCTGCGGGCGCGGACCATTGCCTACTCCACTGACCGGGTGAAGCCGGGTGAACTGACTACCTACGAAGCGCTGGCCGACAAGCAATGGGAAGGCCGCCTGTGTCTGCGCACGGCGAAGAAGGTCTACAACCAGTCCCTGACCGCGACCATGATCGAAGTGCACGGCGCCGAGAAGACTGAGGAAATCCTCAAGGGCTGGGTCAGGAACCTGTCCACTGACGTGTTCTCCGACGACACAGCCGTGCTGGAAGCGATCAACGCCGGCCAGTGTGACGTCGGTATCGTCAACACCTACTACTACGGCCGCCTGCACAAGCAGAAGCCAGACCTGCCGGTGAAGCTGTTCTGGCCGAACCAGGCTGACCGTGGCGTACACGTCAACCTGTCGGGTATCGGCCTGACCCAACACGCGCCGCACCCGGAAGCGGCCAAGGCCCTGGTGGAGTGGATGACCACCCCTGAAGCGCAGAAAATCTTTGCCGACGTGAACCAGGAATTTCCGGCGAACCCGGCCGTGCAGCCATCGGCTGAAGTCGCCGCATGGGGCAAGTTCATCGCTGATACCGTGCCTGTGGAAATCGCCGGCAAGCGTCAGGCCGAGGCGATTCGCCTGATGGACAAGGCTGGCTGGAACTGAGCCTGCTGTTTTAAAGGTCAAAAGATCGCAGCCTTCGGCAGCTCCTACAGGGTGATCACCAACCCAATGTAGGAGTTGCCGGAGGCTGCGGTCTTTTTGCGTTTTCTCTACACTTCAAAATTTCGCGAGAGATTTTCCTTGGCCCATCCCGCCCAACGCCGCTGGTATCCCGTCGTCTTCGCCATCGCTGCGCTGGTCCTGTTGCCCCTGAGTGTCCTGCTGCTTTCCTGGCAAACCATCGACGCTCAAATCTGGTCCCATCTCTGGGACACGCAGATGCCGCGTTTGCTGGGCAATACCCTGACCCTGGTGCTTGGTGTCGGTGTCGGCGTGACAGTCCTGGGGGTCAGCCTGGCCTGGCTCACCAGCCTTTGCGAATTCCCCGGCCGGCGCTGGCTGGACTGGGCGCTGATGCTGCCCTTCGCGATCCCTGCCTATGTGCTGGCCTTCGTCTTCGTCGGCCTGCTGGATTTCGCCGGACCCGTGCAAACCCTGCTGCGCGAGTGGTTTGGCAGTGGTCTGCGCCTGCCGCGCGTGCGTTCCACGGGCGGCGTGATTGTGGTGCTGGTGCTGGTTTTCTATCCCTATGTCTATCTGCTGGCCCGCACCGCCTTCCTCGCCCAGGGCAAAGGCCTGATGGAAGCAGCGAGAGTCCTTGGCCAATCGCCCTGGCAAGCGTTCTGGCGGGTGGCATTGCCCATGGCGCGACCAGCCATTGGTGCGGGCGTGGCATTGGCGCTGATGGAAACCCTGGCGGATTTCGGCGCAGTGTCGGTGTTCAACTTCGATACCTTCACCACGGCCATCTACAAGACCTGGTACGGTTTTTTCAGCCTGTCTTCCGCCGCGCAACTGGCCAGCTTGCTGCTGCTGGTGGTGATGCTCGTGCTGTACGGCGAACGGCGTGCTCGCGGGGCCAACCGGGCAAGCAACGAACGACCACGGGGCAAGGCGCTGTATCACCTAAGAGGCGTCAAGGCGCTGGCGGCGACAACGTGGTGCGGGCTGGTGTTTGCCTGCGCTTTCGTTATCCCGATGCTGCAATTGGCGGTGTGGTTCTGGCAGCGTGGGCGCTTCGATCTCGACGAGCGTTACACCGGGTTGATCGTCCACACCTTGTACCTGGGGGCGATGGCGGCGTTGATCACCGTCAGCGTCGCCTTGTTACTGGCGTTTGCCCGACGACTGGCGCCCACCCGGGTCATTCGTTCCGGGGTCAGTCTGGCCAATCTGGGTTACGCCTTGCCCGGTTCGGTGCTGGCGGTGTCGATCATGCTGGCGTTCAGTTACCTGGATCGCGAACTGGTGATCCCGCTCTCGAGCTGGCTCGGTGGCGCGGGCAAGCCGCTGCTGCTGGGCAGTCTGTCTGCGTTGTTGCTGGCCTATCTGGTGCGCTTCATTGCAGTGGCCTACGGGCCACTGGAAAGCAGCCTGGCGCGTATACGGCCATCTTTGCCCGAAGCGGCACGTAGCCTTGGCGTCAGTGGGCCACGACTGTTTTTCAAAGTGTATCTGCCATTGTTGCTACCCGGCACGTTGAGCGCCGCGCTGCTGGTGTTCGTCGACGTGCTCAAGGAAATGCCCGCGACCCTGCTGATGCGCCCGTTTGGCTGGGACACGCTGGCGGTGCGAATCTTCGAAATGACCAGCGAAGGCGAATGGGCGCGGGCGTCTTTGCCGGCATTGACCCTGGTGCTGGTCGGGCTGTTACCGGTCATCGGATTGATCCGGCGCTCAGCACATCGAAACAGCTAGGTGTCAGTCCTACACCTTGCGGCTACAATGCGCGGCATTCGGTGCGGTCCGTCTGACAGACCAGGTAGCTGAAATCGGCTAAAGGCCCTTTGTTTCAAGGCATTCAGTCCGTGCAGCACTTGTCCGCACCTTCGCCACGCCCGGAAGGAGAAACCCATGGGACAGCGTACGCCTCTGTATGACCTTCATCTCGCACTCGGCGCGAAGATGGTCGATTTTGGCGGTTGGGACATGCCTCTGCATTATGGTTCGCAGGTCGAGGAACACCATCAGGTGCGCCGCGATTGCGGTGTCTTCGATGTATCCCACATGACCGTAATCGACGTCGGCGGCTCCCAGGCCAAAGCCTGGCTCCAGCATTTGCTGGCCAATGATGTCGAACGCCTGCACAGCCCCGGCCGTGCGTTTTACAGCGCGATGCTCAACGAGCAGGGCGGCATCGTCGACGACATGATCGTTTACCGTCTCGATGAGGGTTATCGCCTGGTGGTCAATGCCTCCACCCGCGATCAGGACATGGCCTGGATGCAAGCCCGTCTCGACGGTTTCGACGTACTACTCGGTGAACGCTCCGAGTTGGCGATGCTGGCCATCCAGGGCCCCCACGCCCGGCAAAAAATTGCCGAGCTGGTCAACCAGTCCCGCGGCAACCTGATCCAGCTCCTCAAGCCTTTCGAAGGTCTGTCCGATGGTGACTGGTTCATCGCGCGCACTGGTTATACCGGCGAAGACGGCCTGGAAATCATTCTGCCGGCCGATCAGGCGCCAGGCTTTTTCAACGATCTGGTCGGTGCCGGGATTTCTCCCATCGGCCTTGGCGCGCGGGATACCTTGCGGGTCGAAGCCGGCATGAACCTTTACGGTCAGGACATCCAGCAGGATATTTCACCCTTGGCCTCCAATATGGCCTGGAGCATCGCCTGGAAACCTGCCACCCGGCAGTTCATCGGGCGCAAGGCGCTGGAAACCGAGCAGGCCGCCGGCGTACAGCAAAAACTGGTCGGTCTGGTCCTTGAGGAACGCGGTGTTTTGCGCGCTCATCAGGTGGTCCGCATCGCTGATGTTGGCGAAGGGGAGATCACCAGTGGTAGTTTCTCTCCTACGCTAAGCAAGTCGATTGCACTGGCGCGCGTGCCGATGGCAACTGCCGACCGCGCTGAAGTGGAAATCCGTGGCAAGTGGTACCCGGTCCGGGTGGTCAAACCGACCTTCGTACGTCACGGCAAAACCTTGATCTAACCTTTTCTGGCGGGCATGACCGCCGACCATTTTCCTGAGGACACAGAACATGAGCGATATCCCTGCCAACCTGCGTTTTGCCGAAAGTCACGAATGGGCACGTCTGGAAGCCGATGGCACAGTCACCGTGGGCATCAGCGATCACGCGCAGGAAGCGCTGGGTGATGTGGTGTTTGTTGAGCTGACTGAAGTTGGCAACGTGTTTGCTGCCGGTGATCAGTCGGGTGTCGTTGAGTCGGTTAAAGCCGCTTCCGACATCTACTCCCCGATTGCCGGTGAAGTGATCGCGGTCAACGAAGACCTGAGCGCTTCGCCGGAACTGCTCAACAGCGACCCGTACGGCGCGTGGATCTTCAAGATCAAGCCAAGCAACGCTGCAGACCTGGAAAAACTGCTGGATGCCGCCGGCTACAAGGCTGCCATCGGCGAGTAATGCTCGCCCCGTAGGAGCTGCCGAAGGCTGCGATCTTTTGATCTTGTTTTTAAAATCAAAAGATCGCAGCCTTCGGCAGCTCCTACAAAGGCCGAATCAAGGTTGAGTCAAGGCCGCAAAACCGCTTTCACGGCCGCCACCGAACGCTCGACATCTGCTTTGCTCATCGCCGTGAACATTGGCAGCGAGACAATCAGCCGACCGACCCGCTCAGCGACCGGGAACATGCCCTCCTTGAATCCGCGTTCGCGGTAAAGGCTCAACAGGTGAATAGGCGGGTAGTGATAGCCGATCCCGACACCCAACGCCTGCATCTGCTCCATGAAAGTCGCCCGCGCCGGTTTGCCATCCTGGCGTTCCGGTAATACCAGCTGGAACAAATGCCAGTTGCTGTGGGTGAAATCCGCCGGAGGCAGTTGCGCCCCGTACTGCGCTTCGAAATCCTCGCCAAAGCAGGCGAAATAGTGCCGGGCCAGGTCACGGCGATGAGCGGTGATGGTTTCGATATGAGCAAATTGCCCCAGGCCAATGGCCGCGGCGACGTCGGTCATGTTGAATTTGCCACCCAGCACGTCGACGTCCAGTCCATCGAAACCGCTGCGAGTCACACCCTGCAGCCGGTATTTCTCCGCCAGTCGTACTTCTTCGGCCGTATTCAGCACCAGGCAACCGCCCTCGGAGGAGGTGACGTTTTTGTTCGCCTGGAAACTGAAGGACACGAAATCCCCCGTCGAGCCAATGCGCTGGCCGTTCCAGCTGGAGCCCAATGCCTGGGCCGCATCTTCGACGATCCGCAGGCCGTGCTTTTTCACCAGGGCGTACAAACGTGTCATGTCCACCGGCAATCCGGCGAGGTACACCGGGATGATGGCTTTGGTGCGGGGGGTAATCGCCGCTTCCAGTTGATCGAGATCGATATTGCGGGTCACCGGGTCGATGTCGGCAAACACCGGGGTGGCGCCGACTTCCAGGATGACGTTGGCGGTGGCCACCCAGGAAATCGGTGTGGTGATCACTTCATCGCCCGGCCCGACCCCGGCAATACGCAAGGCGATTTCCATGGTGCAGGTGCCGGAGTTGAAGGTGCGCACCGGGCGTCCGCCAAAATACTCCGAAAGTTGCGCTTCGAAGGCTTGGACCTTGGGGCCGCTGGTAATCCAGCCCGAGCGCAATACGTCGCCGACGGCGGCAATCGTGGTTTCATCGATAGTGGGTTTGGAGAACGGCAGGAACGGCAGTTGGCTCATAAATACAGTCACCCGATCAGCGGACAAAAGGCATGTGCCGGGCATTCTGATCTGGATTGCCCGGCGGCGCTACGCCTTGCGTCCGAGTATCGGCTGCTATGCTGGTTTGACCGTGTTGCATCGACGTTGAGCGCCAGTCAAGAGAGAGCCCGTCATGTCCCAATTGCCGTCCCTGAGCCAGTTACGCGACCCCAATGCCTTTCTGCGCCGTCACCTCGGACCCGATGTCGCCGAGCAACAGGCGATGCTCGACAGCCTCGGTCTGGGCAGCCGGGTCGAATTGATCGAGCAAACGGTGCCGCCGGGCATCCGCCTTAACCGGGCGCTGGACCTGCCCCCGGCACTCGATGAAGAGGCCGCGCTGGCAAAACTGCGCGGTTATGCCGAGCAGAACCAGGTCTGGACCACCCTGATCGGCATGGGCTACCACGGCACCCTCACACCGGCCGTGATTCTGCGAAACGTGCTGGAAAATCCCGGCTGGTACACCGCTTACACGCCCTATCAGCCAGAGATCGCCCAAGGGCGGCTCGAAGCGCTGTTGAACTACCAGCAACTGACCATCGATCTGACCGGTCTGGAACTGGCCAACGCCTCGCTGCTTGATGAGGCCACTGCTGCGGCGGAAGCCATGGCTTTGGCCAAGCGGGTCGCCAAGTCCAAAAGCAATTTGTTCTTTGTTGACGAAAACTGTCACCCACAGACCATTTCCGTGGTGCAGACCCGTGCTGAAGGTTTCGGCTTCGAGCTGATCGTCGATGCTGTGGATAACCTGAAGCAGCACCAGGTGTTCGGCGCGCTGCTGCAATACCCTGACACCCACGGTGAAATCCACGACCTGCGGCCGCTGATTGATCACCTGCACGCGCAACAGGCCCTGGCCTGTGTCGCCACGGACTTGCTGAGCCTGTTGTTGCTGACCCCGCCGGGCGAGCTGGGCGCCGATGTGGTGTTCGGCTCGTCCCAACGATTTGGCGTGCCCATGGGATATGGCGGGCCGCACGCGGCATTTTTTGCCAGCCGCGATGAATACAAGCGAGCGATTCCCGGGAGGATCATCGGTGTTTCGAAAGATGCGCGGGGCAACACGGCCCTGCGCATGGCCCTGCAAACCCGCGAGCAACACATCCGTCGGGAGAAAGCCAACTCCAATATCTGCACGGCCCAGGTGCTGCTGGCCAATATCGCCAGTTTCTATGCGGTCTACCATGGCCCGGAAGGGCTCAAGCGGATCGCCCAGCGGGTTCATCGACTGACCTGCATCCTTGCCGCCGGGCTTGAGCGCAACGGTATCACCCGGGTCAACCGGCACTTCTTCGACACCCTGACGCTGGAAGTCGGCGGAACCCAGACCGCCATCATCGAAAGTGCTCGGGCCGCGCAGATCAACCTGCGCATTCTCGGGCGCGGCCAACTGGGCTTGAGCCTCGACGAGGCCTGCGACGAAAGCACCGTGGCGAAGCTGTTCGACGTGTTTCTGGGGGCTGATCACGGGCTTAGCATCGAGGACCTGGATGCCGAAGTCTTGCCTGGCGGAATTCCCGAAAAGTTGGCGCGAACTTCGCCTTATCTGCGCCATCCGGTGTTCAGCGCCCATCACAGCGAAACCGAGATGCTGCGCTACCTCAAGCAACTGGAAAACAAGGACCTGGCGCTCAATCAATCGATGATCCCGCTGGGCTCCTGCACCATGAAGCTCAACGCCACCAGCGAGATGATCCCGATCACCTGGCCGCAGTTCGCCAACCTGCATCCGTTCGTGCCCAAGGAACAGGCCGCCGGTTATGGGCTGATGATCGAAGAACTGGAGCGCTGGTTGTGCGCGATCACCGGTTTCGACGCGATCTGCATGCAACCCAACTCCGGTGCCCAGGGCGAATACGCCGGGCTGCTGGCGATCCGCAAATACCATGAGAGCCGGCAACAGGGTGGCCGCGATATCTGCCTGATTCCTTCGTCGGCTCACGGCACCAATCCCGCGTCGGCGCAAATGGCCGGGATGCGCGTGGTGATTGTCGAGTGTGACGAGGCGGGCAACGTCGACCTGGAGGACCTCAAGGAAAAAGCCGCACAGGCCGCAGAAAAACTCGCCTGCTTGATGGCGACTTACCCTTCGACCCATGGCGTGTATGAGGAAGGCATCAGCGAAATCTGCGAAGTGATCCACCAGCACGGCGGCCAGGTGTACATGGATGGCGCCAACCTCAACGCCCAGGTCGGGCTGGCGCGGCCGGCGGATATTGGCGCCGATGTCTCGCACATGAACCTGCACAAGACCTTCTGCATTCCCCATGGTGGCGGTGGGCCGGGCATGGGGCCGATTGGTGTTCGGGCGCATCTGGCGCCGTTCGTGGCCAACCATCCGGTGGTGCCGATCGACGGGCCGCACCCGCAAAATGGCGCAGTCAGCGCAGCGCCCTGGGGCAGCGCAAGCATTCTGCCAATCAGCTGGATGTACATCGCCATGATGGGGCCGCAACTGGCGGACGCCAGCGAAGTGGCGATCCTGGCCGCGAATTACCTGGCGCGACATTTGTCCGGTGCCTTCCCGGTGTTGTACACCGGGCGCAACGAACGAGTGGCCCACGAATGCATTCTCGACCTGCGACCGCTCAAGGCGTTGACCGGCATCACTGAAGAGGACGTGGCCAAGCGCCTGATGGACTATGGGTTCCATGCCCCGACCATGTCATTTCCGGTGCCGGGGACGCTGATGGTCGAACCGACCGAAAGTGAATCGAAGGCAGAGCTGGACCGGTTCATCGGGGCGATGCTGAGCATCCGCGCGGAAATCAACGAGGTGCAGAACGGTAACTGGCCGGCGGAAGAAAACCCGTTGAAAGGTGCGCCGCATACCTTGGCCGATATCACCGGCGTGTGGGAGCGGCCGTACAGCATTGTGCAAGCGGTCACGCCGGACGCGCACACCAAGGCTCACAAATACTGGCCGGTGGTGAACCGGGTGGACAATGTGTATGGGGACCGGAACCTGTTTTGTGCGTGTGTGCCGGTGGATGACTATCGCTGACCTCCCAGGCAACGCATAACTCCTGTGGGACCATGGGATTTGTGTTCGCCAGGCAAAAAAATGCCGCTCAAGTGAGCGGCATTTTTCATTCGCAACGCTTATTCAGAAGCCACGGCATTCTTCGCCAGGATCGCGTTCGCCAGTTCCATGTCCGTGGCTTGCAGGCCCGGGTTGTCGGCGCGGACTTTCTGCATGGCCGCTTCCAGGTACGGACCGCGGATACTGCCATCACTGGCGACGAAGCTGCTGGCATCGTCCTGGGCCGCGACGACCAGCTTGTTATCCTTGGATGTCAGATAGCTCGAACCGGTGGTTGCACCGGACGTAAGAACGTTACGCCAAAAAGTATCGGCCATCGCCGAACCGACAGACAAAGACAACAGGGCGACGGTAGCGACAGCAAGTTTGAAACGCATGACAGGGTGACTCCACTGGGTTAACTACGCCCTTGGATTGCCAACCCCCAATCGAGTTCCGTGGCTGCCTATTCTGCCGTTTCGACCAGCAGGATCGCGCCTTGCTGGCCGACCACCCGTACGCGGCTGCCAATGGCGGCGTCCGGCCCGCGGGCCATCCACACGCCGTCGGCCACCTTGATCTTGCCGCGACCGTCGACAATCGCTTCATGCACCACGAAGGTTTTGCCGATCAGTTCCTGGCCGCGCAGATTCAGGTGCGGCTGATCGCTCGGACGCATCGCCGTGCGCTGACGCCGCCACCAGTACAACGCGGTGGTGATCGACAGCAGGCCGAACAACAGAAACTGCCATTCCCAGGACAGGTCCGGCAGCAGGAAGGTCAAGACGCCCACGGCTGCCGCGGCCATGCCGATCCACAGCAGGTAGCCGCCAGCGCCGAACACTTCAAGAATCAACAGCACTGTGCCCAGCGCTAACCAGTCCCAGAACGAAAGATGCTGCAAAAATGCCCACATGGCGCGCCTCAGGCTTTCTTGTTATCGAAAGTGGCTTTTACGATTTCGCCAATGCCGCCCACCGCGCCGATCATCGAACTGGCCTCCAGCGGCATCAGGATCACTTTGCTGTTGTTGGCCGAAGCCAGCTTGCCCAGCGCATCGATGTACTTCTGCGCCACGAAGTAGTTGACCGCCTGCACGTTGCCGCTGGCGATGGCTTCGGACACCACTTTGGTCGCCTGGGCTTCCGCCGCGGCTTGCCGTTCGCGGGCTTCGGATTCCAGGAATGCGGCCTGGCGACTGCCTTCGGCTTCGAGGATCTGTGCCTGCTTCTTGCCTTCGGCGGTCAGGATCGCTGCGGCACGCAGACCTTCGGCTTCGAGGATTTGTGCGCGCTTGATCCGTTCGGCTTTCATCTGCCCCGACATCGCGGCCATCAGGTCGGCGGGTGGGCTGATGTCCTTGATCTCGATTCGGGTGATCTTGATGCCCCACGGCGCGGTTGCTTCGTCGACGGTGCGCAGCAGTTTTTCGTTGATGCCGTCACGCTGGCTGAGCATGGCGTCGAGTTCCATCGAGCCGAGCACGGTGCGGATGTTGGTTTGCAGCAGGTTGCGGATGGCGTGTTCGAGGTTGTTGACCTCGTAGGCCGCCTGGGCCGTGTTGACCACCTGGAAGAAGCACACGGCGTCGATTTGCACCGTGGCGTTGTCGGAGGTGATGACTTCCTGCGGCGGAATATCCAGCACGCTTTCCATCACATTCATCTTGCGGCCGATGCGGTCCATGACCGGAATGATCACGTTCAGCCCCGGCTTGAGCGTGTTGGTGTAACGCCCGAAACGCTCGACGGTCCATTCAAAGCCTTGGGGCACGACCTTGAAACCCATGAACAGAATGGCGACCACCAGGCCGACAAAAAGCAAAAGCACGCTACCGATCTGCATAACGATTCCTTGTTGATGTGTGGATCTGTGGAGTTGCAATCGCTGGAGTGTAGCGGTGCCGATGCCGGATAAGTACAGCAGGGCTCAGTTCTGCTCGCTCTGGGGCGTCACCCGCAGAACTTCCTCGATGGTCGTCAGCCCGGCGGCGACCTTTTGCGCCCCTGACAGCCGCAGGCTGCGCATGCCTTCCTTGAATGCCTGTCGGCGCACGGCCAGCAGATCGGTGTCGGGACTGATCAGCGCTTTGATGCTGTCGCTGAGCTGCATGATTTCGTAGACCCCGGCGCGACCGCGATAACCTGTGTCGCGGCATTCCACGCAACCGATGGCACGCTGGGCATTGGCCGGCAACGGTGCTTGCCAGGGGCGGGTCAGGGTTTGCCAGTCGTCTTCGCCCAGCGTCAGCGGCGACTTGCAGTGCGGGCACAGGGTTCGCACCAGTCGCTGGGCCATGACGCCGAGCACCGTGGCCTTGATCAGGTAGTGCGGCACGCCGAGTTCCAGCAGGCGGCTGATGGCGCTGGGCGCGTCGTTGGTGTGCAGGGTCGACAGCACCAGGTGCCCGGTGAGCGCCGCCTGGATTGCCATCTCCGCGGTTTCGAGGTCACGGATCTCGCCGATCATGATGATGTCCGGGTCTTGCCGCATCAGCGCGCGCACGCCGGCGGCGAAGGTCAGGTCGATGTTGTGCTGGACCTGCATCTGGTTGAACGCCGGCTCGACCATTTCAATCGGGTCTTCGATGGTGCAGAGGTTGACCTCCGGCGTCGCCAGTTTTTTCAGGGTGGTGTAGAGGGTAGTGGTCTTGCCCGACCCCGTCGGCCCGGTGACGAGGATGATGCCGTGGGGCTGGCGGGTCATGTCTTGCCAGCGGCGCAGGTCGTCGGCGGAGAAGCCAAGTTGGTCGAAGTCCTTGAGCAACACTTCCGGATCGAAGATCCGCATGACCATTTTTTCGCCGAAGGCTGTGGGCAGTGTCGACAAGCGCAGTTCGACTTCACCGCCGTCCGGGGTCTTGGTTTTCACCCGGCCGTCCTGGGGTTTGCGTTTCTCCGCGACGTTCATGCGCCCCAGGGTTTTCAGGCGACTGACAATGGCCATGGTGACCTGGGGCGGGAATTGATAGACGTTGTGCAGCACGCCGTCGATGCGAAAGCGCACCGTGCCTTGCTCGCGCCGGGGCTCTATGTGGATGTCGCTGGCGCGTTGCTGGAACGCGTACTGGAACAGCCAGTCGACGATATTGACGATGTGTGCGTCGTTGGCGTCCGGCTCCTGGTCGCTGGCGCCGAGGTTGAGCAGCTGTTCGAAATTGCCGAGGGTACTGACTTGCGGGTCGGCGCTGTTCGCCCCGGTGACCGATTTGGCCAGGCGGAAGAATTCGACGCTGAAGCGCTGGATGTCCACCGGGTTGGCCACCACGCGCTTGATCGGTAATTTGAGCACGTGGGTCAGGTCAGCCTCCCAGCCGCTGACATAAGGCTGGGCGCTGGCCACGGTTACCGCCTCGCGGTCGATCGCTACCGCGAGGATCTTGTGGCGCTGGGCGAAGGCATAGGACATCAGCGGGGTCACGGCCGCGACGTTGATTTTCAACGGATCGATGCGCAGGTAAGGCTGGCCGGCTTGCCGGGATAGCCACAGGGTCAGGCTTTCGAGGTCCAGCGGTTTGCCGGGGCGGCTGAGATCGTCCAGCTGTTGGCTGGCGATGAACTCCAGCGGATGCATCTGGCCATGGGTGGCGTTGCGGCGGCGGGCATTGAGTGCGTGTTCGGCCGAATCCTGGCTGATAAAGCCTTGGGCGACCAGTTCGCGCAGCACATCATTGAGATCCAGCCAGCGGTCCTGAAAGGTGAGTTGTACGGACATGCGGGCTCCTTATGAACGACAGTCGGCAAAGGATAGCCGTGGTCCGGCTGACCGTTGGGCCACTACCTGAAGAAGCCGTTTCGGAGTTTTTCAGCAGGCCGCTTGAACCGCTTCGGCCCATGGGGCATCAGCTTCTTGCAACTCCACCGAGCAAACGCTGATCAGGTTACGAAGTTTTTCCGCAATCACTTGCGCGCGGTGCCAGCTCAAAGCGTCGATGACGATCTCGATGGCCAGCCAGTCATCCTGGCGCTGCACGTTGACCTGTTCCGGCGTGAGCAATTGCAAGGCGAACAAATTAAGGGCGCGACACAGCAGGTCCGGTTCTGCCTCGGCCAGCATTTGATAGCGAACACGGCAATGGGCGTTGCTGGCGTTCCAGACATCGGCGCGGGCAGATGGGGTGTTCACGGCTTCGAGATACGGCATGGTCGGGCTCCAAAATTACCGGAGAAATATTTACATCCTGTGCCGGGTATTTCTTCTCTATGATTGGCCGTATTGCAGAAATGAAGAATCAATCAATTCACTTGTTAATCGATTAAGGGTTTTTTTATGCAAAGCGAATTGGATGGCTATGACCGCAAGATCCTCGCCTTGCTGCAAGAGGATGCTTCGCTTTCCAGCGCGCAGATCGCCGAGCAGGTGGGTCTCTCGCAATCGCCGTGCTGGCGGCGGATTCAGCGGATGAAAGAGGAGGGCATCATTCGTGGCCAGGTGACCTTGCTCGACCGCAAGAAAATCGGCCTGAACACGCAGATCTTCGCGGAGGTGAAACTCAATGCCCACGGGCGTTCGAACTTCACCGAGTTCACCGAGGCGATTCGCGGCTTTCCGGAGGTGCTGGAGTGTTACGTGCTGATGGGGGCGGTGGATTTCTTGCTGCGGATTGTCACGGCGGACATCGAGGCGTACGAGCGCTTCTTCTTCGAGAAGTTGTCGATGGTGCCGGGGATTCAGGAGGTCAATTCGATCGTGGCGTTGTCGGAGATCAAGTCGACTACCAGTTTGCCGGTCTGAAGTTTTGTGGTGGCTGTTCCGGCCTCATCGCGAGCAAGCTCGCTCCCACAGGGTTTCGGTGATGCCCTGTAGGAGCTGGCTTGCCAGCGAAGGCGGATTTACAGACGCAGCAACATTTTCCACGCACGGTTCTGATACACCGCAATCGCCTGCTGCTTGCGCGCATCCAGGACTTCGTCGGTGATCGATTCGTTGGCCAGTTGCGCCAGCTTGTTCAACTCACCGTAGAGGCGATCCATTTCCGGGATCTCCAGCACGTTACGCGCATGGTGCAGCCAGACCTGGATGCGTTCGATGCGCGGCAGTTGCTCGGCCAGGTCTTCCGGTTGTTGCTGGTAGCGCTGCAATTGCAGCGAGCTGGCTTCTTCGCCCAGCAGACGCGGCAACCAGCTGCCCAGTTGCGCAGCGCCCTGGCGATTGCCACGGGTGTTGCGGTCGGCGGCCCAGGTGCGGGCCAGCAACCAGCGCGAGGTGGTCAGGGAGAACAGGCCCCAGCGCGGGTCTTCGAGTTCTTCGAGGAACTGCTCCGGCGCGGCTTTGCGCACGTCTTCATCGTCCAGGCCGGCCTGGACCAGCGGGCGCCAGTCTTCCAGCAAGGCATCGAGGGCGATACGCAGATCGTGGGTCGACTGACGTGGTGCGGCCTGGCCCAGGCTGCTGATCAGCGCGCGCATTTCCGCGAGGCACTCGACCCAATCCTGCAACAGACGCCAGTGACCGTTGAAGCGGTACTGCTCGGCCAGACGCTGACTGCTGCCCAGCAAATGCCAGCTCAGCGCGGCGAACGCGTCGTCCAGCGGCGTTTCGGCAGTGATCTGCGGCGCCGGCAGGCTCAACGAATAACTGTGGGCGTCGTACAGGCGATAGCCGCGCTCGGCCTTGCTGATGTCGCATGGCATCAGGGCCAGTTTCTCGGCCAGTTCGGCGGCCAGTTCCAGCAGGGCTGCCGGCTCGCCTTCGCGCAGTTCCAGTTCCAGTTCGCAGATTTCTTCTTTCTGCTTGCCGACCACGACGTGACCCAGGTCCAGCGCGGCTTCGATGACCACTTTAGTCTTGCCGCGACCCCAGGCGATTTCCGCGCGTTCGCGGACGAAATCGGTGGTGAAGATCGGCTTCAGGGTCTTCTTGTCCAGCTCGGCCAGTTCTTCGGGCCAGCATTCGCCGTCGAGTTTCTTCAGGTCGAGCTTGGCCTTGGGCAGGTTCCAGTCGTACTCGTTACGAACGGACAGGCCGGCGACGCTCTGGCCGCGGGTCTTGAGGGTCTGAATCACTTCTTCGCCATCCTTGCGCAGGCGCAGGGCGACTTTGGCCTGGGCCAGGTCGCGCTCGGGCGTGTCGAAGTACTGATTCATCAATTCACGGCGTTCCCAGCCACTTTTGTTGCGTTTTTTCAGTAACGGGTGCTCGCGCAGGGCGGCGAGGGTTTCGCGGCTGACGCGGAGTTTGATTTCGGTTTCTTTCTGCATGGCCGGAAAATCCAGGATCGGGAGCGCAGCCGGGGGAATGTGTGGCTGCCAAGGTCGTGCAGTGTACAGGACTCAAGGTTAGTACGCGCCGCGACGGTTTATTCCTGTCATCGGTTGGTTCTATGATGGACCTCAATTTCGGGTGCCGGGAGTCAGCGATGCCATTGCCGTCGATGAAAGAACAATTCGCTGCGCTGATCGCTGCACCGTCGGTCAGTTGCACCCAGCCCAGTCTCGATCAAACCAACCGCCCGGTCATCGATCTGCTGGCGATGTGGCTCGGTGAGCTGGGTTTTACCTGCGAGATCCAGCAGGTCAGCCCCGGCAAGTTCAACCTGCTGGCCAGTTTCGGCTCCGGCCCTGGCGGCCTGGTGCTGGCCGGGCACAGCGACACCGTGCCGTTCGATGGTGCGCTGTGGCAAACCGACCCGCTGAAGCTGACTGAAGTCGACGGTCGTTGGGTCGGCCTGGGCAGTTGTGACATGAAGGGCTTTTTCGCCCTGGCGATCGAGGCGGTCAAACCGCTGCTCGACCAACCGTTCAAACAGCCGTTGCTGATTCTCGCCACCTGCGATGAAGAAAGCTCGATGTCCGGTGCCCGCGCGCTGGCCGAGGCGGGGCGACCGCTGGGGCGGGCGGCGGTGATCGGCGAGCCGACCGGGCTCAAGCCGATCCGCATGCACAAGGGCATCATGATGGAGCGCATCGACATCCTCGGGCAGAGCGGTCATTCCTCCGACCCGCGCCTGGGCCACAGCGCCCTGGAAGCCATGCACGATGCCATCGGCGAACTGCGTGGCCTGCGCTTGTTGTGGCAGCGCGAATTTCGCAATCCGCAGTTTGGCGTGCCGATGCCAACGATGAATTTCGGCTGCATCCATGGCGGCGACAATCCTAATCGCATCTGCGGCCAGTGTTCGCTGGAATTCGATTTGCGGCCGCTGCCAGGCATGGACCCCAAGGTCCTGCGCGCCGAGATCCTGCAGAAGCTCAAGCCGGTTGCCGAGCGGCATCAGGTCAAGATCGATTACGCGCCGTTGTTCCCTGAAGTGCCGCCGTTCGAGCAGGCCGAGGACGCCGAGTTGGTGCGCCTTGCCGAAAAGCTCACCGGTCACAGCGCCGAAGCAGTGGCGTTTGGCACCGAAGCACCTTATCTTCAGCGCCTTGGCTGTGAAACGCTGGTGCTTGGCCCGGGTGATATCGCCTGCGCCCACCAGCCGGGGGAATACCTCGAAATGTCACGTTTGCAGCCTACGGTGCATCTATTAAGACAACTGATCGAACACTATTGCCTGACACCGGCGCCGTTCGTATAAAGGGCGGGCATTTAAATTGCCGGTACCCCAACCCGTATTCATGAGGAGAGCGCGCGTGTCGCCAAGCCTGTTCCGACGATAACCATCAGCCCGCTGTGCGTTTTCAGTTTCGCCCTTTTTTCGGCTGCTATTTATTACAGGCCCAGGTTCATGCCCGAATACGTCAATTGGCTTCGTCACGCTTCGCCTTACATCAACGCCCACCGCGATTGCACCTTTGTCGTCATGCTGCCCGGCGACGGCGTTGAGCACCCGAACTTCGGCAATATCGTCCACGACCTGGTGCTGTTGCACAGCCTGGGCGTGCGTCTGGTGCTGGTTCACGGTTCCCGGCCGCAAATCGAAGCGCGCCTCGCGGCCCGTGGCCTGACCCCGCATTACCACCACGGTATGCGCATCACCGATGCTGCGACCCTGGAGTGCGTGATCGACGCGGTCGGCCAGTTGCGCATTGCCATTGAGGCTCGCCTGTCGATGGACATGGCTTCATCGCCGATGCAGGGCTCGCGCCTGCGGGTGGCCAGCGGCAACCTGGTGACGGCACGGCCGATCGGCGTGCTTGAAGGCGTCGATTATCACCACACGGGCGAAGTGCGCCGGGTCGACCGCAAGGGCATCAACCGTCTGCTGGACGAGCGCTCCATCGTGCTGCTGTCGCCGCTGGGCTATTCGCCGACCGGTGAGATTTTCAACCTGGCCTGTGAAGATGTCGCCACCCGCGCGGCCATCGACCTGGGCGCGGACAAACTGCTGCTGTTCGGCGCCGACCTGGGCCTGATTGACGAACACGGGCGCCTGGTGCGCGAACTGCGTCCGCAGCAAGTGCCGGCGCATCTGCAACGGCTGGGCAGTAACTATCAGGCAGAATTGCTGGATGCCGCGGCCGAAGCTTGTCGTGGCGGCGTGGCCCGCAGCCATATCGTCAGTTACGCCGAAGACGGTGCACTGCTGACCGAACTCTTCACCCGCGACGGTGGCGGCACCCTGGTCGCCCAGGAACAGTTCGAAGTGGTGCGCGAAGCGGCCATTGAGGACGTCGGTGGTTTGCTGGACTTGATCAGTCCGCTGGAAGAGCAGGGCATCCTGGTGCGCCGTTCCCGCGAGGTGCTGGAACGCGAAATCGAGCAGTTCAGTGTGGTTGAACGCGAAGGCATGATCATCGCTTGTGCGGCGCTGTATCAGATCGCCGATTCGGATGCGGGCGAGCTGGCGTGCCTGGCGGTGAATCCTGAGTACCGCCATGGCGGTCGCGGTGATGAATTGCTGGAGCGCATCGAGACCCGCGCCCGGGCTCAGGGTTTGAAGACTTTATTCGTCCTTACCACCCGCACCGCTCACTGGTTCCGCGAGCGTGGTTTTGTGCCGAGCAGCGTTGACCGTCTGCCGTCGGCGCGGGCGTCGCTGTACAACTATCAGCGTAATTCGAAGATCTTCGAAAAAGCCCTTTGAGGTTTGAAAGACTTTTGTAGGAGCTGCCGCAGGCTGCGATCTTTTGATCTTGAAAAGCAAAATCAAAAAGATCGCAGCCTGCGGCGGAACCGGCCAACAGCTCCGGTACATCGGCGGCGTTGGCACCAGTCAGTCTGGCGATTTTCTGGACGGGCAGCGAGTCAGCGGTCCATTGGTCTTTATGAGCGGCATAGTCGGCAAACGAATCCAGGGTGACCCTGGCGAATCTGGCCACGACCTCCGGATGTTTTTCGGCGTAATCCTTGCGCGCCACCCAGACCTCAAAGGTTGGCGCCCCCCATTGCCCCACCTGCGCAGCGTCGGTCAGGGTCTTGCCACTCTTGCGGATTTCCCCCAAGGCGGGCGACCAGACAAACGCGCCATCAATATCACCACGTTTCCAGGCTGCCGCGATTTCCGCCGGCTGCAGGTTCACCACTTTGACTTTCGAACCGTCCAGGCCCCAGTGCTTCAGCGCGCCAAGCAGGCTGTAGTGGGAGGTTGAAACGAAAGGCGTGGCGATGGTCTTTCCGATCAGATCTTGCGGTTTTTCGATGCCGCTACCGTTGCGCACCACCAGCGCTTCGGCGGCATTGATCTGGGCCGAGACGATGAACGCGACAATCGGCAGGTTGCGCGAGGCGGCAGCGGCCAGCGGACTGGAGCCGAGATTGCCGATTTGCACATCGCCGGAGGCAATCGCCGTGACCACTTCCGGGCCGCTGTTGAAGCGCCGCCAATCGATGGGCTGGCCGATGGTTTTTTCATAAAGGCCATCGGCCTGAGGGACTTTGCTCGGGTCGATGCCGGTTTGATAGCCGACGGTAAGGTTCGCCGCATGAGCGGTGAAAGAAAATGCGAACGATACACAAACTGTAACAATTGGTCCGGATAGTGCGCGTTTGGACGTCATGGGGCCGCCTTTCGGTAAAAGATTTGTTTCCGAATTGCGTCAGAAACTAATCGATCTAAAAAATCAAAAATAAATACCGATTAGGAATTAGCTTATGAGCCAACCCTTCTATTCTGGGATGGTTGGGGAGTGGGGAGCTAAATTCCTAAACGGTATTAGAAAAGAATCGGGTAATTCTTTTCAGGTTCATGACGAATTCATGACCCTACAGGGACCAAAAAACCGGGGATTAGACTATGGTCGTAGACACACATGGTTACGATTGACTTGTGGGTCACGCTCTGGCGCTAATCGCGCATCTTAGGATTTCGGGCGTCGACTCGAGACCAGGAACACAAGAATTAGAATCGAGAGGAGCTACACAATGAACAAGTCCACCTTGGCTCTGGCCGTGACCGTTGGGGTTTTGGCGCAGCAAGCAGGCGCCGCAGGTTTCCTGGAAGACAGCAAGGCGTCCATCAGTTCCCGCACCATGTATTACGACGCCGATATGCGTGAAGGTGCGAGCATTCCTGCCAACCGTCAGCGCGAAACCGCTGAGGGTCTCAAGTTCGATTACCTGTCCGGTTTCACCCAGGGTACTGTCGGCTTCGGTATCGATGCTCAGGCACTCGTAGGTATCCACCTGGATGGCGGCAAGGGGCATCACCCGACCGGTAACAGCAACTCATTCTTCCCTAGCGATGGCAATGAGGCGGCCGACGAGTGGAGCCGTCTGGATGGCAACGTCAAGGCGCGCTTCTCGAAGACTGAAGCCCACCTGGGTGGCGCTCTGGCACCTAACCTGCCGATCCTGATCGCGAACGACAGCCGTTTGCTGCCACAGACCTTTGAAGGTGGCACCATCACCTCCAAAGAAATCGACAACGTGACCTTTAACTTTGGTCAACTGGAGCACGCGTCGGGTCGCGCCTCCTCGAACTCCACTGGCCTGTCTGTGGCTGGCGCTACTCAGGACAGCAACAAATTCCTCTACGGCGGTGCTGACTGGAAGGTCACCAAAGACCTCTTGCTGCAGTACTACTATGCGAACCTGGAAGACTTCTACAAGCAGAACTTCCTCGGCCTGGTGCACGTCTACCCGATCGCGGCCAATCAGTCGTTCAAGACCGATATCCGTTATTTTGATAGCAGCTCCGACGGCAAGAACGGCGATCCGGGTTTCCGTTTCAATAACAACAACGGTTTCGCCAAGACCCCGGGTGAGGTCGATAACAAGACCTGGAGCGCCATGTTCACCTATACCCTGGGTGGCAACGCGTTCCTGATCGGGCATCAGCGTGTCAACGATGACGGCGGCTTCGTTTTCTTGAACCAAGGCAACCTTGTCGATGGCAACGGTAATCCTGAAGGTGCCGGCGGCGCGAGCTTCTACTCGTTTACCGACGCCACAGTTGGCAGCTTTATCCGTGCCGGTGAAAACACCACGTTCGGTCAGTACTCCTATGACTTCGCCTCCCTGGGTGTACCAGGCTTGAAAGCTTCGATTGCTTACTTGAATGGCCAGGACATCAAGGCTACCAACGGTGTTGGTAAAGACCTGAGTGAGCACGAGACCGACGCGCGCATTGATTACGTGATTCAAACGGGCGCACTGAAAGGGTTTGGTACGACTCTGCGTCACGGTACCTACCGTGGCAACACCAGCACCCTTGATCAAGACCAGACCCGTCTGATCTTCAACTACACCTACAGCTTCATGTAATTGCCGTAAGAAAAAGCCCCGCTCGCTGGCGGGGTTTTTTTTGTCTACTTTTTAATATTCCATAAAGATCTTTACTGATTATTTATTATTCTTTTTGGTTTCTATCCATCTCGCTTAAAGTGCGCCTGTCCGACACTCATCCCTGAGCTCGGATTTGACAGTTTCGTCCCTCGACAATTGATCAGGTTCAGGAATTGGCCTAGCCGCCGATACCTCGGATCTGTCGTGGGAAGTCATATTCCTAAGCGATATTAAAAAATACCAAAAAATTCTTTTTGGCTTTAAGGCCATGTATCCTGCGGCCCGCCAAATGACTGGCTTAGACGGTTTGCCGCGAATTTATGCATTCAGGATCCCGGGCAATCGATTCGGGACCAGGAACATCAGAATTAGAAACGAGAGGAGCGAAACATGAACAAGTCCACCTTGGCCATGGCTGTGGCCGTCGGGGTTTTGACCCAGCAGGCAAGCGCCGCGGGTTTTATCGAAGACAGCAAGGCAACATTGGGGCTGCGTAACTTCTACATCAACACTGACAACCGCGACGGTGCCGGCGCCAACAAAAACGAAGAGTGGGGCCAAGGCTTCGATCTGCGTTTCATCTCCGGCTACACCCAAGGCACCGTTGGCTTCGGTATCGATGCGATCGGCCTGTTGGGCGTCAAGCTGGATTCAGGTGGCGGCACCAATGGCGCCACGGCGACCTCCTACGGCGGCACGGTTTTCCCGAGCAAATCCAACGGCGAAGCGGTTGATGATTTCTCCAGCCTGGGCCTGACTGCCAAGGCCAAGGTTTCCCAGACCGAACTGAAGTTGGGTACCTTGCAGCCAAAACTGCCGGTGATCGTGACCAACGATGGCCGCCTGCTGCCGCAAACCTGGCAGGGTGGCCAGATCAGCTCCAGCGACATCAAGGACCTGACCCTGATCGGTGGTCAGATTGAAGCCGTTAAAGGCCGTAACTCCAGCAACAATGAGCAGATGTCGATTTCGGGCGCGAACACTCGCGGCACCAAATTCCGCGACAGCAACAAGTTCATCTATGCCGGTGGCGACTACAAGATCACCAAGGATCTGACGGCCCAGTACTACTACGGCAACCTGGAAGAGTTCTACAAGCAGCACTTCCTGGGTCTGGTGCACAACTGGGCAATCGGCCCGGGCGTGTTGAAGTCGGATTTCCGTTATTTCAACAGCTCTGATGATGGTGCCAACGGTCACGACCCGCTGTACTTCACCACTGGCAACTACAACGCGCCAAACGGTAAAGGCAAGGTCGACAACAACCTGTACAGCGGCCTGTTCCTGTACTCGGTTGCCGGTCATACCTTCGGTGGCGGTTACCAGGTCAGCAACGGCAGCAGCGACTTCCCTTGGCTGAACCAGGGTGACGGTTCGTCGAACTACACCATCACCGATTCGCAAATCCAGAAGTTCGGCCGTGCCGGCGAGAAAACCTGGCAGGCACGCTACTCGTTCGACTTCGCCAAGGTCGGCGTACCTGGCCTGACGGCGGGTCTGGTGTACCTGCACGGCGACAACATCGACACCGTTAACTCTAAAGGTGGCGTGGCAGCCAATGGTGCTTCCGAGTGGGAGCGCGATCTGAACGTGGCTTACGTCGTTCAGGAAGGTCCGCTGAAGAACCTGGGCCTGGCGTGGAAAAACGCGACCTGGCGCACCGACCTGCCGAACACCCGTTCGCAGGACGAAAACCGCGTGATCCTCAGCTACTCGATCCCGCTGTTGTAATAGCGCTCGCGTAACCGAGACAAAAAAAGCCCCGCCCGGTATTGCACCGGGCGGGGCTTTTACATTTTCAAGACGGGTTCACCCCCGTAATCCCGCCTTGAACTTCCCTCTTTGCAGCAACTCAAGGCCTTCTCGAACCTCGTGGCCGATGTTCGGCGGGTTGTGCGTGCACGTCCAGTGAACAGATCTTTAATATTTCTTTATGATCTAAATAAATCGATATTTATTCTTTTTAATAGATAAAAAACACAGGCACAGTTGAACCCATCAAGCACTCACAAGGAGCAGCACCATGGGTCTCAGACTTGGCGATATCGCCCCCGATTTCGAACAGAACTCCAGCGCCGGCACCATCCGTTTCCATCAGTGGCTGGGCGATAGCTGGGGCGTGCTGTTTTCCCATCCGGCGGATTTCACACCGGTGTGCACCACTGAACTGGGCTTCACCGCCAGGCTCAAGGATGAGTTCGCAGCGCGCGGCGTCAAGGCCATCGCTTTGTCGGTGGACCCGGTGGAGTCGCACCACAGGTGGATCGAGGACATCAACGAAACCCAGGCTACCGTGGTCAACTTTCCGATCCTGGATGACGCCGACCGCAAGGTCTCGGACCTCTATGACCTGATCCATCCCAACGCTAACGACACCCTGACCGTGCGTTCTCTGTTCGTGATCGACCCGAATAAAAAGGTCCGGCTGACGATTACCTACCCGGCGAGCACCGGCCGCAACTTCTATGAAATCCTGCGGGTGATCGACTCGCTGCAACTCACCGACAACTACAAGGTGGCCACACCGGCCAACTGGCAGGACGGTGATGAGGTGGTGATCGTGCCGTCGCTTAAGGACGAGGATGAAATCAAACAGCGCTTTCCCAAGGGCTATCGGGCGGTCAAGCCGTATTTGCGCCTGACGCCGCAGCCGAATCGTTGAAGGTCAGAAGATCGCAGCCTGCGGCAGCTCCTACGTACATACGCCGATCCCTGTAGGAGCTGCCGCAGGCTGCGATCTTTTCAAGGCACATCTTTTCAAGGCACCCACAAAGCAGGGGATTTTCAGGCCGTTTCGACGGCCTGTTTTTTTGCCTGGAAAAAACCGGTTTTAATATCTCTTTATCGCATAACTAAATGAATAAATATGATTTATAGATATATAAATCAGCTGTTAAGGTCACTCCATCGAAGCGAGATCGCAAGCCGCGAATCGCCAACACCGTGCAAGGAATCGTCTGAATGTTGGTTGTCTCACTCGGTGGCAGTCCCAGTCAGCGCTCTCGTTCCGGGGTGCTGCTGGATCGCTCCCAGCGTTGGTTACAAGGGCAGGGCGTGGAAGTGGTGAGTTACCAGGTACGGGACTTCCCGGCCGAGGACTTGCTGCACGCACGCTTCGACAGCCCCAAGGTGATCGACTTGCTGCAACAGATTGAAAACGCCGATGGCCTGCTGATCGCCACACCGGTTTACAAGGCATCGTTTTCCGGAGCACTGAAAGTCGTGCTGGATCTGCTGCCCGAACGCGCCTTGAGCCACAAGGTGGTTTTGCCGATGGCCACTGGCGGTAGCATCGCCCACATGCTGGCGGTGGATTACGCGCTCAAGCCGGTGCTGTCGGCATTGAAGGCCCAGGAAATGCTGCAGGGGATTTTCGCCGTCGACAGTCAGATCGCTTACGGCGAAGGCAGCGCCCTGGCGCAATTGGCGCCGGAGTTGGAGCAACGTTTATATGAAGCGCTGGAGCAGTTTTTCAGCGCCATGGCGCGACGGCCCAAGCCGCTCGATCCGAACCTGTTGAATGATCGTTTGTTGAGTGCTCGCTGGAGCATTTAAGCCTCACCGAAAAATTGAAGTACTGGCCTTACTCGCCCGCCAACGGGCAAGCAGGTGCAGCCAAAACCCAACTGCAAAAAGGAGAGCGCCATGCGCCCTGTCATTTTGCGTCGTGGTCTGGTCGCTCTGTTTGCTGCGGCTGTCACCTTCGGCGCCATTACTCAAGCTCAGGCCGAGACATTGCGAATCGGCTATCAGAAATACGGCACCCTGGTGCTGCTCAAAGCCAAGGGCACCCTGGAAAAACGTCTCGCCGCCCAAGGCGTGGACGTGCAATGGACTGAATTCCCCGGTGGCCCGCAACTGCTTGAAGGCCTGAACGTCGGCTCCATCGACTTCGGCGTCACCGGTGAGACACCGCCCGTGTTCGCCCAAGCGGCCGGCGCTGATTTGCTCTATGTCGCCTACGAACCACCAGCACCGCACAGTGAGGCGATCCTGGTGCCGAAGGACTCGGCGATCAAATCGGTGGCGGACCTCAAGGGCAAGAAAGTCGTGCTGAACAAGGGCTCCAACGTGCACTACCTGCTGGTGCGCGCACTGGAAGACGCCGGCCTCAAGTACACCGACATCCAGACCGTATTCCTGCCGCCGGCCGATGCTCGCGCCGCGTTCGAGCGTGGCAGCGTCGACGCCTGGGTGATCTGGGACCCGTACCAGGCCGCCGCCGAACAACAGCTGCAAGCGCGCACCCTGCGCGATGGCCAGGGCATCGTCGACAACCATCAGTTCTACCTGGCGACCAAGCCTTATGCGCAGAAAAACCCCGAGGTGATCAAGACCCTGGTGGAAGAAGTACGCGCGGTGGGCGAGTGGTCCAAGGCTAACCCGCAAGAGGTGACCCAACAGGTTTCACCGCTGCTCGGCCTGCCAGCAGACATCACCCTGACCTCGGTGAAGCGCCAGGGTTACGGCGCGTTGTTCCTCACCCCCGAGGTGGTCGCGGCCCAGCAGAAAATCGCCGACAGCTTCTACCAACTCAAGCTGATTCCCAAGCCGTTGAGCATCAAAGACGTGATCTGGACGCCGCCGGCCGCCGTTGCCAAAGCCCAATAATTCGATTTCCCAAGGAGACCACTCCATGAGCCTCAATATTTTCTGGTTCCTGCCTACCCACGGCGACGGCCATTACCTTGGCACCGCCGAAGGCGCACGCGCCGTCGATCACGGTTACCTGCAACAAGTCGCGCAAGCCGCTGATCGCCTGGGTTTTGGCGGGGTACTGATTCCGACCGGGCGTTCCTGCGAAGACTCTTGGTTGGTGGCGGCATCGCTGATTCCGGTGACCCAGCGCTTGAAGTTTCTGGTTGCCCTGCGCCCCGGGATCATTTCCCCGACGGTGGCGGCGCGTCAGGCCGCGACCCTGGATCGACTGTCCGGCGGGCGTGCACTGTTCAATCTGGTGACCGGGGGTGATCCGGAAGAATTGGCCGGTGATGGTCTGTTCCTCAGCCACGAAGAACGCTACCAGGCCTCGGTGGAATTCACCCGTATCTGGCGCCGTGTGCTGGAAGGTGAAACCGTCGATTACGATGGCCAGCACATCAGCGTGAAGGGGGCGAAACTGCTCTATCCGCCGATCCAGCAACCGCGTCCGCCGCTGTACTTCGGCGGTTCCTCGGAAGCCGCGCAGGACCTGGCCGCCGAACAGGTGGAAATGGTCCTGACCTGGGGCGAACCACCGGCCGCCGTCGCGGAAAAAATCGAACAGGTCCGTGCCAAGGCCGCCAAGCTTGGACGCACCGTACGCTTCGGCATTCGCCTGCATGTGATCGTGCGCGAAACCAACGATGAAGCCTGGAAAGCCGCGGATCGGCTGATCTCCCATCTCGACAACGACACCATCGCTCGTGCCCAGGCTTCGCTGGCGCGTTTCGATTCGGTTGGTCAGCAACGCATGGCTGCGCTGCATGGCGGCAGCCGCGACAACCTGGAAGTCAGCCCTAACCTGTGGGCTGGTGTAGGTCTGGTGCGCGGCGGTGCCGGTACGGCGCTGGTGGGCGATGGTCCGACGGTAGCCGCCCGGGTGAAGGAGTACGCGGACCTGGGCATCGATACCTTCATTTTCTCCGGTTATCCACATCTGGAAGAGTCGTACCGGGTGGCCGAATTGCTGTTCCCGCACCTCGATGTCGAGCGTCCTGAGCTACCGAAAAGTGCCGGCTACGTCAGCCCGTTCGGCGAGATGGTCGCCAACGACATTCTGCCCAAAGCCGCGTCCCAGAGCTGAGGCGCGGTCATGAAGAAAATCATCCACAGCCTGGCGCCCTGGGCGTTGCCGGTGTTGCTGCTGGCGGTGTGGCAGTTGAGTGTGTCGGCGGGCTGGTTGTCGACACGGATCCTGCCGGCACCCATCGCCGTCATCGAGGCCGGCGTGAGCCTGGTGCGCAGTGGCGAAATCTGGACGCACCTGGCGATCAGTGGCTGGCGTGCTGCGCTGGGCTTCACCATCGGTGGCGGCATCGGCCTGACGCTTGGCTTCATCACCGGCCTGTCGAAGTGGGGCGAGCGCCTGCTCGACAGTTCGGTGCAGATGATCCGCAACGTGCCGCACCTGGCGCTGATTCCGCTGGTGATCCTGTGGTTCGGTATCGACGAGTCGGCGAAGATTTTCCTGGTGGCGCTGGGCACGTTGTTCCCGATTTACCTCAACACCTATCACGGCATCCGTAACGTCGACCCGGCGCTGGTGGAGATGTCGCGCAGCTATGGCCTGACCGGTTTCAGCCTGTTCTGGCAGGTGATTCTGCCGGGGGCGCTGCCTTCGATTCTGGTCGGCGTGCGCTTCGCCCTGGGCTTCATGTGGCTGACGTTGATCGTGGCGGAAACCATTTCCGCGAGTTCCGGCATCGGCTATCTGGCAATGAATGCCCGGGAGTTCTTGCAGACTGACGTGGTGGTGCTGGCGATTCTGTTGTACGCGGTTCTCGGCAAACTGGCCGACCTCGCGGCCCGTGGACTTGAGCGTGTGTGGTTGCGCTGGCACCCGGCGTATCAGGTTGCCAAGGGAGGTGCTGCATGATCGCGGAGCAACCTCCACGCCTGCTGCGCGGCATTCCGCTGGCGGTGCGCAAGCTGCAAAAAACCTTTGGCTCGCGGCAGGTGCTGCGCGAGATCGACCTGCACATTCCGGCGGGCCAGTTTGTCGCCGTGGTCGGTCGCAGTGGTTGCGGCAAAAGTACCTTGCTGCGCTTGCTCGCCGGCCTCGATCAGCCAACCGGCGGCGAGTTACTCGCCGGTGCCGCGCCATTGAGCGACGCGCGGGAGGACACGCGGCTGATGTTCCAGGAAGCGCGTTTGCTGCCTTGGAAAAAGATCATCGACAACGTCGGTCTGGGCCTCAAGGGCAACTGGCGGCCGCAAGCGCTTGAAGCCTTGGACGCGGTGGGCCTGGCCGATCGCGCCCACGAGTGGCCGGCCGCGCTGTCCGGTGGACAGAAGCAACGCGTGGCGTTGGCCCGTGCGTTGATTCATCAGCCGCGCCTGCTGTTGCTCGACGAACCCTTGGGGGCGCTGGATGCCCTGACCCGAATTGAAATGCAGCAACTGATCGAGCGGCTCTGGCAACAGCATGGCTTCACGGTATTGCTGGTGACCCATGACGTCAGTGAAGCAGTAGCGATTGCCGATCGGGTGATCCTGATCGAAGACGGTGAAGTCGGCCTCGACCTGCACGTGGAACTGCCGCGCCCTCGGGTGCGTGGTTCCCATCGGCTGGCGGCGCTGGAAACCGAAGTGCTCAATCGCGTGCTGGCGCTGCCCGGCCAGCCGCCGGAACCGGAACCTGTTTCACCCTTGCCTACGCAATTGCGCTGGGCTCAATAACTCAAGTCTTAACCAACGACAGGAATCAACATCATGACAATCAAGGCCATCAACGTTCGCAACCAGTTCAAAGGCTCCATCAAGGAAATCGTCCTCGGCGACGTGCTGTCGGAAATCGATGTGCAGACCGCGTCCGGCATCGTCACTTCGGTGATTACCACACGCTCGGTGAAAGAGCTGGAACTGGCGGTCGGCAGTGAAGTGATCGCGTTTGTGAAATCCACCGAGGTGTCGATCGCCAAGTTGTAAGGCGCATGCGTAAACAACAACCCCGAAGGGTTTGAGCCCTTCGGGGTTTTTTATGTGTGCTTGTCTTGAGCTGATCGGTGCGGCCATCGCGAGCAAGCTCGCTCCCACAGGGCTATTTGTCGTTCACAGAATCTGAATTCACTGAGGATCCTTGTGGGAGCGGGCTTGCCCGCGATGAGGCCAGTGATTGCGCTAGAGCTTCCGCTTGGGTAAATACGGTGGCAAATACAGCCCCAGATACGCATCAAACACCCGCATCCCTTCCTCGGCCATGCGCGGCGTAATCTGCCCGTGCTGTTGCACCGAGCGCGCGTAGACGCGGTCACCCAATTCCATCGCCAGGGCAAACACATCGACATCACTCGGCAATGTCGGCAGCTCGAAGTGATGGTCGAACAGCTTGTGCATCAGGTCGCCCAGTTCGATGTCGTGCTGGCGGTCGGCCTGGGTAACTTCGGTCAGGCCGTGCTGGGCCAGAATGAGTTGGCGAGCGGCGGCGTCCTCTGCGTAGATGTCGAGCATGCGTTGTTCCACCAGTCGCGACAGATCACGCCAGCCCCTCAAGGCAGGGTGATCGATGGGGGCTTGCAGGCACGCGCGGAAGGCGGCGTGGATGTCGGCGGTCAAGGCTTCAAGCAACGCCGGTACGCTGGCGAAGAAGTGGTAGACCGAGGAGGGCGGAATCTCCGCGCGTTCGGCGACGCTGTAGATCGACAGGCTGGCCACGCCCTCGGCGGCCAACAGCGTGCGGGCGGCATCGAGTATCGAATCGATCCGGGCCTGGCTGCGTGCGCGGGGTTTGCGAGGTGCGGCTACGCGTGTCATTGAGGTCTCCTGCAGGGCAGCGGGCATTGTACGAGTCGACTCGCCCCTTGTCTGTATTGACTCACCGCCTCGCTTGGTCGTCCCAATGACTCAATGACCGACCACCACGCTACGACTGTTCAAGGGTTGGATCGGGCGAGCATTCATCGGATATATCGCTCGAAAAGCCTCCAGTTGTGCCTGGGACAATTGCACCGCAGTCGTCAGCACGTTCCACCGTACACCTTCAGTACACGGTGGCTCTGTCAGCGAACCCATGAAGGCATAGGCGTTATGGCTTTCAGGCAATAAATCGGCAATGTTCGCGTTGTCCAGGGTGACCATGCCACCCGCATTCCTGGGCATGGCAGCGAAGATCGGTTCCAGTGCCGTGTTGTGTGCGCCCTCTTCATACACCAAGGCAATAATCGCCAGTTCGCCTGCGTCATTGCGGTGAACCAGATGTGCGCCCAATGGATAAGTGCGGCCCTGAATCTTTTCTTCAGCAGGTGTATGAAAGTGTAATTGCACGAGAGAGAAAGTACCGGAGGGCAGGTGGACACTACCTGAATTTGGCGCAGAGACCTGAATCGTATGGCCGTTGTTCAGTACGGTAACTTTGTTTGGGCGATAGTTGAAGGACGCCGGATTGAATGGGTACTCGAACGCGTTTTGAATGTCGATCGGTGACTGTTCGTTCCCTGACTTGCAAAGGCTGTATTCACTTTTCAGTTCGCCCCAGTTTTCCGGGCCAGAGGGTCCTGCGTAACTCCATGGGGCGGTATCGGGAGTTTTGGCCCAGGCAGTGGCGCACAAACCTGCGGCGATCAAGGTAATGGCGGTACCTAATGGAATTTTAGTCATCAATGCAAAACTCAACACTTGGAGGGGCGACTGGATCAAGTCTCGGGACCCTGAAGTTTGATCTTGCGGGGGAGGTAATCGATGTAATCATTGTCTGATGGTTGTGTAGGAGTTGTCCCGGGCAAGCCAGTCATCATCCAACCTGAATGAACCCATAAAAAAACGCCGCAGGCTGTGAGGCCGGCGGCGTTTCTTCACTACTGCAACCGCTTACACGGTATGCAGGTACCAGTTGTACTCGAGGTCGGAGATGGAGTGTTCGAACTCCTCCAGCTCGCTCTCTTTACACGCGACGAAGATATCGATGTATTTCGGATCGATGTACTTGGCCATGACTTCGCTGTCGTCCAGCTCGCGCAGTGCATCACGCAGGTTGTTCGGCAGGCTCTGCTCGTTCTGCTCGTAGCTGTTGCCTTCGACCGGGGCGCCAGGCTCGATCTTGTTGGTCAGGCCGTGGTGCACGCCCGCCAAAACCGAAGCCATCAGCAGGTACGGGTTGGCGTCGGCGCCGGCTACACGATGCTCGATGCGCACGGCATCGGCAGAACCGGTCGGGACGCGAATCGCTACGGTACGGTTGTCCAGGCCCCAGCACGGCGAGTTCGGCACGTAGAACTGTGCGCCGAAACGACGGTACGAGTTGACGTTCGGGCAGAGGAAAGCCATCTGCGCCGGTAGGGTCTCGAGCACACCGCCGATCGCGTGACGCAGTGCGGCGTTCTGCTCGGGATCCTCGCTGGCAAAAATGTTCTTGCCGTCTTTGTCGAGAATCGAGATGTGGACGTGCAGACCATTACCCGCCTGGCCTGGGTAAGGCTTGGCCATGAAGGTGGTGTCCATTTCATGGTCGTAGGCGATGTTCTTGATCAGGCGCTTGAGCAGGACCGCGTAGTCGCAGGCCTTGATCGGGTCAGCCACGTGGTGCAGGTTCACTTCGAACTGCGCCGGGGCACTTTCCTTGACGATGGCGTCGGCCGGAATGCCTTGCTCTTTGGCACCTTCCAGAATGTCCTGGAGGCAGTCGACGTATTCGTCGAGGTCGTCGATCAGGTAGACCTGTGTCGAGTGTGGACGTTTGCCGGAAACCGGCGAGCGCGGTGGCTGCGGACGACCGTTCACGTTCTCCTGGTCGATCAGGTAGAACTCCAGTTCGAACGCGGCGCAGATGGTCAGGCCCATTTCGTCGAACTTGCGCACCACATTGGCCAGCACTTCACGCGGGTCGGCGAAGAATGGCTCGCCTTCGAGTTCGTGCATGGTCATCAGCAGTTGCGCGGTCGGGCGCTTCTGCCATGGCTCGTTGCATAGGGTATCGGGAATTGGATAGCAGATTCGGTCAGCATCACCGATGTCCAGGCCCAGGCCGGTGCTTTCCACCGTCGAGCCATTGATATCCAGAGCAAATAGAGAGGCCGGCAGGTTGATGCCTTTCTCGTAAACCTTGTGGAGGCTGGTGCGTTCGATGCGCTTGCCGCGCACCACACCATTCATATCCGCAATCAGAAGGTCAACGTACAGAACCTCAGGATGTTCCTTAAGGAACGCGTTCGCTTCGTTAAGCTGAACGGCACGCGGGGGTACCGACATGATGCAACACCTTTGTTGTTAAAAATATCAATCATTGATCTTTTCAGATTCCAGTCAACCCGAACGGCATGCCGAAGTCAAGCGAGGCCTTTTTTGCCCTAAAAAAGCGCTCTTATGGCTTTTTTGAGGTGCTTTGGGGCGTTTTTACTCCGCTTGGCGCGGTGACGGCCGCGGGCTTGAGCGGGCCGTGTTGTATTTTTTACGGGGGTGTTGTGTAAAAAAATGAACAAGGCTAAGCTCGAATCAAACCCATAACAGCAATAATACCGGGGTGCTTCATGTCTCGCCTGCCGATAATCGGCGTCACCGACTGCTCAAGACAGCTCGGTCGGCATGCTTGCCACAAAAGTGGTGACACGTACGTACGCGCTATGGCCTCGATCGTTTCAGGCCTGCCGGTGATTCTCCCGTCCCGGACAGAGCACCTGTCCCCGTCCGTTATTCTGGACGGTCGCGATGGCACCCCCATTACGGTTACTCCATTCAATATAGAACCGATTCACAATAGCGGCCTGACCATCGTTCAGGGCACCGCTCGCGATTCTGCACGCCCGGCCTCTGCAGCAGTGTTGGCAAACACGATAATCTGCCGCAGAAACGCTCTACAACGCGACGCCGATGCGTCAAACAATGGCTGACCTTAAAAGGGTCGGACAACTCAAGCCTAGAGGCATTTATGAGTAACAACCTCGACCAGCTCACCGATTGGTTGAAAAACCACAAGATCACAGAAGTCGAATGCATGATCGCCGACTTGACCGGGATTACCCGGGGCAAGATTTCGCCGACCAACAAATTCATCGCCGAAAAAGGCATGCGCCTGCCAGAAAGCGTGCTGTTGCAAACCGTGACCGGCGATTACGTCGAAGACGACATCTATTACGAACTGCTCGACCCGGCCGACATCGACATGATCTGCCGTCCCGACCAGAGCGCGGTGTACCTGGTGCCGTGGGCCATCGAGCCGACCGCCATCGTCATCCACGATACCTACGACAAGCAAGGCAACCCGATCGAGCTGTCGCCACGCAACGTGCTCAAGAAAGTCCTGAAGCTCTATACAGACAAAGGCTGGCAGCCGATCGTGGCGCCGGAAATGGAGTTTTACCTGACCAAGCGCAGTGACGACCCGGACTACCCGTTGCAGCCGCCGATCGGTCGCTCCGGTCGTCCGGAAATCGGTCG
The DNA here is from genome assembly GCF_056405655.1 of Pseudomonas sp. P1_F7. Classification (NCBI taxonomy): domain Bacteria; kingdom Pseudomonadati; phylum Pseudomonadota; class Gammaproteobacteria; order Pseudomonadales; family Pseudomonadaceae; genus Pseudomonas; species Pseudomonas sp. P1_F7. Next base: position 100,157 of record NZ_JBFUBR010000014.1, read on the forward strand.
CCAGTCGTTCTCCATTGAGGCAGCAAACGAATTCGATCCGCTGTTTGAAGACGTCTACGACTGGTGCGAACTGCAGGACCTGGACCTCGATACGCTGATCCACGAGGACGGCACGGCGCAGATGGAAATCAACTTCCGTCACGGCGATGCCCTGTCCCTGGCCGACCAGATCCTGGTGTTCAAGCGCACCATGCGCGAAGCCGCGCTCAAGCACGACGTGGCCGCGACCTTCATGGCCAAGCCGATGACCGGCGAGCCGGGCAGTGCCATGCACTTGCACCAGAGCATCATCGACATCGAGACCGGCAAGAACATCTTCTCTAATGAAGACGGGACCATGAGCCAGTTGTTCCTGCACCACATCGGTGGTCTGCAGAAACACATTCCCGAGCTGTTGCCGCTGTTCGCACCTAACGTCAACTCGTTCCGCCGATTCCTGCCGGATACCTCGGCGCCGGTGAACGTGGAATGGGGCGAGGAAAACCGTACCGTGGGCCTGCGGGTGCCGGATGCGGGGCCGCAGAATCGTCGGGTGGAAAACCGTCTGCCGGGCGCCGATGCCAACCCGTACCTGGCGATTGCCGCGAGCCTGCTCTGCGGTTACATCGGCATGGTCGAAGGCCTGAACCCGAGTGCGCCGGTGGTGGGACGTGGCTATGAACGCCGCAACCTGCGCCTGCCGCTGACCATCGAAGACGCGTTGGAACGCATGGAAAACAGCGCGACCATCGAGCGTTATCTGGGCAAAAATTTCATTACTGGCTACGTTGCGGTCAAGCGGGCCGAGCATGAAAACTTCAAGCGCGTCATCAGTTCGTGGGAAAGGGAATTCCTGCTCTTTGCCGTCTGATACGCCGGGCGCTGCCGCTGCCTGGCGGTGCTTTCACCTGATTTTTTAGGAGATTCGTATGACCAGCAACAATCCGCAAACCCGTGAATGGCAAATCTTGAGCAATGACCACCACCTGGCTCCGTTCAGCGACTTCAAGCAGCTGAAAGAGAAGGGCCCGCGGATCATTACCAACGCCAAGGGCGTTTACCTCTGGGACAGCGAAGGCAACAAGATCCTCGACGGTATGGCCGGCCTGTGGTGTGTCGCGATTGGTTATGGTCGCGATGAACTGGCCGATGCCGCCAGTAAACAGATGCGCGAACTGCCTTACTACAACCTGTTCTTCCAGACCGCGCACCCGCCGGTACTGGAACTGGCCAAGGCTATCGCCGACATCGCGCCTGAAGGCATGAACCACGTGTTCTTCACCGGTTCCGGCTCCGAAGGCAACGACACCATGCTGCGTATGGTTCGTCACTACTGGGCGATCAAGGGCCAGCCGAACAAGAAAGTCATCATCAGCCGCAAGAACGGCTATCACGGTTCCACCGTGGCCGGCGCGAGCCTGGGCGGCATGACGTACATGCACGAACAGGGCGACTTGCCGATCCCGGGCATCGTCCACATTGCCCAGCCGTACTGGTTCGCCGAAGGCGGCGACATGACCCCGGAAGAATTCGGCGTATGGGCGGCCAACCAGCTGGAAGAAAAGATTCTGGAAGTCGGCGTCGACAACGTCGGTGCCTTTATTGCCGAGCCGATCCAGGGCGCCGGTGGCGTGATCATTCCGCCAGAGACCTACTGGCCGCGCATCAAGGAAATTCTCGCCAAGTACGACATTCTGTTCGTGGCTGACGAAGTGATTTGCGGTTTCGGTCGTACCGGCGAGTGGTTCGGCAGCGATTTCTACGACCTCAAGCCAGACATGATGACCATCGCCAAGGGCCTGACCTCGGGCTACATCCCGATGGGCGGCCTGATCGTGCGTGATGAAGTGGTGGACGTACTCAATGAGGGCGGCGACTTCAACCACGGTTTCACCTACTCCGGACACCCGGTGGCGGCGGCTGTGGGGCTGGAAAACATCCGTATCCTGCGCGACGAAAAAATTGTCGAGCGCGTGAAGTCAGAAACGGCACCGTATTTGCAAAAGCGTCTGCGGGAACTGAACGATCACCCGCTGGTGGGTGAAGTTCGTGGGGTTGGGCTGTTGGGGGCCATCGAACTGGTCCAGGACAAGGCCACACGCAAGCGTTACGAGGGTAAGGGCGTCGGCATGATCTGCCGTCAGTTCTGCTTCGATAACGGCCTGATCATGCGCGCCGTCGGCGACACCATGATCATCGCTCCGCCACTGGTGATCACGGCGGCGGAAATCGATGAGCTGGTGACCAAGGCTCGCAAGTGCCTGGACCTGACCCTGAGTGCATTGCAGGGCTAAGTGCTAGGCTCAGAGCGAGGGAGCTGCGGCGCTCTCGCTCAAAGCTGTCACAAAGGCCGGTCTTTTCTTGAAGGACCGCCTCGGATCTTGCCAGACTAGCCGCAGTTCCAGTTGTCCGGGTTCGGCCGCTGAACAAAGTGGTTCAAAAAAGAAAAATTTGGAGCATGACGCATGAAGGCATTAGGTAAAAAGCTTGCTGGCAAGACACTTCTCGCCCTGTCCGTCGCGGGCATGATGGCGGGTGCGGTTCAGGCGGACGACAAGGTGTTGCACGTCTACAACTGGTCCGACTACATCGCTCCGGACACCATCGCGAACTTCGAGAAAGAGTCGGGGATCAAGGTCGTTTACGACGTATTCGACAGCAACGAGACCCTGGAAGCCAAACTTCTGGCGGGCAAGTCCGGCTACGACGTGGTCGTGCCATCGAACAACTTCCTGGCCAAGCAGATCAAGGCCGGCGTATATCAGGAGCTGGACCAGTCCAAGCTGCCTAACTGGAAAAACCTGAACCAGGATCTGCTCAAGGCCGTTTCGGTCAGTGACCCTGGCAACAAGCACGCCTTCCCGTACATGTGGGGCTCGATCGGCATCGGTTACAACCCGGAGAAGATCAAGGCTGCGTTGGGCGTCGATACCATCGACTCCTGGGACGTGCTGCTCAAACCGGAAAACATCGCCAAGCTCAAGGGTTGCGGTGTGAGTTTCCTCGATTCGCCGACCGAAATGCTCCCGGTCGCGCTGCACTACCTGGGCCTGCCAACCGACAGCCAGAAGAAAGAAGACATCAAGAAAGCCGAGGAACTGTTCCTCAAGATTCGTCCTTCGATCACCTACTTCCACTCGTCCAAGTACATCTCGGACCTGGCCAACGGCAACATCTGCGTAGCGGTTGGCTACTCGGGTGACGTTCAGCAGGCCAAGTCCCGTGCCGCAGAGGCGGGTGACAAGGTCAAAGTCAACTACGCCATTCCGAAAGAAGGCGCTGGCAGCTTCTTCGACATGGTCGCGATTCCCAAGGATGCCGAGAACGTTCAGGGCGCCTACAAGTTCATGACCTTCCTGCAGAAGCCTGAAGTCATGGCCGGTATCACCAACGCCGTACGCTTCCCGAACGGTAACGCCGCTGCAACAGCTCTGGTAGAAAAAGACATCACCAGCGATCCAGGCATCTACCCGCCAGCCGATGTGCAGGCCAAGTTGTATGCCATCGCCGACCTGCCAGCGGCGACCCAGCGTGAAATGACCCGCAGCTGGACCAAGATCAAATCCGGTAAATAAGCCGGTTTGATGCAACAGCCTGTTGTCGCCACCTGCGCGGTGGCGGCAACAGGTTGAATTAAATGACAAAAGTTTTGCTGGAACGGTTTTTCGAGGGTAAGTTGCGCGCCGGTTTTGTTGCCGGGCAACCACGGTTGTCATGTAACGCGGGGCAACTTGGGCCCAACTAATTTCAGAGGACCTCCACTTGCCTGTTTTTTCTTTCTTGCGCAATGCCATGCTGGTCGGCGCCGGGCTGACGATTGCTGTCAGTGTCCAGGCCGCCGGCACCGTGCATATTTATAACTGGTCGGACTACATCGGCGAGAGCACCCTGGCCGACTTCCAGAAAGAGACCGGTATCAAGCCGGTTTATGACGTCTTCGATTCCAACGAAACCCTGGAAGGCAAGTTGCTGGCCGGGCGTACTGGTTATGACGTGGTCGTGCCGTCGAACCACTTCCTCGGCAAACAGATCAAGGCCGGGGCATTCCAGAAGCTCGACAAGTCGCAGCTGCCGAATTATTCGAACCTCGACCCGGTGCTGCTCAAGCGCCTGGAGCAGAACGATCCGGGCAACCTGTACGCCGTGCCGTACCTGTGGGGCACCAACGGCATCGGTTACAACGTCGACAAGGTCAAGGCTGTGCTGGGCGTCGATACGATTGATTCGTGGGGCGTGCTGTTCGAGCCGGAGAACATCAAGAAGCTGCAAAGCTGTGGCGTCGCGTTCCTCGATTCCGCCGATGAAATGATGCCGACGGTGCTCAACTACATGGGCCTGAACGCTAACAGCACTGATCCCAAGGACTACGAAAAGGCCACCGCCAAGTTGCTTGCAGTGCGCCCTTACGTGACCTACTTCCACTCCTCCAAGTACATCGCGGATCTGGCCAACGGCGATATCTGCGTGGCGATCGGTTTCTCTGGCGACATCTTCCAGGCGAAGAATCGCGCCGAAGAAGCCAAGAAAGGCGTGAACATCGCCTACTCGATACCGAAAGAGGGCGGCGCGCTCTGGTTCGACATGCTGGCAATTCCGAAGGACTCGGCCAACGTCAAGCAGGCCAACGCTTTCATCAACTATTTACTGAAGCCTGAGGTGATTGCCCAGGTCAGTGATTACGTCGGCTATGCCAACCCTAACCCGGGCTCGGACAAACTGATGGAACAGTCCATTCGCACCGACGAAGCGGTTTATCCACCGCAAGAGGTTCTCGACAAGACCTACGTGTCCATCGAGCTACCGCCGAATATTCAACGTTTGATGACCCGCAGCTGGACCAAGGTCAAGTCGGGTAAATAGTTTCAAGGCTCAGACTATCCAAGGTTCGTTCACCTTGAGCGAACTGAAAATTTTGTTGGGAGTTTCGTAAATGGCAGTTGCCTCCGGCGCCTATAAGAAAGCCCTCGAGGGCGACCAGCAACCTAAACAGGTGCTGGTCAAAATCGACCGGGTCACGAAGAAGTTCGACGAGACGATTGCCGTGGACGATGTGTCCCTGGAAATCAAGAAAGGCGAAATTTTCGCCCTGCTCGGCGGTTCGGGATCGGGCAAATCCACTTTGCTGCGCATGCTCGCAGGTTTCGAACGGCCCACGGAGGGACGCATTTTCCTCGATGGCGTAGACATCACTGACATGCCGCCCTACGAGCGGCCGATCAACATGATGTTCCAGTCCTACGCCTTGTTCCCGCACATGACCGTGGCGCAGAACATCGCTTTCGGCCTCAAGCAGGACAAGATCCCGGCCTCTGAAGTCGACGCCCGCGTGGCCGAAATGCTCAAGCTGGTACAGATGAGCCAGTACGCCAAGCGCAAGCCGCATCAATTGTCCGGTGGTCAGCGTCAGCGTGTGGCCCTGGCCCGTTCTCTGGCCAAGCGTCCGAAGCTGTTGCTGCTCGACGAACCGATGGGCGCACTGGACAAGAAGCTGCGTTCGCAAATGCAGCTGGAGCTGGTGGAGATCATCGAGCGCGTCGGCGTAACCTGCGTCATGGTGACCCACGACCAGGAAGAGGCCATGACCATGGCCGAGCGCATTGCGATCATGCACCTGGGCTGGATCGCCCAGATCGGCAGCCCGATCGACATCTACGAAACCCCGACCAGTCGCCTGGTCTGCGAATTCATCGGTAACGTGAACATCTTCGAAGGCGAAGTGATCGACGACGCCGAAGGCCACGCGATCATTACCTGCAAAGACCTGGATCGTCAGATCTACGTTGGCCACGGCATCAGCACTTCGGTGCAGGACAAGTCGGTCACCTACGCGATCCGTCCGGAAAAACTGCTGGTCACCGCCGACATGCCGACCTGCCAGTACAACTGGTCGAGCGGTAAGGTGCACGACATCGCCTACCTGGGCGGGCACTCGGTGTTCTACGTCGAACTGCCAAGCGGCAAGCTGGTGCAGTCGTTCGTGGCCAACGCCGAACGTCGCGGGCAGCGCCCGACCTGGGGTGATCAGGTCTACGTGTACTGGGAAGACGACAGCGGCGTGGTGCTTCGCTCATGAACATGCGCAAATTCAAACGTCGACTCAATCGAATAATTCCCGGTGGCCGTCAAATGGTCATCGGGGTTCCCTTCATCTGGTTGTTCCTGTTCTTCATGCTGCCGTTCTTCATCGTACTGAAGATCAGCTTCGCCGAAGCGGACGTGGCCATTCCGCCATACACCGAAATCTACAGCTACGCCGAGCAAAAGCTGCAGTTGCTGCTTAACTTGGGCAACTACGCGATGCTGGCCGGTGACGAGTTGTACATCGCCGCTTACCTCGGCTCGTTGAAGATGGCGCTGTTCAGCACCATCCTCTGCCTGCTGATCGGCTACCCGATGGCCTACGGCATCTCCGTTGCCCGCAAGGAACTGCAGACGGTACTGGTGTTGCTGATCATGATGCCGACCTGGACCGCGATCCTGATCCGCGTTTATGCGTGGATGGGCATCCTCAGCAACAACGGCCTGCTCAACGGTTTCCTGATGAGCATGGGTTGGATCGACGAGCCGCTGCAGATCCTCAACACCAACCTGGCGGTCTATATCGGCGTGGTTTATTCCTACCTGCCGTTCATGATCCTGCCGCTGTACGCCAACCTGGTGAAGCACGACCAGAGCCTGCTGGAAGCTGCATCGGACCTGGGTTCGAGCACCTTCAACAGTTTCTGGAAAATCACCGTGCCGCTGTCGAAAAACGGCATCATCGCCGGCTGCATGCTGGTGTTCATCCCGGTGGTGGGCGAGTTCGTGATCCCGGAACTGCTCGGCGGTCCGGAAACCCTGATGATCGGTAAAGTGCTCTGGCAAGAGTTCTTCAACAACCGTGACTGGCCGGTGGCGTCTGCCCTGGCGGTGGTGATGCTGGCGATCCTGATTGTGCCGATCATCCTGTTCAACCGCAGTCAGGCCAAGGAAATGGAGGGTAAAGAATGAAGCGCTTCCGTTTCTCCAGCCTGATGCTGGTACTGGGTCTGTTGTTCATCTACCTGCCGATGCTGATCCTGGTGATCTACTCGTTCAACGCCTCCAAGCTGGTAACGGTGTGGGGTGGCTGGTCGATCAAGTGGTACGTCGGCCTGCTCGACAACTCGCAACTGATGGGCTCGGTGGTGCGCTCGCTGGAAATCGCCTGCTACACGGCAGTGGCGGCGGTGGCACTGGGTACATTGGCAGCGTTCGTCCTGACCCGCATCACCCGCTTCAAGGGTCGTACCCTGTTCGGTGGCCTGGTGACTGCGCCGCTGGTGATGCCTGAGGTAATCACCGGTCTATCGCTGTTGCTGCTGTTCGTGGCCATGGCGCAGATGATCGGCTGGCCGCAGGAACGCGGCATCGTCACCATCTGGATCGCTCACACCACGTTCTGTGCGGCCTATGTGGCGGTGGTGGTCTCGGCACGTCTGCGTGAGCTGGACCTGTCCATCGAAGAGGCGGCCATGGACCTCGGTGCGAAACCGTGGAAGGTGTTCTTCCTGATCACCATCCCGATGATCGCGCCGTCGCTGGCAGCGGGCGGTATGATGTCCTTCGCGTTGTCCCTCGATGACCTGGTGCTGGCGAGCTTCGTGTCGGGCCCGGGTTCCACGACCCTGCCGATGGAAGTGTTCTCGGCGGTACGTCTGGGGGTTAAACCCGAGATCAACGCCGTGGCCAGCCTGATCCTGCTGGCAGTGTCGATCGTGACCTTCCTGGTCTGGTTCTTCAGCCGTCGCGCCGAAGAAAGCCGTCGTCGTGCGATCCAGCAGGCGATCGAAGAAGCGGCAGCCGACTCGTGGAAGCAACCGGACGTGCGTCGCGCACAGGCACCGGAAGCGGCTTGAGTCTGCAATAGGGTTGGCCACGGTTTTGTGGTCTACCCGACCCCCCTGTGGGAGCGAGCTTGCTCGCGATAGCGGACTGACATTCAACATCGATGTTGACTGGAACGTGGTCTGCGGACGATGGCGCAAGCCGTCGGCAAACGCGCAGATGATGCACTCCTTGAATCCCTCGCCCCGTGGATGCGCATGCACCACCGCTTCGCGCTGCACGCTGGAAAACGCCGCGTAGTCCATGCCCAGCACGTCCATCTCGACGCCCGCCGTTACCAGCGCCACGGTGGGCCGCAAGTGCTGAGGCACGCCGGGCGTGGTGTGCAGGGCAATCGATAGCCAGACCTGTTCGATATCGTCATCGCTCAGTCCGTAGGGCTTGAGAAACGCCGCGGCGGCGTTGGCGCCATCGACTTCGAAGCGCTCGTTGTCGCTGCGGTGACCTTGCACCAGGCCCAGGTCATGGAACATCGCGCCAACGTACAAGAGCTCGGGGTTGTAGGCCAGTTGCTTGCGCTCACCGCTCAGTGCACCGAACAGGAAGACCCGGCGCGAGTGGTGGTAGAGCAGGTCGGACTCGATGTCGCGGATGTATTCGGTGGTGGCCTTGGCCAGCGCGCTGTCGGGGATCCTGATGCCGGCGATGGTGGTGCTCATGGAGTTTTCCTCGTCGTGAACGCCTTGGCGGCGCTGAGGGTCTCAGTCTGTTCCGGCCCCCGAAGCGGGACAATCAATCCATGGCTGCAATCCCGGCCAATAAGCATTCATATCGCGCCAACCTCGCTTGTTGGGGGTGGATTGGCTAGGGTGCATGCAGACCCTGTAGGAGCGTTGCAATCAGTGCCATGAGAGGGGCTTCGAACCATGAGTAAAACCGTTGCCATCGTGGTGTTCGCCGGCGTCCAGTCTCTGGACGTCACCGGCCCCATGGATGTGTTTTCCGAGGCTAATAGTTTTCTTGCTGCGCAGGATCACTACCGGCTGGAGGTGATCGGTGTCGAGCGCGGGATGATGGCGTGCTCCAACGGGTTGGCACTCAATGCTCATCGGTATTTCAGCGAAGCGCTGGAGCCATATGACCTGTTGCTGGTGGCGGGCGGGCCGCAGTTGCCGTTCATGGATTTCGGCATGGCATTCGATGGCTGGTTGCGCGATGCCTGTGCGCGGGCCAAGCGCTTCGGCTCGATCTGCAATGGAGCGTTTATGCTCGCCCGGGCGGGGTTGCTGGAGGGGCGCACGGTCACCACGCATTGGCAGGACGCATCGGATCTGGCGGCGCTGTGCCCCTCGTCCCGGGTGGAAGCGGATCGACTGTATGTTGAGGACGGCGAGCTGTTCACCTCGGCCGGGGTCACCGCGGGGATCGACCTGTCGTTGTATCTATTGGGTCGGGATCACGGGCCGGAAGTGGCGCTGAGCGTTGCCAAGCGGCTGGTGGTGTTCACCCAGCGTTCGGGCGGGCAATCGCAATTCAGCCCGTTCCTCACGCCCCACGCCGAAACGGATTCGGCGGTGGCAATGGTGCAGCATTACGTGCTGGCCAACCTGACGGGCGACCTGACCATCGCCGACCTGGCCAATGCCGCCAACATGAGCGCGCGCAACTTCTCCCGGGTGTTCGCCAGGGAAGCGAAAATCACCCCGGCCGAGTTCGTCGAGCGCGCGCGGGTCGATGCGGCGCGGGTGATGCTCGAAAGCACCCGCGCGCCGCTCAAGACCGTGGCCTATCAATGCGGCTTTCGCGATGCCCAGCACATGCGCAGTGTGTTCAACCGCCGATTGGGGGTGACGCCGCAGCAGTTCAGGCTGAACTTTGCGGCGATGGTTTGAGCTGAATTTGTGGGAGCCTTTCAGGGCCCCATCGCGAGCAAGCTCGCTCCCACAGGTTTTTCTGGTGTTCACAAAATCTGTGATCAACAAAGATCCCTGTGGGAGCGAGCTTGCTCGCGATGAGGCCAGCCCGGCCAGCAAAAATCTATGGCGCAGCCCGCGCCGGCAACAGCTTCAACGTACTGCGGGTATTGGCCGTGACCTCTTCATCATTGAGATGCGCCTGGAAGTACATCCCCTCGATGTAGGCCTCGGCCTGATCATCGTAGTGATTGTCGAACAGCACGCCGCTCTGGCCGACCGGGTTGACGGTCAGGCTGTGGGCCGGGTCGGCGAAGTCGATCAGGCGCCGGGTCGAAGGGCCGTAGGTGACAGGCCAGGGTGCCGGGCCGATCTTCGCCGAAAGGTTGTTCGGCACTTCATGGGTGCCGGGTGCGGCGAAGGGGCCGACGTTGAAGATCCGGTCCAGCGGCTTCTGCTGCCCCAGCGGATGGCCATGGGTCAACGTGTGCGCGCTGCCCCACTGCCATTGCGAGGCGTCTTCGCTGAGGGTGCTCTTGAGGTGCGCGAGGCTGGCTTGCCAGGCGGCCTTCACCGTATCGGCACGGGTTTCCTTGTCGAGGGTATTGCGGTTGTCCCACCACGGTGAATCGGCAGTGGCGGCCAGGCGGGGGAGCGCGGCGTCGATCGCCCGGGTCGAGAGAAGCGTTTCGAAGAAGTCGTTACCCAGCTCATCGTGCATCGTCGCGTCAGCCAGGTTGAACAGGAACTGGTTGAACAGCGTGGCGCTGGTCGAGTCGAGGGGGTAATCGCCTTGCCACTGGGCCAGTTGCTCCACCAGTTTGAGTTCGGCAGGATCGCTCACCACTTCGCGCAATACTGGCAACAGCGGTGCCAACAGGCGCGGGCCGTAGGCGGTGGTGGTGCCCAGTTGCAGCTTCTGGCTGTTTTCCAAGTCCCATTTGACCGCTTTGTCGCTGAGCTGGCGATTGAGCTGCTGGCCGCGATCGGCAAGGTTGTAGTAGCCGGGAATCTCCATGCCGGTCGGCGACACCGGCTGGAAGTTGGCCGAGACGATGTAGCCCCGCGCCGGGGTTTCTTCCTGTGGGTTGGCGCTGAACGGGTAGAAGCCGTCCTTGTCCGCCTCGGTGGTGCTGCCGTCGAGGATGAACCACGGGCGTACACCCGCCGGACGTTTAGGCAATTGCGCCGCCGCCCACCAGCCGATGTCGCCCTTGGCATTGGCCCAGACAACGTTCAGGCCCGGTGCCTGGATTTTTGCCGCGGCACTGCGGGCCTTGGCCAGGGTGTCGGCGCGATTGAGCTGGTAGAAGCCCTCCAGGATCGGGTTCTGGCTTTCGAGAAACGCCCACCACATGGCAATCGGTGTCTTGCCGGCGCCGCTGCCCAAGGCATCGTTGACGATCGGGCCGTGGGGCGACTGACGCAACACCAGGGTGAATGGTGCCTGGCCCTTAACCGCGATCTGCTGCTCGCTGGTCGTCATATCCACCCACTTGCCGCGATACCAGACCTGATTGGGGTTGTCCGGGTTGACCTTCTCGGCGATCAGGTCGAGGTCGTCGTTCTGGAACATGGTGATGCTCCAGCCGAAGTCGAGGTTCATGCCCAGCGACGCAAACGGCATCAAGGCTTGATAGTGGCCGTAGAGTTCAAAGCCGGGTGCCGAGAGGTGCGCTTCGTACCACACCGACGGCGCGGAAAAACGGATATGCGGATCGCCCGCCAGCAGTGGCTTGCCGCTTTGGGTCCGGCTGCCTGCGACGACCCAGGCGTTGCTGCCCTCGAACTGTGGCAGGCCGTTGTCGGCCAAGGCTTGTTCGCTCAGGCGGGCGAGGGCGTTGAGGTCTTTCCAGTCGGCGCTGGCCAAGGTGGTGCCGGTCCCGTTGAGCACGCCTTTAGGCTGCCAGTCGAGATCGAAGATGTTCAGGTATTCGGGCCCCAGTTGATCGCGCACGAATGTCAGCAAGGGTTCGGTACGAAATGCCGCGGCAAAACTGTACGCCATGTAGCCGGCGATACTGATGGTGTCCTGGGCCGTGAACGGGCGTTTTGGAATGCCCAGCACATCGAACTCCACGGGTTTGGCGTGGCTGTCCTGATACTGGTTGATGCCGTCCAGATAGGCTTGCATGGCAATGAAGGAGGGCGACTGCTTGTCGAGGTTCGCGAAGTAGGTTTCGGCGCGTTCGCGAATGCGCAGGCTGCGCATCAGTTTGTCGGTGTCGAGCAGTTTCGGCCCGAGCACTTCAGCCAGCTCGCCACGGGCCAGACGACGCAGGACTTCCATCTGGAACAGGCGGTCCTGGGCATGGACGTAGCCGAGGGCGCGGTACAGGTCGGTTTCGTTTTCGGCGCGGATGTGCGGGACGCCGCGCTCGTCGTAGCGCACGCTGACGGAGCCTTGCAGGTGTTGCAGTTCCACCATGCCCTGGCGTGACGGCTGCTTGCTGTAGAGGTACCAGCCGGCCCCGGCGGCCAGCATGACGATCAGCAGAGCGAGAGCGGTCAGGCTGCGTTTCATGGAGACTCCTTGTTGTTATTGTGATTCCTGGCGCCACTGTGTAACACGGCGCGCCGATTTGGCGCATCGCCCGTAGGAGGGATTCTTATTGCGGGTCTTTGCCTACTTCGCTGGATCGACAGGCCACGGGCAGTAACACCCCACGGCCAGTGTGTGCGTGGCACTCACGGCACGGCCTTCATCCAGCGCTTGCAGGATCGGTTCGATAAAGCTGTTGCTGGAGTTGCAGGTCAGGCCTTCGCTGTAGGGGCCGAAGTACGCCAGTTTGCCGCTGCGATCCCAGATCGCCACGGCCGGGCTGGCGGGGATCTGTTCGGAGCCGGGCAGGATGTCGATGGATTTGAGGCTGCTCAAGGTGCTCGGCAACTGGCCGTGGCTGCCGGATTTTTGCACGGCATAGAATTCCACGCCATGGGGAACGTAGCGCTCGACCAGTTCGGTCAGGTGTTGTTGATTGCCGACATTGCACGGGCAGGCCGGGTCCCAGAAGTGCACCAGGCGGATGGCGCCAGGGCCGGCGAGGGATTCGGGAAGGCGCAGCGGGTCGCCGGAAAACATCGCGGTGTGCTCGCTGAACGCCCGCAGGTAACGCCCCTGGAACCAGTCGTAGGCCGCCCACAATGCGCCGGCACACACTACGGCGAGCAGGCTGGCAAACAATGTGGCGCGAAAGGGCGAGCGCATCGGTTCAATCCTCGAAGGTCGGCTAGCTTGCCATGCTTGCCGCGACAGATGAATATCGCAGGCCTATAAAGTCCGTTTCACGTTCTGGAATCGTCCATGCCGGCTACCTTCGACCCTGATCTTCTACGTGCAAGCCTGCTGCCATTGGCGGCCGGGCAGCCGTTGTCAGCGCAGGCGCAGGCTTATCAGCGATTCTACGGGCTGGATTTTGCGCAGCGTCAGGTGCGCAGCGGCCTTGGGCGATTCGAAGTCGATGGTTATGAGCTGGTCAGCCAGTTCTGGTGGCCTGAGCGAGCCAAGGCGACGCTGTTTGTCATCCACGGTTTCTACGACCACACCGGGCTCTACCGGCATGTGATCGAGTGGGCGCTGGATCAGGGCTTTGCGGTGATTGCCTGCGACTTGCCGGGGCATGGGCTATCCAGCGGCGAACGGGCGAGCATCAAGGATTTCGCCGAGTATCAGGACGCGTTGCAAGGCTTGTTCAGCGAGGCGCAATCCCTCGACTTGCCACAGCCGTGGCACCTGTGCGGGCAGAGCACCGGCGGGGCGATCGTGATCGATCATGTGTTGAATGCGGGGGTGAACAGCCCGGCCCAGGGCCAGGTGATTCTGCTGTCGCCACTGGTGCGGCCGCGGGCATGGGGTTGGTCGCAACTGAGTTACTACCTGCTCAAGCCTTTCGTCAAAGCCATCGCCCGGCGCTTCAGCGAGAACTCCAACGACCCGGCCTTTCTGCCGTTCCTGCAAGCCGATCCGTTGCAGCCGCTGCGTCTGCCAACAGCTTGGGTGGGAGCATTGGCGCGCTGGATCAAACGCATTGAGGCCGCGCCCATGAGTAGCCGCCGGCCGTTGATCGTGCAGGGGCAGGCCGACATGACGGTGGATTGGGAGCACAACCTGGAAGTGTTGCGGGGCAAGTTTGATCGGCCGCAGGTGCTGATGCTGCCCGAGGCACGGCATCATCTGGCGAATGAGACGCTGGTGATGCGAGAGGAGTATTTCGGGTTTTTGACCAGGCGGATGAAGGGGCGCAATCCCTAGTGCCTGTTCTGGCCCCATCGCGAGCAAGCTCGCTCCCACAGGGGGGGCGGTGTAAACCCACAATTTTGCGATCAACACAAAACCTGTGGGAGCGAGCTTGCTCGCGATAGCGATCTATCTGGCGCTAAACATCACTGGGGCAGATTCGAATTGCTCTGCCCCACCGCCAACCCCGCCCGAATCGCAGCCAATGCGGCCTGATAATAAGCCTGGCCTTCCGTCGATTCGGCAAAGGTCGCGAACTCTTCCAGCTCGTCGTCCGACAGGTCGCGATAGACGTACAACAGCGTGTTGTTGAGGTCGCTGCCGATCTGATCCATCAGTCGCTGACGTTGTCCGTTCAACATGCCCTGGGCCTGACCGGCACCGAGCAGCCCCGGGATCATCGAGCTCAAACTGTCCGCAGCGACGCCAGCAATCGCCAGGCTGACTTCCGCGCCGGCCTCGCGTGCGGGCAGGGCTTGTGCCAAATGGCCGATGATCAGCATGCGGCTGTCGCTGGCCTGCATCTTCGGCAGACCCTTGGCGTTTTTCGCCAGTTGGTCGCGACGGGTCGCCAGCAGCTCGGCGGCGACGATTTTCTTGCCCAGTGGCGACTGGAAAAACGTCAGCGCGGGTTTGGGGTTGGCGAGGTTCTTGCGCAATTGTGCTTCGGCGCGCTGGTCCACGGCCTGGGCGGAAAAACGCTGATTGCTGTTATTGACCAGTGCCTGAAACACTGCCGGTGGCAGGCTGCCCTGGTAGCGTTGCTGAGCGGCCGAGAGGGCGTCGTTGAAATGCGCGCGTTGTTCCGGCCAGCCGGCGACCTTGTACAACTGGTCGTGGCCGTCTGCCCAGGCGGGCAAAACGCAGAACATCAGCAGTGATAAAAGCAAACGGCGCATAGGGACTCCAGTCAGCAGGCGACTATTCTCCGTGCGGCATCCGTACTTGTCGAGAATTCGTATCAACCCGCCGCGCGGCTCTGTCGGATTTCCGGGCACAGGAATACTATGCGCGGCATGCAAATATCCTCTGATCACCCGCTGCTGTTACGAATCGTCGACGATCTGGCCGAGCACGGTTGGTCGCAGCAGAATATTTTCCTGCCTCTGGATCTGACCCAAGCGCTGGCGGCCGAGTGTCGCAAGCGTGCTGCCGAGGGTGAACTGGCTCCGGCCGCCGTGGGTCGCGGGCCGTCATCGGAGATCCGCGAAGGGATTCGTGGCGACCATATCCAGTGGATCGACCCCGGCCAGGCCGAGGCTTGCGACAGCTACCTGAGTTTGATGGACAGCCTGCGCGAGGCGATCAATCGCGGTCTGTTTCTCGGCCTGGAGGATTTCGAAAGCCATTTTGCGATGTACCCGCCCGGTGCGCTTTACCTGAAGCACGTCGACCGCTTTCGCGATGACGATCGGCGCATGGTTTCGGCGGTGGTTTACCTCAATGACGCCTGGCTTCCCGAACACGGCGGCCAGTTGCGCATGTACCTCGACAATGATCGCGTCCACGACGTGCAGCCTATCGGTGGCTGCCTGGTGGTGTTTCTCTCCGGTGAGGTTCCCCACGAAGTCCTGCCCGCGACCCGGGATCGCCTATCGCTGACCGGCTGGTTCCGCCGGCGCGGCAACGAGCCGTTCTGATCATGCAGAAAATTCTCGTCAGCCGCTGCCTGTTGGGCCATCGCGTCCGTTACGACGGCGGGGCCAGTGGGCCGTTCGATCAGCTTCAGCAGTGGCTAGATGAGGGTCGGGTCGTGCCGTTGTGCCCGGAGGTGGCCGGTGGTTTGCCAACGCCACGGGCGGCGGCGGAAATCCCTGGCGGGCAGGGCGCACAAGTCCTCGATGGCAAGGCGTTGGTGATCACTACCGAGGGCGAGGACGTCAGCGCGCAGTTTCTGTCGGGGGCGTACCAGGCACTGGAGCTGGTACAAAAGCATGGCATCCGCATCGCTGTCCTCAAGGCCAACAGCCCGTCCTGCGGCAATCTGCTGACCTATGACGGGACGTTCAGTGGCGTGAAGGTCAGTGGCGAGGGCGTGACGGCGGCGCTACTCAAGCGCCACGGGGTGCAGGTGTTCAGTGAGCTGGAGTTGCCGCAAGCGGCGCAGGCATTGGCAACACTCGATTAACGAGCGACACAAGACACTGTGGGAGCGAGCTTGCTCGCGATGGCGGCCTGACATCCAACATCAATGTTGACTGGACTGGCCTCATCGCGAGCAAGCTCGCTCCCACAGGTTCTGCATTTACTTCAGTTCTGCAGCTTCGGCACCACACCCGCATCCGCCCCCAACCACTTCTGCTCCAGCGCTTGCAGTCGCCCATCATCCTTGATTCGCTGCAACGCGTTTTCCAGGCTGGCATGGAACGCCGGATTACCCTTCTGAAACGGAATCGCCAGGCTCACGGCCGGGTTGGCTTTGGGCTTCTCTTCTGTCAACGACTGCACCAGCAGAATGGAGCGAGGCTCTTCTTTCTGCGCGATCAATTGCGTATGGGTTTGAACGTAAGGTTCGCTGAAGTCGAAACGATCCTGGAGGTCCGGGGTCACTGCGATGTGGTTGATGGCGATGTCGTATTTGCCGCTTTCGACACCGGTCAGCAGGTCGCTGCCGTCGGTGACGACAAAGTCGGCCCGGACATCGAGTTCACTTGCCAGCAACTGGCCCAGTTCGACTTCGAAACCGGTGAGTTTGTCGTCATCCTTGAAATTGAATGGGGGGGAGTTGGCTTCAACGGCAATACGCAATTCGCCCCGGTCGTTGATGTCATCAATCAGTTCGGCGTGAGCCAAAGGGCTCAGAAGGGGTAGCAGGCAGATCAGGCCAGGCAGAAAGCGCATGGTCACTCCTTTGAATTTATTATCGCGACCCTCTGATTCAGGCTCGCTTTGCTATGGTTGTCGAGTGCCTTCGACAACGAATGGCCATGAAGTTGTCATGGCCACGCGAATTTTACGGAAAAACTGGAGAAGAGAATGAAAACCTTTATGTCACGTGCTGCTTTGGCTGGCCTGTTGATGGGTGTTTCGGTGCTGGCCAGTGCTGCAACGCCGGCTCCGAAAGGCGCCGAAGTGTCCATTGTTTCTCCCACGGACGGTGCGACGATTCCACAGACAGTCGTCGTCAAGTTCGCGGTCGAGAACATTGCCCTGGCACCAGCGGGCGATACCACCAAGAACACTGGTCATCACCACGTGCTGATCGACGTCGATGAGCTACCAGCCGCCGGTGCACCGATCCCCAAGGATGCCAACCACCTGCATTTCGGCGGTGCGCAGACCCAGGCTGAAATAACGCTCACGCCGGGCAAACACACCTTGCAGCTTGAACTGGGCGATAGCAACCACATGCCGTTCGATCCGCCGATCGTTTCCGAGAAGATCACCGTCAACGTCAAGTAACGTTGTTGCGTGAATGAAAAAGGGAGCCCGAAGGCTCCCTTTTTTGTTGCTCAGGTCGTGATCAGAACAACACACGGCTACGGATGGTGCCGTTGACGTGTTGCAGCTTCTCTTGCGCCAGGTCCGAGTACTCGGCGTCGACGTCGATTACCACGTAGCCGACCTTCTCGTTGGTCTGCAGGAACTGACCGGAGATGTTGATGCCGTTT
This sequence comes from Pseudomonas sp. P1_F7, assembly GCF_056405655.1. Lineage (NCBI taxonomy): Bacteria > Pseudomonadati > Pseudomonadota > Gammaproteobacteria > Pseudomonadales > Pseudomonadaceae > Pseudomonas > Pseudomonas sp. P1_F7. Next base: position 117,703 of record NZ_JBFUBR010000014.1, read on the forward strand.
TCGGCGAAGACCTTGTTGATCTCGCTCATCACACCCGGGATGTTCTCGTGGATGTGCAGCAGACGGTGCTTGCCAGGGTGAGCCGGCAGGGCCACTTCCGGGAAGTTCACGGACGATACCGAAGTACCGTTGTCGCTGTACTTCACCAGTTTTTCCGCCACTTCCAGACCGATGTTGGCCTGGGCTTCAGCGGTGGAACCACCGATGTGCGGGGTCAGGATCACGTTGTCCAGGCCACGCAGCGGGCTTTCGAACTCTTCGTCGTTGGAGCGTGGCTCCACCGGGAATACGTCGATGGCCGCGCCGATCAGGTGCTTGTCCTTGATGGCAGCAGCCAGGTGGTCCAGTTCGACCACGGTGCCGCGGGCGGCGTTGATCAGGATGCCGCCTTTCTTGATAGCGCGGATTTCTTTCTCGCCCATCATCCACTGGGTGGCGGCGGTTTCCGGTACGTGCAGCGAAACGATGTCGGACATCGCCAGCAGTTCGTGCAGGTTGCCTACCTGAGTAGCGTTACCCAATGGCAGTTTGGTGATGGTGTCGTAAAAGTACACCTGCATGCCCAGGCCTTCCGCCAGGACCGACAGTTGAGTACCGATCGAACCGTAACCGACGATACCCAGCTTCTTGCCACGGATTTCGAAAGAGTTGGCCGCGCTCTTGATCCAGCCGCCACGGTGGCAGGAAGCGTTCTTCTCAGGGATGCCGCGCAGCAGCAGGATCGCTTCGGCCAGCACCAGCTCCGCTACGGAACGGGTGTTGGAGTACGGCGCGTTGAACACGGCGATACCGCGTTCGCGGGCAGCGTCCAGGTCGACCTGGTTGGTGCCGATGCAGAAACACCCTACAGCCACGAGCTTCTTCGCGTGATCGAAGATCTCTTCGGTCAGTTGAGTGCGGGAGCGAATGCCGATGAAGTGAGCATCAGCGATCTTTTCCTTGAGCTGGGCTTCCGGCAGAGAACCAGTGAGGTACTCGATGCTGGTGTAGCCCGCCGCCTTGAGGACGTCGACAGCCGATTGGTGGACGCCTTCGAGAAGAAGGAACTTGATCTTGCTCTTATCGAGAGAAGTCTTGCTCATCTGCGTAAACCTGTATCCCGGAGAAAAATGGCAGGAAAGGGAGCAGCCCGGAGCTGACCCGCACGGCAGGAAAGCCGTCACCGCAGAACAGCCCTTGGGCACTATCCTGCGGGGTCGTTATGCTAGCATATGCACCCCGCTAAACACTCATTCCTGCGACGTGAAGCGTTCTCAGGATGACCATGAATTGTTCGAGAGTTCTGTCGATGACCAATCCTGCCCTGATTGAAGAGCTGAAGACCCTGGTTGAGCCTGGCAAGGTGCTGACCGATGCCGACTCCCTGAATGCTTACGGAAAGGATTGGACCAAGCATTTCGCCCCGGCCCCGACCGCCATCGTGTTCCCCAAGACCACCGAGCAGGTCCAGGCCATTGTCCTGTGGGCCAATAAACACAAGGTGGCGCTGGTGCCATCCGGCGGTCGTACCGGGTTGTCCGCCGCTGCCGTGGCGGCCAATGGCGAAGTGGTCGTGTCGTTCGACTACATGAACCAGATCCTCGACGTGAATCTCACCGACCGCACGGCCGTTTGTCAGCCGGGCGTGGTCACCGAGCATCTGCAGAACGTCGCCGAAGAAAAAGGCCTGTACTACCCGGTGGACTTCGCTTCGGCAGGTTCGAGCCAGATTGGCGGCAATATCGGCACCAATGCCGGCGGGATCAAGGTGATTCGCTACGGCATGACCCGCAACTGGGTGGCCGGCATGAAAGTCGTCACCGGCAAGGGCGACGTGCTGGAACTGAACCGCGACCTGATCAAGAACGCCACCGGCTACGACATGCGTCAGCTGTTCATCGGCGCCGAAGGCACCCTCGGGTTCGTGGTCGAAGCGACCATGCGCCTGGACCGCGCGCCGAAAAACCTCACCGCGATGGTCCTCGGCACCGCCGATTTCGATTCGATCATGCCGGTGCTGCACGCCTTCCAGAGCAAGCTTGACCTGACCGCTTTCGAATTCTTCTCCGACAAGGCCTTGGCCAAAGTCATGGCCCGTGGCGATGTCCCGGCGCCGTTCGAATCCGATTGCCCGTTCTACGCGCTGCTGGAGTTCGAAGCGACCACCGAAGAAGTCGCCAACCACGCCCTGGAAACCTTCGAGCACTGCGTCGAGCAGGGTTGGGTTCTGGACGGCGTGATGAGCCAGAGTGAAACCCAGCTGCAGAACCTGTGGAAGCTGCGCGAATACATCTCCGAAACCATTTCCCACTGGACGCCGTACAAGAACGATATTTCGGTCACCGTATCGAAAGTCCCGGCGTTCCTGAAGGAGATCGACGCGATCGTTGGCGAACACTACCCGGACTTCGAAATCGTCTGGTTCGGCCACATCGGCGACGGCAACCTGCACTTGAACATCCTCAAGCCGGATAACCTGAGCAAGGACGAGTTCTTCGCCAAGTGCGCCACCGTCAACAAGTGGGTGTTCGAAACCGTCGAGAAGTACAACGGTTCGATCTCCGCCGAGCACGGCGTGGGCATGACCAAGCGCGATTACTTGACCTACAGCCGTTCCCCGGTTGAGATCGAGTACATGAAAGCGGTCAAGGCAGTGTTCGACCCGAACGGCATCATGAACCCGGGCAAGATTTTCGCTGTTTGATTTTCGAACTTTAAGAGCCAACGAAGCAGGAGTCGGTAATGAGCTATCAGCACCAGTATGTCGACGGTACGCGCATTCACTTCCCGCTGGGGAAAGTGGTGTGCATCGGCCGTAACTACGCCGAACACGCCAAGGAACTGGATAATCCGGTGCCGACCGAGCCACTGCTGTTCATCAAGCCGGGCAGTTGCGTGGTGCCGCTGGATGGTGGTTTCAGCATTCCGACCGAGCGCGGTTCGGTGCATTACGAAGCGGAAATCGCGGTCTTGATCGGCAAGCCGTTGTCGACCAAACCGAGCCGTGAAGAAGTGCTCGACGCCATCTCCGGTTTCGCTCCAGCCCTGGACCTGACCCTGCGGGACAAGCAGGCCGAGCTGAAATCCAAAGGCCTGCCCTGGGAAATCGCCAAGTCCTTCGACGGCGCGGCAGTGATTGCACCGTTCGTGTCCGGCAGCACGTTTGCCGACCTGACCGACATCGGAATCCGCCTGACCATCAACGGCGAAGTGCGCCAGGACGGTAACAGCAGCGCCATGCTCAACCCGATCGTGCCGATGATCCAGCACATGGCCGGCTGCTTCTCGTTGCAGGCCGGGGACGTGATCCTCACCGGTACGCCAGTGGGCGTTGGTCCGCTGAATGTCGGTGACGAGATCGTTCTGGAATTGCCGGGCGCCAGCAGTTTCACCAGCAGCGTTCGCTAGTCCGGACACCGCCAAACCCTGTGGGAGCGAGCTTGCTCGCGATGAGGCCGCGTCAGTCAGCAGATATGTTGAAGACGGACCGCTATCGCGAGCAAGCTCGCTCCCACATTGGTTTTGTCGTGGCCTGTAAAAGGCTCACCCTGTCATTTCCCGTTTTTTTCACATCCGGTCTGGATAATTTCAGGGCTGTTGGCCTCTGAGCCGGCCCCAAACTGTGCTATTACCCCTAGCCTGAATTTCTGGAATGCATTCTCCGATGGCCACTCCTCCGCTTTCCACGCTTAAACCTGCCCGCCGCTCGCGCTTCGCCCTGCGTTGGCACACCTGGCTTCTGCTGGTGGCCGTCGTCGCCTACGGTGTTGCGTTTGCCATGCATTGGGATGCGCGGGGCGTGCTCTGGGTGAAAGAGCAATTCAAGAGCCCGGCCGAGCGTCAGGCCAGTATCTGGCTTCCGGACTACCGCGCGGTGATCGATGCGAAGCCGTTGCCGGGCATGGAGAAGGATGAAGCATCGGATCTGTCCTACGACCCCCAGACCAAGACCCTGTTTTCGGTCATGGGCAAGAACCCGTTTCTGGTCGAATTGAACTTGCAGGGCGATGTGCTGCGCAAAATGCCATTGGTCGGCTGGAGCAACCCTGAAGGCGTCACCGTGCTGGGCGCCGGCCGACTGGCGATTGTCGATGAGCGCGACCACCTGATCGCCATCGTCAAGGTCGATGCCGACACCCGCGAACTGAACATCACCGATTTCCCGACATACGACCTCGGGCCTTCCAAAGACCAGAACAAGGCCTTTGAGGGTGTCACCTGGGATCAGCGCAATCAGCAGCTGCTGCTGGGCGAAGAGCGCCCGCCGGCATTGTTTGCCTGGAAAGGTGACGGCAAGGTCCTTACCGGCGACAAGCTGAAGCTGGCCAGTCATGCGCTGGACATGCGCAACCTGTCGGCACTGGCCATCGACCCGCGGACCGGCCACATGCTGGTGCTGTCCGCCGACTCGCACCTGCTGCTGGAGCTGGACAAGAAGGGTGAGCAGGTCAGTTTCATTACGCTGCTGCGTGGCTTCAACGGCCTGAAAAATACCATTCCCCGTGCCGAAGGCGTGACCATGGATGAAGCGGGCACGCTGTACATGGTGAGTGAGCCGAATCTGTTTTATCGCTTCGAAAAACAGAAGTAACCAGCGCCTGCGCTGATTGCCTGTACGCAAAAGGCCAGCGGCCATTAAGCTGCAGTTCAGACAGGCGTGATATTTCATCCGCCTGTATTGACCCTGAGCCCGTCCGAATGCGTCGATTTGCCCGCCTCAAATCCCTGATTCTGATCCTGTCGGTGGTCTCGCTGATTGCGTTGATTGCGCTTGGCCAGTACCAGCGCCTGTTCGAGCGCGCCTGGTTCAATCTGCACGCGCTGTGGCAGCCGGTGAGTTCCCGGTCCATGGGACTGGACCATTATCAGGTCGTGACCGAGGCGCAGGTGATCGATGGCCAGGTTGACAACGTTTCAGCATTGACCTATGACCCGGTGCGCAAAAGCCTGTTCACCGTTACCAATAAGCGAAGCGAGTTGATCGAGTTGTCCCTCGACGGCAGGATCTTGCGCCGTGTGGCATTGGTCGGTTTCGGCGATCCCGAGGCGGTGGAGTTCATCAGCGCCGACACCTATGTGGTCGCTGATGAAAGCCAGCAACGGCTGATCAAGATTCATCTGCAGCAGGACACCGTCTTCGTCGATGCGACAGACGCGGAGCAGATGACTGTTGGCGTGCACATGGTCAGCAACAAGGGCTTCGAGGGCCTGGCTTACGATTCGGTGGGCAAGCGCCTGTTCGTGGCTAAGGAGCGCGACCCGATGCTGATCTACGAGGTGCACGGTTTTCCGCGCTTCAATCCTGAAGAGTCCTACTCGGTGCACGTGATCAACGACCCCAAGCGTGATGCCGGGATGTTCGTGCGGGACCTGTCGAGCCTGCAATACGACGAGCGCAGCGGGCATTTGCTGGCGCTGTCGGATGAGTCGCGGTTGATTCTGGAGCTGGATGTGGATGGGCGTCCGCTGAGCACAGTGTCATTGAGCAAGGGGCAGCACGGCTTGCAGAAAAACGTACCGCAAGCGGAAGGGATCGCCATGGATGACGACGGTACGCTGTACCTGGTGAGTGAGCCGAACCTGTTTTACGTGTTCAAGAAACCAACGCAGCTCTAATCAACACCACAAAACACTGTGGGAGCGAGCAAGCTCGCTCCCACAGGTTTTTTCATCTGCCCACAAAAATGTGGGCGGTCTTGGTTACTCGGCGCGCAGGGTTTTTACACCTTCGCTGGTACCCAGCAGCAACAGATCCGCCGGGCGCGCCGCGAACAAGCCGTTGGTGACCACACCGACGATCGCATTGATCTGCGTCTCCAGTTCCACCGGATTGGTGATCTGCATGTTGAACACGTCGAGGATGATGTTGCCGTTGTCGGTCAGCACGCCCTCACGGTAAACCGGGTCGCCGCCGAGCTTCACCAGCTCGCGGGCCACGTGGCTGCGGGCCATCGGGATCACTTCCACCGGCAACGGGAAGGTACCGAGGACCGGCACCAGTTTGCTGGCGTCGGCGATGCAGATGAAAGTCTTGGCCACGGCCGCGACAATCTTCTCGCGGGTCAGGGCAGCGCCGCCGCCCTTGATCAGGTTCAGGTGCTCGTCGCTCTCATCGGCGCCGTCGACATAGAACTCCAGGTCGCTGACGGTATTCAGTTCGTACACCGGAATGCTGTGGCCCTTGAGGCGCGCGGCGGTGGCTTCGGAACTGGCGACGGCGCCATCGAATGCACCCTTGTGTTGGGCCAGGGCATCGATGAAGCAGTTGGCGGTGGAGCCGGTGCCGACCCCGACGATGCTCTTGTCGTCGAGTTTCGGAAGGATGAAGTCGACGGCGGCCTGAGCCACTGCCTGTTTGAGTTGATCCTGGTTCATGCGGGCTCCGAGGTGCCGAGGAGGGGACGAAAGGCCGGCATTATAGGCTTCGGGGCGGGGAAGGTCATTGCCCGATTGGCAGGTCAAAAGATCGCACCTGTAGGAGCTGCCGAAGGCTGCGATCTTTTCGCTGGCTTAAAACCACCTGTTTAGTGTGGTCGCCCGCCCAAAATGCGGGTTAGACTCCTTGGTCCAGCCCAACCCGCTCAGTGATGCTTTCCGATGCTTGAACAGTACGTCAAAAAGATCCTCACCTCGCGCGTTTATGACGTTGCCGTAGAAACCCCGCTGCAGACTGCCCGCCAGCTCTCTGAGCGGCTGGGCAACAGCATTTGGCTCAAGCGCGAAGACTTGCAGCCGGTGTTCTCGTTCAAGATTCGCGGCGCCTACAACAAGTTGACCCAGTTGAGCGACGAAGAACGCGCTCGCGGCGTGGTCACCGCGTCGGCGGGCAACCATGCCCAGGGCCTGGCCCTGGCGGCGAAGGTGTTGGGCGTGAAAGCGACCATCGTCATGCCCAAGACCACCCCGGAGATCAAGGTCGAAGGCGTGCGCTCCCGTGGCGGCAAAGTGGTGCTGCACGGCGATTCGTTCCCGGAAGCCCTGGCGTACTCGCTGAAACTGGTTGACGAAAAAGGCTACGTCTACATTCACCCGTACGACGACCCCCACACCATTGCCGGGCAGGGCACCGTGGCGATGGAGATTCTGCGCCAGCACCCGCAGCCACTGGATGCGATTTTCGTCCCGGTGGGCGGTGGCGGGCTGATCGCCGGCATCGCGGCGTACGTGAAGTACCTGCGCCCGGACATCAAGATCATCGGCGTCGAACCGGATGACTCCAATTGCCTGCAAGCCGCCATGGCGGCGGGCGAGCGTGTGGTATTGCCGACCGTGGGCCTCTTCGCCGACGGTGTTGCCGTGGCCCAGATCGGTCAGCACACCTTTGACATCTGCAAAGATCATGTCGACGAAGTGATCACCGTCAGCACCGACGAAATCTGCGCGGCGATCAAGGATATCTACGACGATACCCGCTCGATCACCGAACCTGCCGGCGCCTTGGGCGTGGCCGGGATCAAGAAGTATGTCGAGCAGCGCGGCGTCAGCGGCCAGACCTTCGTGGCCATCGACTCCGGGGCCAACGTCAACTTCGATCGCCTGCGCCACGTTGCCGAGCGTGCGGAGCTGGGCGAGGGCCGCGAAGCGATCATCGCGGTGACCATTCCCGAGAAGCCGGGCAGCTTCAAGGCGTTCTGCGAAGCCATCGGCAAGCGCCAGATCACCGAATTCAACTACCGCTACAACACCGGCAGCGAAGCGCACATCTTTGTCGGCGTGCAGACGCACCCGGAAAACGACCCGCGCAGCGCACTGATCGCCAGCCTGAGCGAGCAAGGTTTCCCGGTGCTGGACCTGACCGACAACGAACTGGCCAAGCTGCACATCCGCCACATGGTGGGCGGGCGTGCGGCGCATGTGGTCGATGAAGTGATTCTGCGCTTCGAGTTCCCGGAGCGTCCGGGCGCGCTGTTCAACTTCCTCAACAAGCTCGGCGGGCGCTGGAACATCTCGATGTTCCACTACCGCAACCATGGCGCAGCGGATGGCCGGGTCGTCGCGGGCCTGCAAGTGCCGCACGACGAGCGCCACCTGGTGCCGGCGGCGCTGGAAGAAATCGGTTACCCGTACTGGGATGAAAGCGACAACCCGGCCTATCAGTTGTTTCTTGGCTGAGCGGCTACGCTGATGGGCAGGCAATAAGGAAATCTGACAATGGAAACGTTAACTGCCCTGAAAGCGGCGCACATGGTGGCAACTGTTGTACTACTGGCTTGTGCGCTGGGTCTGGGCGTCTGGGTTTTGCTTGCGCGGCGCAAGGGTGACGCGACGGCGGGTAGTCGTACCTTGCAGCGGCCAAGGGTGTTTATCTGGCTGTTGATGGGCCTGGCGCTGCTGAGCATGCCGTTCACCGGTTGGTGGATGGTGCATCTGGTGGGCTGGCCGTTGGGGCAGACCTGGTTGCTGGCGTCCAGCGTGCTGTACACCGTCGCGGCGCTGGCGTGGTTTTGGTTGCTGGTGCGGCTTAACAAGCTGCGCAAGGCGCCGGGTGGTGTGGGGAAATTCACCTTTGCGTTGGCGTTGTTCAGTTTTGTCTGTCTTGTGGCCATTGCCGGGCTGATGGGGGCCAAGCCTGTTTAAGGCTTGAAACCCGGTCGACCCCATCGCGAGCAAGCTCGCTCCCACAGGTTTTTCTGGAGTTCACAAAATTTGTGTTCGGCAGAGATCCCTGTGGGAGCGAGCTTGCTCGCGATAGCGGTTTTAGCCGCGCAGACTGATTACCGGCCAACCCCGCTTCTCGGCCTCGGCCCGCAGATTAGGGTCCGGATCGACCGCTATCGGATTAGTCACCTGCTCCAGCAGCGGAAAATCATTCATCGAGTCGCTATAGAAATAGCTGTCTTCCAGCGTAAACCCGGTTTCCTCCAGCCAGCGATTCAAGCGCGTCACCTTGCCTTCACGGAAGCACGGCACGTCGGTGCTGCGCCCGGTGTAGCGGCCATCGACCATTTCACATTCGGTGGCGATCAGGGTTTCAACGCCCAGGCGCACGGCAATCGGCCCGGTGACGAAGCGGTTGGTGGCGGTGATGATCACCAGTTTGTCGCCGGCGGCGCGGTGTTTTGCCAGCAACTCGATAGCCTTGGGCAGCATGATCGGTTCGATGCAGTCGCGCATGTAGTCGCTGTGCCATTGATCCAGCGTGGCCATTTCGGTGCGGCCGAGCACTTCCAGGCAGAAGTTCAGATAAGCAGCGTTATCCAGTTTGCCGGCCAGGTAATCCTGGTAGAACTCATCGTTGCGTGCCTTGTAGGCGACGGCGTCGAGAAAGCCGCGCTCGCACAGGTAATCGCCCCAGGCGTGATCGCTGTCACCGCCCAGAAGGGTGTTGTCCAAATCGAATAAAGCCAGGCGCATTGCAGTTACCCGCTGAAAAGTCAGTAAAAAGGCGACAAGAATACGGTCTTTTCACAAGAGTGCACATAAGGTAGGAACCTTCGTTGCCGCCTTCACAACCTTTGTGGAACAATGCGGCGACATGCGTTTGCGAGGTTGTTGCCGTGATCGACCCCGATGGTTTTCGCCCCAATGTCGGGATCATTCTGACGAATGACGCCGGCCAGGTGCTATGGGCTCGCCGAATCAATCAAGATGCCTGGCAGTTTCCGCAGGGGGGAATCAACCCCGAAGAGACGCCGGAAGACGCCTTGTACCGCGAGCTGAACGAAGAAGTGGGCCTGGAACGCGAAGATGTTGAAATTCTCGCCTGCACCCGGGGCTGGTTGCGCTATCGTTTGCCGCAACGTCTGGTACGTACCCACAGCCAACCGCTGTGCATCGGCCAGAAACAGAAATGGTTTCTCCTGCGCCTGATCTCCAACGAGCAGCGGGTGCGGATGGATTTGACCGGTAAACCGGAATTCGATGGCTGGCGCTGGGTCAGCTATTGGTATCCGTTGGGCCAGGTGGTGACATTCAAGCGCGAGGTGTATCGACGCGCTCTCAAAGAGCTTGCCCCGCGCCTTTTAGCGCGCGACTGACGACGGAGTTCGACCCCGAGCCATGCTCAATACGCTGCGCAAGATCGTCCAGGAAGTTAACTCCGCCAAGGATCTCAAGGCGGCGTTGGGGATTATTGTGTTGCGCGTCAAAGAGGCCATGGGCAGCGAGGTCTGCTCGGTCTACCTGCTTGACCCCGAGTCCAACCGCTTCGTGCTGATGGCCACCGAGGGCTTGAACAAGCGCTCGATCGGCAAAGTCAGCATGGCACCCAACGAAGGTCTGGTTGGCCTGGTCGGTACGCGCGAAGAACCCCTGAACCTCGAAAACGCTGCGGACCACCCGCGCTACCGCTACTTCGCCGAGACCGGTGAAGAGCGCTTCGCCTCATTCCTCGGGGCACCGATCATTCACCACCGCCGCGTCGTCGGCGTGTTGGTCATTCAGCAAAAAGAACGCCGCCAGTTCGATGAGGGTGAAGAAGCCTTCCTCGTGACCATGAGCGCGCAGCTCGCCGGCGTTATCGCCCACGCTGAGGCCACTGGTTCGATCCGCGGCCTCGGTCGTCAGGGCAAAGGTATCCAGGAAGCCAAGTTCATCGGCGTGCCGGGTTCGCCGGGTGCGGCGGTCGGTACGGCGGTGGTCATGCTGCCCCCGGCTGATCTGGACGTGGTGCCGGACAAGAGCATCGCTGACATCGACGCCGAACTCGGGCTGTTCAAGACTGCCATCGAAGGCGTGCGCGCCGACATGCGCACCTTGTCCGCCAAGCTCGCCACGCAGTTGCGTCCGGAAGAGCGGGCCTTGTTCGACGTCTACCTGATGATGCTCGACGATGCCGCGCTGGGCAGCGAAGTCACCACCGTGATCAAGACCGGCCAGTGGGCCCAGGGCGCGTTGCGCCAGGTGGTCACCGATCACGTCAACCGTTTCGAATTAATGGACGACGCCTACCTGCGCGAGCGTGCCTCGGACGTCAAGGACCTCGGTCGGCGCTTGCTGGCTTATTTGCAGGAAGAGCGCCAGCAAACCCTGGTCTACCCCGACAACACCATTCTGGTCAGCGAAGAACTGACGCCGGCGATGCTCGGCGAGGTGCCGGAAGGCAAGCTGGTCGGCCTGGTGTCGGTGCTCGGTTCCGGTAACTCCCACGTCGCCATTCTCGCCCGTGCCATGGGCATCCCGACCGTGATGGGCCTGGTCGACCTGCCGTACTCCAAGGTCGACGGCATCCAGATGATCGTCGACGGCTACCACGGCGAGGTCTACACCAACCCGAGTGACGTGCTGCGCAAGCAGTTCGCCGAGGTGGTCGAGGAAGAGAAACAACTGGCCCTGGGGCTGGATGCGCTGCGCGATCTGCCGTGCGTGACGGTCGATGGCCACCGCATGCCGCTGTGGGTCAACACCGGCCTGCTGGCTGATGTGGCGCGAGCGCAGAAGCGCGGTGCCGAAGGCGTAGGCCTGTACCGCACCGAAGTGCCGTTCATGATCAATCAGCGTTTCCCGAGCGAAAAGGAACAACTGGCGATCTATCGCGAACAACTGGCTGCGTTCCACCCGCAACCGGTGACCATGCGAACCCTGGACATCGGCGGCGACAAATCGCTGTCGTACTTCCCGATCAAGGAAGACAACCCGTTCCTCGGCTGGCGCGGCATTCGCGTCACCCTTGATCACCCGGAAATTTTCCTGGTGCAGACCCGCGCCATGCTCAAGGCCAGTGAAGGTTTGAACAACCTGCGCATCCTGCTGCCGATGATTTCCGGCACCCACGAGCTGGAGGAAGCCCTGCACCTGATCCACCGTGCCTGGGGCGAAGTGCGTGACGAGGGCTGCGACGTACCGATGCCGCCGATTGGCGTGATGATCGAAATTCCGGCGGCGGTGTACCAGACCAAGGAACTGGCGCGGCAAGTGGACTTCCTGTCGGTCGGCTCCAACGACCTGACCCAGTACTTGCTGGCCGTGGACCGCAACAACCCGCGGGTGGCCGATCTTTATGACTACCTGCACCCGGCGGTGCTGCAAGCCCTGCAAACCGTAGTGCGCGATGCCCATGCCGAAGGCAAGCCGGTGAGCATCTGCGGTGAAATGGCCGGTGATCCGGCGGCGGCCGTGCTGTTGATGGCGATGGGTTTCGACAGCCTGTCGATGAACGCCACCAACCTGCCGAAAGTGAAGTGGATGCTGCGCCAGATCAACCTGAGCAAGGCCAAGGAATTGCTGGCCGAGCTGATGACTATCGACAACCCGCAAGTGATTCACAGCTCATTGCAGCTGGCGCTGAAGAACCTCGGGTTGGCGCGGATGATCAATCCGGCGGCGATCAAGCCCCTCTGAAACGCTGACGGCCCCATCGCGAGCAAGCTCGCTCCCACAGGTATCTCCGGTGTTCACAAAATTTGTGTCCACTGTGGATCCTTGTGGGAGCGAGCTTGCTCGCGATGGGGCCAGTCCAGACAACACACAACTACAGCCTGATCTCCACTTCCCCAAGATGCCCGCCAAACGGCCCGAAACTGCGCTCGACCAAATGCAACGCCCCATCCGCCTGCACAATCAACGCCGTACTCGCCCGCGTTCCATAACTCTGACTGGCAATGAACACGCTCGACAGCAACATCTCGGTGGACAGCCCCACTCCGGTATCCGGCAACTCGGCAAACGGCGCGGTCTGCGCATCGCTCAATAACGCCAACAGCGCCTGAGGCTGCGGATCATCCAGCACCTCGCTCAATGCCGCCTTGGCCTTGAGCAACTTCGGCCACGGCGTATCCAACCCGGCATTGGATATTCCGTAGATCCCCGGGGCCAACATCACCGCTGCCGGTTCCCGGGCGTTGAAGTGCCAGAGTTCATTGGTATTGCCGACCAACAGGTTAAAGCCACCATATTCCAGCGAACGGTCGACAACGTCGGCTAAGTAGTCGTCAATTGGCATTTCCCCGGTGAGAAATCGCGCCACCAGCTCCCCACGAGACTTGCGCCCTGGCGGTCGATGGGGATCGCGGATGTTGGTCAGCGCCGCAAAACGGCCGTTGGCACCGACACCGAGCCAGGTGCCACCAGCCTCGAGGTCGCGCCCCGCATGTACGTGCGGCGCTTCGGGCCATGGCGCCAGAGGCAGGCTGGGGCGGGCGTAGAATTCATCGCGATTGGCCGCCACGACCAGCGGCTGGGCATGACCCGGGCGCCAGGCAAAAACAATCAGGCACATAAGGCTGTCCTTGTGTGTTTTCTGCTCACTCTACGCAGACATCACTCATCGATCCATCGCCTTGCGCAGTGGAGCTTGAGGCCATGCATCCGTTACCATGCCGCTCCGGTTTTGGGGAGGCGGGCGGGACAACCATGGAATTTCTGCTCTATCTGGCGCTCGGCGCCTGTGCAGGTGTGCTCGCCGGGCTGTTTGGCGTGGGCGGCGGGATCATCATCGTCCCGGTGCTGGTGTTCAGCTTCAAGGCCCAAGGGTTCGATCCGTCGATTCTCACGCACCTGGCAGTGGGTACCTCCCTGGCGACGATTATCTTTACCTCGGTCAATGCAGTACGTGAGCATCACCGCCGTGGCGCTGTGCTTTGGCCGATCTTCAAGTGGATGACCGTCGGCATTCTGATCGGTGCCGGGTTCGGCGCCCTGACGGCGGAAGCGATTTCCGGTCCCAACCTGCAGAAATTCATTGGTGTATTCGCCCTGGTGATCGCTGCTCAACTGGCGCTGGAGGTCAAACCCAAGGCCAGCCGAACCGTGCCGGGTAAACTCGGTCTGACCGTAGCCGGTAGTGTGATTGGCTGGGCTTCGGCGATTTTCGGCATTGGCGGCGGTTCATTGACCGTGCCATTCCTGACCTGGCGCAGCGTGCCAATGCAGCAAGCCGTGGCCACTTCATCGGCCTGCGGTCTGCCGATTGCCCTGGCCAGTGCATTAAGTTTCATGATTCTGGGCTGGCACGATCCGTTGCTCCCGGCCCATAGTCTCGGTTTCATTTATTTACCGGCGTTGCTGGGCATAGCCCTGACCAGCATGGTGTTCGCCCGCTTGGGCGCGCGATTGGCTCACAGATTGTCGCCGAAGTTGCTGAAAAGGCTGTTTGCCGCTTTGCTGTTCTGCGTCGGGCTGAACTTCCTGCTCTGACCGGCAGCGCAATCCTGGCTTAATCCTGAGGTGGCAGCGTCGCCCGGGAATTTTTAAGATTTGAACTCTAACGAGGAGTCGCAATGCTGCCTTACCCGCAGATCGACCCGGTGGCCCTGGCCATCGGTCCGCTGAAAATCCACTGGTACGGTCTGATGTACCTGATCGGCATCGGCGGCGCCTGGCTGCTGGCGTCCCGTCGCTTGAACCGCTTCGACCCGACCTGGACCAAGGAGAAACTCTCCGACATGGTGTTCTGGATGTCGATGGGGGTAATCGTCGGCGGGCGACTGGGTTACGTGCTGTTCTACGATCTGAGCGCTTATCTGGCCAACCCGACGCTGATTTTCGAAGTGTGGAAGGGCGGCATGTCATTCCACGGCGGTTTCATCGGCGTGATGCTGGCGGCGTTGTGGTTCGGCAAGAAGAACAACAAGTCGTTCTTCCAGCTGATGGACTTCGTTGCGCCGATGGTGCCGATTGGCCTGGGTGCCGGGCGTATCGGCAACTTCATCAATGCCGAGCTGTGGGGCAAGCCGACCGACGTGCCGTGGGCGATGATCTTCCCGCCGTTCAGCGATCCGGCGCAGTTGCCGCGTCACCCGTCGCAGCTGTACCAGTTCGCCCTCGAAGGCGTGGCACTGTTCCTGATCCTTTGGCTGTTCTCGCGCAAACCACGGCCAACCATGGCGGTCTCCGGGATGTTCGCGCTGTTCTATGGCATCTTCCGCTTCATCGTCGAATTCGTCCGCGTGCCGGACGCCCAGCTTGGCTATCTGGCCTGGAACTGGCTGACCATGGGCCAGGTGCTGTGCGTGCCGATGATCGTCGGCGGGCTGTTCCTGATCTGGCTGGCGTATCACCGCGCCCCGGCGGCTCCAGCGGCAGCCGTATAAAATTCGAACCCCGCAGCGATGGCTGCGGGTTCAAGGACACAGGTAACTCATGAAGCAATATCTCGAACTGGTCGCCCACGTCATCAAGAACGGCACGAAACAGGCCAACCGTACCGGCGTGAACACCATCAGTTTTCCCGGTGCGATGCTGCGTTATGACCTGCAGGAAGGTTTCCCGGCGATCACCACGCGCAAGATGGCGTTCAAATCGGCCATTGGCGAAATGTGCGGGTTCCTGCGCGGCGTGAACAACGCTGCCGAATTCCGTGCCCTGGGCTGCAAGGTCTGGGACCAGAATGCCAACGAAAACGCCCAGTGGCTGGCCAACCCGTTCCGTCAGGGCGAAGATGACCTCGGCGAGATCTACGGTGTGCAATGGCGCAAATGGCCGGCGTACAAGCAGATCCCGGTCAGCAACCCGGCCGCCATCGAGCAGACCCTGAAGCAAGGCTACCGCCAGATTGCCGAAGGCGAGGAGGACGGCCGGGCCTACGTGGTGCTGTACAAGGCCATCGACCAGATCCGCCAGTGCGTCGACACCATCATCAAGGACCCGGGCAGCCGTCGCATCCTGTTCCACGGCTGGAACTGCGCCCAGCTCGATGAAATGGCTTTGCCGCCGTGCCACTTGCTGTACCAGTTCCATCCGAATGTCGAGACCAAAGAGATTTCTTTGACCCTCTATATCCGCTCCAACGATCTGGGCCTGGGCACGCCGTTCAACCTCACCGAAGGCGCTGCGCTGCTGAGCCTGATCGGTCGCCTGACGGGCTACACGCCGCGCTGGTTCACTTATTTCATCGGTGATGCCCACGTCTACGAAAACCACTTGGACATGCTCAACGAACAGCTCAAGCGCGAGCCGTTCCCGATGCCGAAACTGGTGATTTCCGACCGTGTGCCGGAGCTTGCCAAGACTGGCGTTTACCAGCCGGAATGGCTGGAGCTGGTGGAGCCGAGCGATTTCTCGCTGGAAGGCTACGAGCACCACGCGCCGATGACCGCGCCGATGGCGGTCTGAAGCCGTACCGCAATCCAAATGTAGGAGCTGCCGAAGGCTGCGATCTTTTGATTTTGAAAAGCAAGATCAAAAGATCGTCCGAACGCGGCCCGAACCTTCGGCAGCTCCTACAGGGTTTTGCGGTGTGCTTAGTGGCCGTGACTACGGCCCACATGGGAATGCTCCACCTCCGTCGCCGCCACCCCGCCGCTCACTTCCAGCCGCTGCAAAATCCCGCATTGATCGATACCCGGCCCCTCGCCGCAGCGTTGGCGCAGGTCGAGCAGTTGCGTCTGCAAGGCCAGCAAGCCGTCGATCCGCGCCTTGACGTGGTGGATGTGTTCATCGATCAACGCGTTGACGCTTTCACATTGGTCCTGCGGACTGTCGCGAAACGCCAGCAGACTGCGGATTTCCTCGAGGGTCATGTCGAGGGTGCGACAGTTGCGGATGAAGGTCAGGCGCTCGGCGTGGGCCTGGGTGTAGACGCGATAATTGCCGTCACTGCGTGCCGGTTCCGGCAGCAGGTTCTCGCGCTCGTAGTAGCGGATCGTTTCCACGGCGCAGTCCGTGAGTTTTGCCAATTCTCCAATTTTCATGACGCCAATCTCCAAAACTCCAGAATGGGTGCTTGACCCTATAGTGGCTACAGGGTCTTTACTTGGCAACAGGCACTCTTATGGACGCAACCAATGAGCGATTCCCTGCACTCCCACAAACCCGGTGCTGAACACGAGCACAGCCACAAGCTCAAGCCCGTGCAAAAACATGACCATGGTGGTCACGGCGACACCTGCTGCTCATCTAAAGCGGCAGCGCCTGCGCTGGTAAAACTGAGCGAATCGCCGACGATTGGCGCTAGGCTGAGTTGTTTCCGTATCGAGGCAATGGACTGCCCGACCGAGCAGGCACTTATTCAGAACAAGCTAAGCAAACTGACCGGTGTGCAGCAGCTGGAGTTCAATCTGATTAATCGGGTGCTCGGCGTGACCCACGATTTGCCCGGTATCGAGCCGATCGTCGAGGCCATCAAGTCCTTGGGCATGCAGGCCGAACCGCTGGACCAGGGTGCTGAAACCCCGACGCCGGCGCCCCGGAAAAAGCCGTGGTGGCCCTTGGCGCTGTCCGGTGTTGGTGCATTGCTGGCAGAAGTCATCCACTTCACCGGTTCCGCGCCGAACTGGGTGGTGGCGGCTATCGCGCTGGTCTCGATCCTCAGTGGTGGCCTCGGCACTTACAAAAAAGGCTGGATCGCCCTTAAAAACCGCAACCTGAACATCAACGCGCTGATGAGCATTGCCGTGACCGGCGCGGTGCTGATCGGCCAGTGGCCGGAAGCGGCAATGGTGATGTTCCTGTTCACCGTGGCCGAGTTGATCGAGGCCAAGTCCCTCGACCGCGCACGCAATGCCATCGGTGGCCTGATGCAGATGACCCCGGACACTGCAACGGTGTTGCAGGCTGACGGGAACTGGCTTGAGCAGGATGTCAAAAGCATTGGGCTCGGCGCGAGGGTACGGGTGCGCCCCGGCGAGCGTATCGGCCTGGACGGTGAGGTGCTGTCTGGTCGCTCGACCATCGATCAGGCGCCAATCACCGGTGAAAGCCTGCCGGTGGAAAAGACCGTCGGCGACAAAGTCTTCGCCGGCACCATTAATCAGGCTGGTTCCCTGGAGTACGGGGTGACCGCCGCAGCCGACAACTCGACCCTGGCCCGCATCATCCACGCCGTCGAGCAGGCCCAAGGCGCGCGGGCGCCGACCCAGCGTTTCGTCGACAGCTTCTCGAAAATCTACACCCCGGCAGTGTTCATCCTGGCCTTGGCCGTGGCGGTGATCCCGCCATTGTTCATGGGCGCGTTGTGGTTCGACTGGATCTACCGGGCGCTGGTGTTGCTGGTGGTTGCCTGCCCGTGTGCGCTGGTGATTTCCACGCCGGTGACCATCGTCAGCGGCCTCGCGGCGGCGGCGCGCAAAGGCATATTGGTCAAGGGCGGCGTCTATCTGGAGGGCGGTTACAAGCTCGACTATCTGGCCCTGGACAAGACCGGCACCATCACCCACGGCAAACCGGTGCAGACCGATTACCTGTCGCTGGACCCGACCGCCGACGCATCGGCGCCCGCCATTGCCGCCGCGCTGGCCGTGCGCTCGGATCACCCGGTCTCCCTGGCCATCGCCAAGGCGGCTGTGGATAACCAAACCGCGACGCTGATTGTGGATAACTTCGAAGCGCTGGGCGGGCGCGGTGTGCGCGGTGAGATCAACGGCCAGCTCTACCATTTGGGCAACCATCGTCTGGTGGAGGATCTGGGGCTGTGCTCGCCAGCGTTGGAAGAGAAGTTGTTCGCCCTGGAAAAACAGGGCAAGTCGGTGGTGCTGCTGCTTGATCAGTCCGGGCCATTGGCGCTGTTCGCTGTCGCCGATACGGTCAAAGCGTCCAGCCGCGAAGCCATCCGGCAACTGCATGAGCTGGGCATCAAAACCCTGATGCTCACGGGCGATAACGTCCACACCGCGCAGGCCATTGCTGCGCAGGTCGGCATCGACGAAGCCAAGGGCGATCTGTTGCCGGGTGACAAATTGCAAGCTGTCGAGGCCCTTTATGCCCAAGGGCATCGGGTCGGCATGGTCGGTGACGGCATCAACGATGCGCCTGCGCTGGCGCGTTCCGAGATCGGTTTCGCCATGGCTGCTGCGGGCACCGATACCGCTATCGAAACCGCCGATGTCGCCCTGATGGACGACGATTTGCGCAAGATCCCGGCATTCATTCGCCTGTCGCGACAGACATCGAGCATCCTCAAACAGAACATCGCCCTGGCTTTGGTCATCAAGGCGATCTTTCTTGGGGTAACCTTCGCCGGGCTCGCTACCATGTGGATGGCGGTGTTCGCCGACATGGGCGTGAGTCTGCTGGTGGTGTTCAACGGTTTGCGCCTGCTGCGCAAGTAAAGGATGAGGGACGGTTGTGCTGAGTGCCGAGCTGAAGGCGTTTTACATGGTGGCCCGCCTGGGCAGCATTACCCAGGCTGCCAAAAAGCTCGGCCTGAGCCAGCCGACGGTGACGACGCAGATCCGCAACCTCGAAAGTCAGTACTCGGTCGAACTGTTCTACCGTGGCGGCCGGCGTCTCAGCGTCAGCGAGGAGGGTGCGCGGCTGTTGCCGATGGTCAAGGTGCTGATGCAACAGGAGGCCGACATCGAGTTTTTCCTGCGTAACTGCGGCCAGGTCCAGGGCGCGTTGCGCATAGCCGCCACGGCGCCGTATTACATCCTCGATCTGGTAAAAACGTTCCGCGAGCGCTTGCCGCAGGTTGAGGTTTCGGTGGAAATCGGCAACTCCCAGCAAGTGCTCGAAGCGCTGGAGGATTACCGGGTCGATGTCGCGGCATCCTCGCAGTTGCTCGATGACGCGCGACTGGTTCGCCGGGTGCTCGGCAGCGATCCGCTGGTGTTGGCCGTGCATCGCAATCATCCGCTGGCGGTTCACGATCACGTGCCGCTCGGCGCCTTGGCCGGGCACACCCTGCTGATGCGCGAACCGGGCTCGACCACCCGCCGCCTGACCGAAGAGTTACTGGCCAGCGCCGGGGTGTGTTTCGGCCCGCTACTGGAGATTGGCAGCCGCGAATCGATCCGTGAAGCAGTGCTGCGCAATATCGGTATCAGCATCATTGCCCGTCAGGAAGTGCCCCATGATCCGCAACTGCGGGTGCTGACCATCGAGAATGCGCCGCAGATTCCCGAATACTTGTATTGCCTCAAGGAGCGCAAAAACGCGCGACTGCCGGCGGCGTTTCTGGGGTTGGCGCAGGAAATGGCCCCGGCCTGAGTTCTGTGGTGCCTGTACCGGCCCCATCGCGAGCAAGCTCGCTCCCACAGGGATTTTGGGTGTTCACACAATTTGTGTTTCACCTCAAACCCACTGTGGGAGCGAGCTTGCTCGCGATGAGGCCAGTTCAGGCAGCACAAGACTTGAACCAAAATCCTTGAATACCACTATCGGCAGTTTTTGCCTTACTGCCACATGACGGACTCATTACAACTCTAGGATTGCCCCATCTGCTAGATGAGGTCCGTCCATGAACAACTCGATCGCAACTGCCCTGACCAACCCCGGCGCCCCGATGAAAGTGCGCGGCGTACAAAAGCGCTTCGGCGCCTTCACGGCGCTGGATAACGTGTCCCTCGACGTAGCGGCCGGTGAGTTGGTGTGTCTGCTGGGGCCGTCGGGCTGTGGCAAGACCACCTTGCTGCGCTGCATCGCCGGTCTGGAGAAGCAGGACAGCGGCGAGTTGTACCTGGGTAACCGCGACGTTTCCCACCTCGCACCCCAGGCGCGGGACTACGGCATTCTGTTCCAGTCCTACGCGTTGTTCCCCAATCTCACCGTCGAAGCGAACATCGCCTACGGCCTCGCCGGCAGCGGTCGCGACGAGGTGCGCCGTCGTGTCGGTCAGATGCTGGAACTGGTCGGCCTCAGCGGCAGCGAGAAAAAATATCCCGGTCAGTTGTCCGGTGGCCAGCAGCAGCGGGTCGCACTGGCTCGCGCCTTGGCTCCGGCACCTTCGCTGTTGCTGCTGGACGAACCGATGTCGGCCCTCGATGCCAGGGTGCGCGAGCATTTGTGCACCGAATTGCGCCAACTGCAACGCAACCTCGGCATCACCACCCTGATGGTCACCCACAACCAGGACGAGGCCATGCTGATGGCCGACCGCATTGCCGTGATGAACAACGGCAAGGTCGAGCAGTACGCCACGCCGCAGGAAATCTACAACCGCCCGGCCACGCCATTCGTGGCGGAGTTCGTCGGCCAGGGTAACTGGCTGCCCTTCCAGCGCAGCAGCGACAGCCACGCCCAGGTCGGTGGAATGAGCATGCGTCTGGCTGATGGCGGCGCCAAGACCGCGTCGGGCCGTTTGTTCTGCCGCCCGGAAGCGATCAACATCAACCCGCTGGTGCACGAGGAAAACCTGTTCCCGGCCAAGGTGCGCGAGATCACCTTCCTCGGCAACCGTTGCCGCATGAGCTTTGAACTCGATCACTTGCCGGGTCACGCCTTGCTGGCTGAACTGGCACCGGAAGCCATGCCACGCCTTGGCGCCCAGCAGATCATGGTCGCCTTGCCGCCGCGCAGTCTGCAGGTGTTTGCCTGATGAGCGCGAACATCGCGCTGCCGCTGCCGCACAAGCAGGTGCGGCAGACCACCCGCGCCGAGGTCGGTGACCGGTTGTTCGTGGTCGGCGGCAAAGTCCTCATGCTGGTGTTGTTGGGCGTTGCCGTATTGATGCCGTTGCTGGCGATCTTCTGGCGCGGTTTCAGCGCCGAAGCCGGGCAGGGCGGTGGCTGGGTTGCCGCCAAGGAATTGGTGACCAGCGAGAACTTCCACTGGTTGCTCGGTAACAGCCTGAAGGTTTCCCTCAGCGTCGCGGCCATTGTCGTACCGCTGGCCTACCTGTTTGCCTACGCGCTGCAACGCACATTGATTCCGGCTAAAGGCATCTGGCGCGGCATCTCGCTGCTGCCATTGATGGCGCCGTCGATGCTGCCCGGCATAGCGCTGGTTTACCTGTTCGGCAATCAGGGCATGTTGCGCGGCCTGCTTTCGGACAGCATCTACGGCTTCTGGGGCATTGTGCTTGGTGAAGTCATCTACACCTTCCCGCACGCCTTGATGATTCTTCTGTCGGCCCTGTCCCTGGCGGATGCACGACTGTTCGATGCCGCCTCCAGCATGGGCGCGAGTCCTGCGAAAGCCTTCCGCAGCATCACCTGGCCGGCGACCCGTCAGGCCGTGTTCGCCGCGTTCTGCCTGGTGTTCACCCTGACCATCACTGACTTCGGTGTACCAGTGGTAGTCGGTGGCGACTATCAAGTGTTGGCGCTGGAGGCCTACAAGGCGGTGGTCGGCCAGCAACAGTTCGGTCGTGGTGCGTTGATCGGCATGGTGCTGTTGCTGCCGGCGCTGTTCAGCTTCGGCGTCGATGCCTGGTTGCGTCGTCGTCACGGCGACTCCATGAGCGGTCGCGCCCAAGTGTTCAAACCCGCTCCGTCGAAGCTGCGCGACGGTTGCTACCTGGCCATCGTCCTGCTGATCTGCGTCGCGCTGCTGCTGGTGTTCGGCATGGCGGTGTTCTCGTCCCTGGTGAAGTTCTGGCCGTACAACCTGTCGCTGTCGCTCAACCATTACCAGTTCAACGAAACCGCCGGCGGTGGCTGGCTGGCCTACGGCAACAGCTTGAAGATGGCCTTGGGCACGGCGCTGATCGGCAGCCTGCTGATCTTCACCGGCGCCTACCTGATGGAAAAAACCAAGGGCCAGCGCGGCCTGAACCTGACCCTGCGCATGCTCAGCTTCGTACCGATGGCAGTGCCGGGCCTGGTGCTGGGGCTGGGTTACGTCTTCTTCTTCAACCTCACCGGCAACCCGCTGCATGTGCTGTACGGGACCATGACCCTGCTGATCGTCTGCACCATTGCTCACTATTTGACCACCGCGCAAATGACCGCCACCACCGCGCTGCGTCAACTCGACGCCGAGTTCGAAGCCGCTGCGCTGTCGCTCAAGGCGCCGCTGTACCGCCACTACCTGCGCGTCACCGTGCCGATCTGCCTGCCAGCCTTGCTGGACATCGTGCGCTACCTGTTCGTCTCGGCCATGACCACCGTTTCGGCGGCGATCTTTCTCTACAGCCCCGACACCATCCTCGCGGCGGTGGCGGTGCTGAACATGGACGACGCCGGCAACGTCGGCGGTGCGGCAGCGATGTCGACCCTGATCCTGATTACCTCGGCGGGCGTGTCCCTGCTGCTGGCCTGGGCCTCGCGCGGCTTGCTGCGCCGCTCCCAGGCTTGGCGCCAGACCGCGCCCGGTCATTGAATCTGCACAACCCCTCAACTCAAAAACAGGAAAAGATCATGTTCAAGCCTATGGCCCTGGCCGCTGCTGTCCTCACCGCTTTCAGCCTGAACGCCTTTGCGGCGAAAACCGAGTTGACGGTGTACACCGCCCTCGAAGCCGAACAACTGAAGACTTACAAAGAAGCTTTCGAAAAGGCCAACCCGGACGTCGAAATCAAATGGGTGCGTGATTCCACCGGCATCATCACCGCCAAACTGCTGGCCGAAAAAGCCCGTCCGCAGGCTGACGCCGTGTGGGGCCTGGCCGCTTCGAGCCTGGCGATTCTCGATCAGCAAGGCATGCTGCAAAGCTACGCACCGAAAGACCTGGGCAAGATCGGCGCCAACTACCGCGACGCGGCCAACCCACCAGCCTGGGTCGGCATGGACGTCTGGGCTGCGACCATCTGCTTCAACACCGTCGAAGCCGAGAAGCAGGGCCTGACCAAGCCAGTGAGCTGGCAGGATCTGACCAAGCCTGAGTACAAAGGCAAGATCGTCATGCCGAACCCGGCCTCGTCCGGCACCGGGTTCCTTGACGTCAGCGCCTGGCTGCAAACCTTCGGCGAGAAGCAGGGCTGGGCCTACATGGACGGCCTGCACCAGAACATCGGCCAGTACGTTCACTCCGGCTCCAAGCCTTGCAAACTGGCTGCCGCCGGTGAGTTCCCGATCGGTATTTCCTTCGAGTACCCGGCTGTTCAGTTGAAACGGCAGGGCGCGCCGCTGGACATCATCCTGCCGAAGGAAGGCCTGGGCTGGGAGATCGAAGCGACTGCCGTGATCAAGGGCACTGCCCACGAAGACGCGGCGAAGAAACTGGCTGACTTCTCTGCCAGCCCTGAGGCGATGGATCTCTACAAAGAAAACTTCGCCGTACTCGCGCAGCCTGGCATCGCCAAGCCGCAGACCGAACTGCCGGCCGACTACGAGCAGCGCCTGATCAAGAACGACTTCGACTGGGCTTCGAAGAACCGCGACGAGATCCTGACCGAATGGCGCAAGCGCTATGACGGCAAGTCCGAGAAAGTGGCGGCCAAGTAAGATCTTTATCGGCTGACAGGGCCCCTTCGCGGGCAAGCCCGCTCCCACAGGTCCTGTGGCGGTCACAAAATCTGTGTCCACTACAAATCACTGTGGGAGCGAGCTTGCTCGCGATGGCGGTTTCGAATTCAGGACAAGACCCCATGACACAACACAACGACATGCTGATCGTCGGCGCCGGCATCCTGGGTTTATCCCACGCGTATGCCGCCGCCAAACGCGGTCTGAAGGTCACGGTTTTCGAGCGCAGCGAAACGCCTGTTGGCGCTTCGGTGCGCAACTTCGGCCAGGCACTGGTCACCGGCCAGCCGCCGGGAGCGATGCTGGAACTGGCCCGCGCCAGTCGCGGAATCTGGGGCGATTGGGCGCAGCTCGCCGGCCTGCAACTCAAGCGCAATGGTTCGTACCTGTTCGCCCGCACCGAGGCGGAAGAACAGTTGCTGGAAGCCTTTTGCGACGGCCGCGCGGTGGAGCACGGTTACCGCGTCGACCTGTTGCGCGGCGCTGCGCTGCGCGATTTGTATGGCGGTCAGTTCCGCCATCACCGCGCGGCCTTGCATGGCATGGACGACCAGCAGCTGTATTCCCGCGAAGCGATTCCGACGCTGATCGATTTCCTGCGCCGCGACCTGGGCGTCAAGTTTCACTTTTCCACCCTGGTCCGCGATATCGAACCGGGCCGCCTGCACAGCACCGCTGGTAGTTTCAGTGCTGAGCAGATCATCGTCTGCTCCGGCCACGATTATCAGACGCTGCTGGCCGAACAGATTGCCGAACTCGAGCCGCAAATCTGCCGCCTGCAAATGCTCCGCGCCCGACCGCAAATCAACCTCAACCTGCAACACGCGTTACTCACCGGTTTGAGTTGCGTGCACTACGGCGCCTTCGCCGACTTGCCCGAGGCCGCAGCGGTGCAGGCAGACATTCTGCGCCACGCGCCGCACCTGCACGAAAACGGCATCCACCTGCTGATCAGCCCGACGCCCTATGGCGAATTGATCATCGGCGATTCGCACCACTACGGCAGTGATCCGTCGCCCTTCAATGCCGAGCAGGTCGACGACTGGATGATCGAACTGGCCGAGCAGACCCTGGGCTGCAAGGTGCAAGTGATCGAACGCTGGCAGGGCGTCTATGGTTCTCGGGGGCCGGGACCGTTCTCGTTCCTGCGCCCGGCAAAAGGCCTTAGCGCGGCGTTGATGCACACCGGCGTCGGCATGAGCGTCGGTCCGGCAATGGCCGAACGCAATGTGGCCAAGGTATTGGGAGAAATCTGATGGAGCGCAATGAACAGGTGATTGCCGAGGTGTTCAGTTTGTACGAGCGCTTTGGCGACAGCGACTACATCGGCGAGCCGGTGTCGCAGATCGAGCACATGTCCCAGGCGGCGGAGCTGGCCATGGCCGAAGGCTTCGACGATGAAGTGGTGCTGGCAGCGTTCTTTCATGACATCGGGCATATCTGCGCGCAAAGCGCGGAGAACATGGGCGGCTTCGGCGTGGTCAGCCATGAACGCCTCGGCGCCGACTACCTGCGCCGCGCAGGTTTCAGCGAGCGCATGGCGCGACTGGTGGAATACCACGTGCAGGCCAAGCGTTATCTGACGCTGAAAGAGCCGGGGTACTACGAGTGCCTGAGCGAAGCCAGCCGCCGCACCCTGGAATATCAGGGCGGAGTGATGACGGCAAAAGAGGCTGAGGCGTTCGAGCAGGACCCGCTGTGTGCCGTGAGTTTGCGCATGCGCCAGTGGGATGAAATGGCGAAAGAGATGCATGTGCCGGTGATTGATCTGGCGGTGTTGAAGGGCAAAGCGGTGCGGTTGTTGGCTGCATAAAGCCTTTGAGCCGAGGCGCGGCCATCGCGAGCAAGCTCGCTCCCACATTGGATCTGTGTCTGGACACAGATTGATGTCCCAGCACAAAACCCTGTGGGAGCGAGCTTGCTCGCGATGGCGTTAGTCCAGGCAAAGCAAGTGTTCCTGCCTCTACAGCTGTTGTGCCAGAACCTCTATCTGCTCCTGCCGCTCCGCCTGATTCAACTTTGGATGAGGATTGAGCGACGACCACTGCGGATGCGCCCGCGCCTTGTTCAGCGCTTCGGGCAGTTTGCCTTCGCGCCAGGTTTTATCCTGTGGCGTGGCCACTTGAATACTGTCCATCGCTGCGTGCCCACGGGTATTGAGCGCTTGCAGCAATTGCCGCTGGCGCAGCGCCAACAGCCGCAGCACATTGTCATCCACCGTCAGTTCGCGCTGGCCCTTGAGCTTGCCGAGCAAGCGACTGCCATAACTGCGTGCGGTTTGCAGGGCGCCACCGGCAATCGCTCCGGCCAATGCCGCTGCGCCTAGCGTGATGCCACCGACCAGCAAATCGACCCCGGCCCCGGCAGCCGCGCCGGCAGCGATACCGCTACCGACCCGCACGCCCAGTTGTTTTAGGGTTTCCGGATTGAACAAATCATCGCCCCAACGTCCGTCGAGCAACGGCAAATCACTGGCCGCGGCGTCCTGTGGGCGGAAGGCGTAGAGCTTGAGCAGGGCCTCGACACAACGCTGCTCACGCTGGCGTACGGCTTTGCGCAGTTCGCTGATCGCCTGTTGTTCCTGCTCGGCTTCACTGACCACGCTGCGCCGGCAAGCCGCGCAATCGATCAGCAATTCGGCAATCAATCGCTCTGCGCTTTGTTGGCGAGCCAGACGCTGGGCATGCTGATCGGCGATCAGGCGTTCGAGTTGCGGCCGGGCAGATTCCAGCAGCAGGGCGAGACTTTCATAGAGTCGACGCTCGCCATCCTCCGGCGGCGCGACACTGTCGAAGCGCACCAGGGCATGCAAGCCCAGCCGCGCCAGCGCTTCACGCCATGCCGGTTCGCGATGGTTGGCGCTGCTGACGAAGTTCAGCACCGGCAGCAAGGGTTTGCCGCAACTGGCCAGCACTTCCAGCTCGTCGCGATACTTGGCCAGCACCGGCTCCCGGGCGTCGATCACATAGAGCCCGGCATCCGACGCCAGCAACTGGCGCAACACCTTGGCTTCCTGTTCGAACCGTTGTCGGGCTTCGCTGCCATCAAGGAAGCGCGCCAGGCGTGCCGGGCCGTCGAGGCGTTCGCCGGGACGCTCCAGGCGTTCGAGGTAATCGAGCAGGGCGATGGCGTCTTCCAGACCGGGGGTGTCATAGAGGTCGAGCATCGGTTCGCCGTCCACCGACAGACGTGCACCCTCGACATGCCGCGTGGTGCTGGGGCGATGGGACACTTCACCGAAGCCGACGTCGCGGGTCAGGGTGCGCAGCAACGAGGTTTTACCGACGTTGGTGTGGCCGACCACGGCGAGTTTCAGGGGCTGTTTCCAGGTGTCAGTCATGACCCGTCTCCAGCCAGTTCATCGGTGCACAATCGGCAAACGGCAGCTCAAGTTGTTGCAGCGCCACGTGCCAGTCGCCGAGGCGTTCGGCGTCCAGTGCTTCTCCGGGTTGTGCCTGCAGCAACCACACGCGGGTGGCGCTGGCGCTGCGGGCCAGTTCGGCGATCAGCGCCAGGCTGCCGCGATCCGGTGAGCGCCGTGGATCGCACGCAATGGCCAGCCGTGCCGGAGGAAAGCGACTCAGCTGTTCGAGGAGTTTGTGCCGTGATTCGCGGCTGTCGAGGATGCCGGCATTGCTGACGTTTTTTGGCAATTGCGGTGGCCATGGGCGGTCGTCGTCCAGCTCGATGGCGACCAATAGAGCACCTTCACTTTGTTGTTCGCTGACGCCGTTTTCCACGCGATGTAGTTGTTCAGGCGCCGCATCGCTGACGCCGAGGCGCTCGCTGGTGGGCATCAAGCGTTCGCGCAGTTGTGCGTAACCGGGCAGGTTCAAATCCAGACGCAGCGCCTTTTGACCCGTCTTCCAGCGCCACAGGCAAAACAGCGCGAGCAGCAGGCGCGGCACAACGCCGTAGACCAGCAAGACGCCGACCAGCCACGCGGCCCAGGCTTGGCGGGCGCTTTCGATGTTCAGTGCGGCATCGCCGCTGGCACGGATCATTTCCTCGGTCGGCACGCTGAAGCCGAGCAGGGCCGGTAGCGCGCCAAGGGCCTGGGTCACGGCAATAAAGGTGTCGGCACTGAGAATCGTGGTTTCCCAGACGAAGCCGTAGCGTCGGGTCGCCATCAGCGTCAGCAGAATGACCACGGCGCTGAGCATCGCCAGCAACCACAGGCTGTTGACCAGCACGCCGATGGCCCAGCGATTGAGTTTCTGCCGTTGCAGCAACAGGAGCAGCGCCGGTGCCAGTTGTGCGGCTTTGGCATTCCGGGCGAGTTTTTCACTTAGCCACAGCCATAGGCGTCCGAGGCTGGCGCTTTGTTCGCCGGCGAACACCAGGCCCAGGGCCCAGCTCAGCAGCAGGATCAGATTGAGCCCGAGCAGGCTGCCCAAGGCCCAGAACACATTTACTGGGTGCAGGCCGTCACCCATTGCAGCAAAGGCCAGGCCGGCGCCGCTGATCACGGCCAGCACCGCCATTACGATCAGCGCCAGTCGTGCGCCTTGCAACCAGTGCTTGAGAGCATCGGTCAGGCCATCGCGCTCGGCCAGCCACAGGGCCCGGCGTTGAATGCGCGACGGCAAATCACCGCCGACGCTGCGGGCCAGTCGGTTGGCTTCAAGGTCTTCCAGGGGACCTGCGTGTTCTTCGCGCAGTCGAATGGTTTCTGTCAGCCAGAGGGTATTGAGTTCAGTCACGCGGCATCCCGTCGCTTAATTGAGCTGTGAGCATAACCGCTGTGGCGCTTATCGGCGAAAGCGAGGCTCTGGTATCCTCGCCGGCATGACTAAATCACTCCCCCTCAGCCTGATCGCAGCCCTCGGTGAAAACCGTGTGATCGGCGTCGACAACAGCATGCCCTGGCACTTGCCGGGGGACTTCAAATATTTCAAGGCCACCACCCTCGGCAAGCCGATCATCATGGGCCGCAAGACCTGGGACTCCCTCGGTCGTCCGTTGCCGGGCCGCTTGAACATCGTGGTCAGTCGCCAGGCGGATCTGCTGCTGGAAGGCGCGGAGGTTTATCCGTCGCTGGAGGCCGCTGTTGTTCGCGCCGAAGCGTGGGCGAAGGAGCAGGGCGTTGATGAGCTGATGCTGATTGGCGGCGCGCAGTTGTATGCGCAAGGGCTGGCGCAGGCCGATCGGTTGTACCTGACCCGCGTGGCGCTGAGTCCGGAAGGGGATGCGTGGTTTCCGGAGTTTGATTTGAAACAGTGGAAGCTGGTGTCGAATGTGCCGAATCCGGCCGAAGGCGACAAACCGGCATACAACTTCGAAGTCTGGGAAAAAGCCTAAAGATCGCAGCCAGCGGCAGCTCCTACAGGATCAGCGCATTCACTGTAGGAGCTGGCGAAGCCTGCGATCTTTTGATCTTTCTTTGCCACGAAAAGATCGCAGCCTGCGGCAGCTCCTACGCGTGAGCCAACGCTGAATGCTCATCCGCATCCAGCAGTTCTTTATCCGTCTGCTGCATCATCTGGCTAGTAATCGCACCCGCCGTCATCGACCCACTGACATTCAACGCCGTACGCCCCATATCAATCAGCGGCTCGACCGAAATCAACAACGCCACCAGTGACACCGGCAAGCCCATCGCCGGCAGCACGATCAACGCGGCAAACGTCGCGCCGCCACCCACTCCGGCAACGCCGGCCGAACTCAACGTGACAATCGCCACCAGAGTCGCGATCCACAGCGGGTCCAGCGGGTTGATGCCTACGGTCGGCGCCACCATCACCGCCAACATCGCCGGATACAGGCCGGCACAACCATTCTGGCCAATGGTCGCGCCGAACGAGGCGGCGAAACTGGCGATGGACTGCGGAATGCCCAGACGACTGGTTTGCGCCTCGATGCTCAATGGAATCGTCGCAGCGCTGGAGCGGCTGGTGAAGGCAAACGTCAGCACCGGCCAGATCTTGCGGAAGAAGCGCAGCGGATTGATCCCGGCAACCGACACCAGCACGCCATGCACCACGAACATCAGGCCCAGGCCGATGTAGGACACCACCACGAAACTGCCGAGCTTGATGATGTCTTGCAGGTTGGAACCGGCGACCACTTTGGTCATCAGCGCCAGCACGCCGTACGGGGTCAGCTTCATCACCAGGCGCACCAGGCGCATCACCCAGGCTTGCAGGGTGTCGATGGCGTTGATCACTTTCTGACCTTTTTCGACATCATCCTTGAGCAATTGCAGCGCAGCGACTCCCAGGAACGCAGCAAATATCACCACGCTAATGATCGACGTCGGCTTGGCCCGCGCCAGATCGGCGAACGGGTTTTGCGGAATGAACGACAGCAACAGCTGCGGCACATTCAGGTCGGCGACCTTGCCGGCGTAATCGCTCTGGATGGTTTGCAGCCGGGCCATTTCCTGGGTGCCGGCCACCAGTCCTTCGGCAGTCAGGCCGAACAGGTTGGTCAGGCCGATGCCGATCAAGGCCGCGATGGCCGTGGTGAACAGCAGCGTGCCGATGGTCAGGAAGCTGATCTTGCCCAGTGACGACGCATTGTGCAGACGGGCCACGGCGCTGAGGATCGAGGCGAACACCAGCGGGATCACGATCATTTGCAGCAGTTGCACGTAACCGTTGCCCACCAGATCGAACCAGCCGATCGAGGCTTTCAGCACCGGGTTGCCGGCACCGTAGACAGTGTGCAACGCCACACCGAACGCCACGCCCAGCACCAGCGCGAGCAGGACTTTTTTCGCCAGGCTCCATGTAGTGTGGCGGGTTTGCGCCAGGCCGAAGAGCAGGGCGAGGAACACCAGCAGATTGAGGATCAGCGGCAGATTCATGAGAACTCCGAGTGAGACTTTTGCCAGCTACCATCCGGGGCAGCTGCGAACTGGCAAGCCTAACAGCTTGAAAAATAATGAATTAATATCAAAAACGTATGGTATCCGTCGTTTTTGGAATAAGCGGATGTCGCTGTCAGAAATGCAACTGGCGCGAAAGGGACGCGGGCGGTCGCTGACAGACGAGGACTGTCACACTTATTTGTTAGCGTCGATGTCTTTCATTCAGGGAGAAACGCCAATGAAGTTCGCACCGAAGTTTCTGGCAGCAGCAATTTGCCTGGGCCTTGCCGGCCAGGTTCTCGCAACGGATCTGAAACACTGGCCGGCCGATCAGGCCAAGGCGCTGGACGCGATGATCGCCGCCAACGCCAACAAGGGTAACTACGCGGTGTTCGACATGGACAACACCAGTTACCGCTACGACCTCGAAGAGTCGTTGCTGCCGTTCATGGAGAACAAGGGCCTGATCACCCGCGACAAGCTCGATCCCTCCCTGAAGCTGATGCCGTTCAAGGACACCGCCGACCACAAGGAAAGCCTGTTCAGCTACTACTACCGCCTCTGCGAAGTCGACGACATGGTCTGCTATCCATGGGTCGCCCAGGTGTTCTCCGGCTTCACGCTCAAGGAACTCAAGGGCTACGTTGACGAGATGATGGCGTCCGGCAAACCGGTGCCGGCCACTTATTATGAAGGCGACGTGGTCAAGAAACTCGACGTCAACCCGCCGAAAATTTTCACCGGCCAGCAAGAGCTGTACAACAAACTGATGGAGAACGGCATCGAGGTCTATGTGATGACCGCCGCCTCCGAAGAACTGGTGCGCATGGTCGCGGCCGATCCCAAGTACGGCTACAACGTCAAACCGCAGAACGTGATCGGCGTGTCGCTGCTGCTCAAGGACCCGAAGACTGGCGAGCTGACCACCGCGCGCAAGCAGGTCACCGCTGGCAAATATGACGAGAAGGCCAACCTCGGCCTGGAACTGACCCCGTACCTGTGGACCCCGGCGACCTGGATGGCCGGCAAACAGGCGGCGATCCTGACCTACATCGATGAATGGAAAAAACCGGTACTGGTTGGCGGCGATACCCCGAGCAGCGACGGCTACATGCTGTTCCACAGTGTTGACGTAGCCAAGGGCGGCATCCACCTGTGGGTCAACCGCAAGGACAAGTACATGACTCAGATCAACGGCATGATGGCCAAGAACGCCGCGGCCCAGGCCAAGGAAGGGTTGATGGTGACGGCTGACAAGAACTGGGTGATCGTGAAGCCTGAAGACATCCAGTAAGACCGCGGCGCCGCCATCGCGAGCAAGCTCGCTCCCACAAAGATCTCGGGTGAAACACAGACTGTGTGAGCACCCAGGTCCCCTGTGGGAGCGAGCTTGCTCGCGATGAGGCCAATCGGTGCAATGAAAGCCTCCGCTTGAACGACATCTCCTGACAGTCGCAACCTACGCATTCTTGCGTAAGGGACTACGACTACGCCAGAATCCGCCGGCTTGTGCGCCTGGGTGTCGGCTTCTATCGTTTCCGCGTCACTGAACATCAGTGATCGGGTTTGGTAGCCCGTGTTCACCTCGGCGCATTGCGCCACCCTTTGCAGGGTTCGTTTCTGTCTCTGCTCATATGGTGGCCATGCGCAGGGCATCTTCGGACGCGCCGGGTTCCTGGTGACCGGTCTACCAACCTGCGTGTGGCTGCCACCCATCGTTTGGTAGCGAGGGTGATGGCTCCTTTTTTCTCACCCGGAGTTCCATCAATGCTGAAAATTACCCCCGATCCCCCAAATACCGACAACCTCTCCGCCCGCATCAATACCACCCCGCGCAAACCCAGCCGAACATTCTTGATCGCGCCCGGCCTCGACACCGAAACCCTGTTGGCTCACGCCTGCGAATCCCTCGCCTCGGCCAATGTCATRGCCAGCGATTTCGCCGGACTGCTGGAAGGCTCGCAACGCAGCACAATACTGGGGATTGCTCAGGTCATCATGCTGGGCGAGCTGGCGGTGAATCAGGCGTTGGATAACCTCGACCCGCAGCAATAGCGCGGAAAAAAATGCCCCGCACTTGGCGGGGCATTTTCATGTTCGACGGTTAAGCCTTACAGCCCGTCAAGCATCGCCTTGTTACGCACAGCACCCTTGTCGGCACTGGTGGCCAGCAGGGCGTAGGCTTTCAACGCGGTGGTCACTTTACGTGGACGCACTTCCACCGGTTTCCAGCCCTTCTTGTCCTGCTCGACCCGGCGTGTAGCCAGTTCTTCGTCGCTGACCAACAGGTTGATCGAACGGTTCGGAATGTCGATCAGCACTTTGTCGCCGTCCTGCACCAGGCCGATTGCGCCGCCGGCAGCGGCTTCAGGCGAAGCGTGGCCGATGGACAGACCGGACGTGCCGCCGGAGAAGCGGCCGTCGGTCAGCAGGGCGCAGGCTTTGCCCAGGCCTTTGGATTTCAGGTACGAAGTCGGGTAGAGCATTTCCTGCATGCCCGGGCCGCCTTTCGGGCCTTCGTAGCGAATGATGACGATGTCGCCTTCTTTCACTTCGTCAGCAAGGATGCCGCGCACGGCGCTGTCCTGGCTTTCGAAGATCTTGGCGTTGCCTTCGAACACGTGGATCGACTCGTCGACGCCGGCGGTTTTCACCACGCAACCGTCCAGGGCGATGTTGCCGTAGAGAACGGCCAGGCCGCCTTCTTGCGAGTAAGCGTGCTCGACACTGCGGATGCAGCCGTTTTCACGGTCGTCGTCCAGGGTTTCCCAACGGGTCGACTGGCTGAATGCGGTTTGCGTCGGGATGCCCGCCGGACCGGCCTTGAAGAAGTGATGCACGGCTTCGTCGGTGGTCTGGGTGATGTCCCACTTGGCGATGGCTTCTTCCATGCTGCGGCTGTGCACGGTCGGCAGCTGGGTGTGCAGCAAGCCGCCACGGGCCAGCGAGCCGAGGATGCTGAAGATCCCGCCGGCACGGTGCACGTCTTCCATGTGGTACTTCTGGATGTTCGGCGCGACCTTGCACAGTTGCGGCACGTGACGGGACAGACGGTCGATGTCGCGCAGGTCGAAATCGATCTCGGCTTCCTGGGCGGCGGCCAGCAAGTGCAGGATGGTGTTGGTGGAACCGCCCATGGCGATGTCCAGGGTCATGGCGTTTTCGAACGCCTGGAAGTTGGCGATGTTGCGCGGCAATACCGACTCGTCGTTCTCGCCGTAGTAACGCTTGCACAGCTCGACGATGGTGCGGCCGGCCTGCAGGAACAGCTGCTCGCGGTCGCTGTGGGTGGCCAGGGTCGAACCGTTGCCCGGCAATGCCAGGCCCAGGGCTTCGACCAGGCAGTTCATCGAGTTGGCGGTGAACATGCCGGAGCACGAACCGCAGGTCGGGCAGGCGCTACGCTCGTACTCGGCGACTTTCTCGTCAGAAGCGCTGGAGTCGGCGGCGATCACCATGGCGTCGACCAGGTCGAGGCCGTGGGAAGCGAGTTTGGTCTTGCCGGCTTCCATCGGGCCGCCGGAAACGAAGATCACCGGGATGTTCAGGCGCAGGGCGGCCATCAGCATGCCAGG
This sequence comes from Pseudomonas sp. P1_F7, assembly GCF_056405655.1. Classification (NCBI taxonomy): domain Bacteria; kingdom Pseudomonadati; phylum Pseudomonadota; class Gammaproteobacteria; order Pseudomonadales; family Pseudomonadaceae; genus Pseudomonas; species Pseudomonas sp. P1_F7. Next base: position 152,007 of record NZ_JBFUBR010000014.1, read on the forward strand.
GGTGATCTTGTCGCAGTTGGAGATGCACACGATGGCGTCGGCGCAGTGGGCGTTGACCATGTACTCGACGGAGTCGGCGATGATCTCGCGGCTCGGCAGCGAATAGAGCATGCCGTCGTGGCCCATGGCGATGCCGTCATCGACAGCGATGGTGTTGAATTCCTTCGCCACGCCGCCAGCGCGCTCGATCTCGCGGGCGACCAGTTGCCCCAGGTCCTTGAGGTGCACGTGGCCCGGTACGAACTGGGTGAACGAGTTGGCAATGGCGATGATTGGCTTCTTGAAGTCGTCATCTTTCATCCCCGTGGCGCGCCACAGTGCGCGGGCACCGGCCATGTTGCGGCCGTGGGTGGATGTTTTCGAGCGGTAATCAGGCATGAAGCACTCCGGGCGGCTAATCAGGTATCAAAAGGGAAGTGAGCTTCTATTGACGTCTGGAACACTCAGAAATGGCCGCGTGTCCGGAAGTTGCCGATAACTTTGCGGGATCGCCGCGCGCTTCAGCTTGAGCTCATAAACCCGCCGGGGATGACTGGCGATGAATGTTCGCGATTCTACACGGCTGGCGGCTGGAGGGAATGCCGTAGGGCGCCTGATCATCGCCCGACCCTCGCATTTGTCAGCAAACCCCACAGACTGAATCCAATAAAACTGACGGCAATTGTCGCCAGCAGATGGGTTCCTGCCTGGGCTAGCACAGCGCTGCTGATGGCGGCGGTGATGAACATGATTGTATTGCCAGCGGATGCAGCGGTTCCGGCATTACTGGAAAACAACAGCATTGCTGCAGAAATGGCTGCTGGCCGAACCAAGGTGACAGCCAGCGCACTGATTAGCATCGGCACAAACAGTGTGAGCGTCGTCATTGCGTCGAAGATCAGGATCAACCCTAAAGCCAGACCGGCGATGCTCAGCAGGCTCAATCCGAGATTGATCTGTTTGTTGAGGGAAATGCGCTTCTGCGCGGCCGAAGCCAGAGCACCACCGAGGACGTAAGCCACGCCATAAGCCACCAGAACCAACGCATACTGATATTCAGACAGTTTCAGGACTTCCATGAAAATCAGCGGAGTCACGCTGATAAGGGCAAAGTAAGAAGAGAAGACCAGCGCGGCGATCCACCAATAGCGAACAAAGTCTTTACTGTTCAGGATGGTTTTCAGTGTTGACGTAATTGAAGTGGGTTCGTGGTCGGTTCGGGCTGATCTGGCAGGCAGTTCTGATTGCGCATGGATAAAGATACCGAGCGCCATCAGGGAAAACGCATAAAAGCTGCCCTGCCAACCAAAAGATGTTTGCAGCCATGAGCCAAGCAGAGGGGACAGTGCGACAAATGACCCGCTCAGGGTCATGTAATAAATGCGCACCCGGGCTCGATCCTTTTCTTCGAACAGGTCCTCCACTAGCGCGTGGCCCAGCACAAAAAAACCGCACCCCAACGCCTGAACGGCGCGAAAGCCCATAAAAGTCGAATAATCCGTTGCCTGGGTACAGCCGATCGCACCTATTGAGCACAGGATCAGACATCCAAGCAGCACTTCCTTGCGCCCCCATTTGTCCGAGAGGGGGCCGGTGACCAGTTGCGCGAAAGAAAAAACCAGGGTGAACAAGCTGACCGCAAACGCGATATCAACCATTGACGTATTGAACTCCAGCGCCAGGGCCGGGAAAGAGGGAAGCAGGATATTGAGTGGGAAAAAACTGATTAACGAAATATTGGTAATAAGAATGAATCGGGAGATTTTTTGACCCGTGATGTTATCGATTGTCCTGGCGCTTGAGTGTTCTGACATTTTTATAGGTTTCCGGGGTTCATTGGTGGGGTATTTTTTCTCAATAAGCTTTGTAGTTCCTCACACAATGTTTCTCCCTTGCTGTGTCCGGCGCCTATAAAAAGAAATACTTGTTCTGATAGGTCGTCCAGTTTTATAAGTTTTTCTATTTTTGATTCGGTCAGGGCTGCAGTTAGCCAGGTATTCAATCCAAGTGATGTCGCACACAGTTGTATAGTTTGCGAAATGTGGCCGATCTCTAGTAGTGAAACCCGATAGGCTTGCGAGTGAGGGTATTTCCACCACATTTTATCGAGGCGCGAAGTAAGGAATATTCCAAAAGGAATGTTGTCGGCAAAGTGTTGGCCTTGTAGAAGAGAGCCGAGAGGGCTGTTCAAGCGACTCAATAACTTTAAAGCGTGCAAGTTCGGGTGATAGTAATAAATCCCAGGGTCGAGCCCTTGGACGTTATAAGCATATAAATATCCTTCGCTGGCGTTCAGTCCACCACCTGACGGGCTGCTGCGCCGTGCATTGAACATGCCCGGAGTCAGTTCACAGGTATCCGACTCTCGCTCCTTCAGGTAACCGAGACAAAAGTAGAGAAGCGTACTGACATCATTCAGCGACACGCTTTTTTTCCGAAAGGAACGGCATGTTTTCCGCTGCAACAAGACTTGCTTGAATCCGGTCTGCCCCTCTAGTGCCCTATTGTCAGTGGGGGCTGGCAGGCAGAGCAGGTTCTCACGCTGGAGGTGGGCGAATGGGTGAGGTGGTGGGGGCTCTCGACTCAGCGCCTCCTGACAATGAGCGAAGTAACGATCAGCCCATTCCTTTGTGTTCGTTGGGGTATAGCCAGCACCAAGGTCTTTGGTTCCGATGTGAAAAATCTTCGAAAGGTCATCCCATTGCCAGTCATCTGGAGGAAAGTCCTGTTCGACGAATATACCGGCTTCAAAAAATTCAGTGTCGATTGGGTGGCATTTATCAAATAGTGTTGTTTGCTCGATAAGCTCAATTAATCGACCAGCGTGAGAGCTGTCGATTTCGAATTGCTCATGGGTTTTATAGTTCCAGATGAAAAGCCGGGGAGGCTTGGGTAGTAAAAAAATATAGGGGTTCAGTTGCATGCGGCATCCCTCTTTTTAAAAGCCGCACAGAAGGTATTCTGCCCGGCTTTTCCTGAGTGATTACTTAGGCGTGCTAAGCATCGCGTGGTGGTGTACCGCTAGATTTTTCTCAAGTTGAACTTTCTTCATGATTCAATCTCCAGTAAAGGTTTTGATATCCACCACTCAAGTATTCAAGTGGTAAGCTGGATGATAGGCTTGGATGGATTGAGGTCAAACGAAATGGTGTAGGGCGTTTCTCGAAGTGAAGTAGTCCTGTTCCGATAACTTTTACGTGATCGGTAAATGCTTAATAAGGCTGAGGTTTTTGTATTGGTGTCGGATGGCTAGTTGATCGTCCGGACTATTGAAGTGCGGACGATCAACATAAGCGCTGTCAGCAATTAGCTATTCGGCAACAACCGGCAAGTAATGCTCTTGATATAACGCGTCTCGGCAATGGCCGGGTGTACCGGATGATCCGGCCCCTGACCGCCACGTTCCAAGATCTGGATATTGCGGTCCAGGTGGCGGGCACTGGTCAGCAGGATGTTCTGCAGGTCGTCTTCCGGCAGGTGCATCGAGCAGGAGGCGCTGACCAGGATGCCGTCCTTGGTGAGCAGGCGCATGGCTTGCTCGTTCAGGCGGCGGTAGGCGCCTTCGCCGTTCTTCATGTCTTTCTTGCGTTTGATGAACGCCGGCGGGTCGGCCACGATCACGTCGAAGCGTTCTTCGCTGGCTTTCAGCTCTTTGAGGGCTTCGAACACGTCGCCTTCGATGCAGGTCATTTTTTCGGCGAAACCGTTCAGTGCGGCGTTGCGCTCGACACCGTCGAGGGCGAAAGCCGACGCGTCGACGCAGAACACTTCGCTGGCGCCGAACGCGGCAGCCTGCACGCCCCAGCCGCCGATGTAGCTGTACAGGTCCAGTACGCGTTTGCCTTTGGCGTACGGCGCCAGGCGTGCGCGGTTCATGCGGTGGTCGTAGAACCAGCCGGTTTTCTGACCCTGGATGACCGGCGCTTCGAATTTCACGCCGTTCTCTTCCAGGGCAACCCACTCCGGCACCAGGCCGAATACGGTTTCGACGTAGCGGGTGAGGCCTTCGGCGTCACGGGCAGCGGAGTCGTTCTTGAACAGGATGCCGCTTGGCTTGAGCACTTGGGTCAGCGCTGCAATCACGTCGTCCTTGTGGGCTTCCATGGTCGCCGAAGCGATCTGGACCACCAGGATGTCGCCGAAACGGTCAACCACCAAGCCTGGCAGCAGGTCGGAGTCGCCGTAGACCAGGCGATAGAACGGCTTGTCGAACAGACGATCACGCAGCGACAGGGCCACGTTCAGGCGGTGCACCAGCAGCGATTTGTCCAGCGGCAACTTGATGTCGCGCGACAGCACACGGGCGCAGATCAGGTTGTTCGGGCTCATGGCAACGATGCCCAGCGGCTTGCCGCCGGCGGCTTCGAGGATCGCCTGGTCGCCGGCCTTGAAACCGTGCAAAGGCGTAGCGGCTACATCGATTTCGTTGCTGTAGACCCACAAGTGACCGTTGCGCAGACGACGGTCGGCGTTGGCTTTGAGGCGCAGGCTAGGCAGGGACATGTCGTCGCTCCGGAAAAAAGAGCGGGAGTATAGCGTGTTGGGACCCCGGATTGGCCTGCAAGTGGACATGTGGCGAGTGTTGTCTTGCGATTTGGTATGTCGGATCCAACTTCATAAAGGTTAGAATCACCGTCTGACCCTGAGTGTGCACAAATGTCCCAAGAGCTGACTTCCGAACAGATTCAACAGGCCCTGCAGGGCATCAGCGTACCGGCCCAGCCGCAAATCATGGTGGATTTGCAGATGGAGCAGTACATGCCCGATCCGGATCTGGAAGTCATTGCCAAGCTGATATCCCAGGATCCGGGGCTTTCCGGTTCCCTGCTGAAGATCGTCAATTCGCCGTATTACGGGCTGAGCAACAAGATTGCCTCGATCCAGCGCGCGGTAAATCTGCTGGGCAGCCGCTCGATCATCAACCTGATCAATGCGCAGTCGATCAAGGGCGAGATGAATGACGACACCATTGTCACCCTGAACCGTTTCTGGGACACCGCTCAGGACGTGGCCATGACCTGCCTGACCCTGGCCAAGCGCATCGGCGTTGAAAATGGCGACGAAGCGTATGCTCTGGGCCTGTTCCATGATTGCGGCGTGCCCTTGATGCTCCAGCGTTTCCCCGGCTACATGGGCGTTCTGGAGCAGGCCTATGCCAACGCCAGTGCCGAATGCCGGGTGGTGGACACGGAGAACCAGGTGTTCAATACCAACCACTCGGTGGTCGGGTATTACACGGCCAAGTCCTGGCGCCTGCCAGAGCACGTGAGCGCGGCGATCGCCAATCACCACAATGCCCTGGCGATCTTCAGCGATGAGTCGTCGCGCAACAGTTCGCTGAAGAACCTGCTGGCGATCCTGAAAATGGCCGAGCATATTTGTGCTTCTTATCGGGTACTGGGCAACCAGACCGAAGATCACGAGTGGAACAGCATCGCGCCGCTGGTGCTCGATTATGTCGGCCTCTCGGACTACGACTTCGAGACCCTCAAGCAGACGATCCGCGACCTCGGCACTCATCGCTGAGTGTCGGAACTTTCCAGGCCATGAGCCTGATCCGAGAGCACCATGCCTGAATTGCCAGAAGTCGAAACCACCCGTCGCGGCATCGCGCCGTACCTGGAAGGCCAGCGTGTCAGCCGGGTGATCGTGCGTGAACGGCGCTTGCGCTGGCCGATTCCCGAAGACCTCGATGTGCGGTTGTCCGGGCAGCGCATCGTGCTGGTGGAGCGGCGCGCCAAGTACCTGCTGATCAATGCCGAAGTCGGCACCTTGATCAGTCATTTGGGTATGTCAGGCAATTTGCGTCTGGTGGAAGCCGGGCTGCCGGCGGCCAAGCATGAGCATGTGGACATCGAACTGGAGTCGGGCCTGGCCCTGCGCTACACCGACCCGCGGCGTTTCGGCGCGATGCTCTGGAGTCTCGACCCGCTCAACCACGAGTTGCTGATCCGCCTGGGGCCGGAGCCGCTGACCGACCTGTTCGACGGCGAACGCCTGTTCCAGCAGTCCCGTGGGCGCTCGATGGCGGTCAAGCCGTTCATCATGGATAACGCGGTGGTGGTGGGCGTCGGCAATATCTATGCGACCGAAGCGTTGTTCGCCGCTGGAATCGACCCGCGCCGCGAAGCCGGGAGCATTTCCCGGGCGCGTTACTTGAAGCTGGCCATCGAGATCAAGCGCATCCTGGCGGCCGCCATCGAGCGTGGCGGTACCACGCTGCGGGACTTTATCGGTGGTGACGGTCAGCCTGGTTATTTCCAGCAGGAACTGTTCGTGTACGGCCGTGGCGGTGAGCACTGCAAGGTCTGTGGCACGGGCTTGCGGGAAGTGAAGCTCGGGCAGCGCGCCAGCGTCTTTTGCCCGCGTTGTCAGAGCTGAAAGTCAGTTAGATCTTCAGTGAGGCTGACAACGTCATCGCGAGCAAGCTCGCTCCCACAGGGGATTTGTGAGCGACGCAGATCCAGTGTGGGAGCGAGCTTGCTCGCGATGAGGCCCTAAAGAGCACTACATCATTCAAGCCTTGCCGGTAATCTTCCGGTACTTCTCCATCAACTGTTCTTCAGTCTCCGGATGAGCTTCGTCCAGTGGAATGCAATCCACCGGGCAGACCTGCTGGCACTGCGGTTCGTCGTAGTGGCCGACACACTGGGTGCACAGGTTCGGGTCGATCACGTAGATCTCTTCGCCTTGGGAAATGGCGGCGTTCGGGCACTCGGGTTCGCAGACGTCGCAGTTGATGCAATCGTCGGTGATGATCAGGGACATGCTAACTCCAGCCGGGGCGGCAAGCCCGGGCGCAATAAACCAATGCACACAATTGTGCCGCATTGGCGCCCGCAGTGCACGCGGGTGCGATCAAGTGCAGAGAGGTGCAGGCTACGAATGCTGAAAAGATCGCAGCCTGCGGCAGCTCCTACTTCTTGAAGCGTTCGGTCAATGCGTCCGCCACCACAGGGTGCACGAACTTGGTGATATCGCCGCCTAGGGCTGCAATTTCACGGACCAGCGTCGAGGAAATGAACGAATAACGCTCGGACGGGGTGAGGAACAGGCTTTCCACATCCGGTGCCAGTTGGCGGTTCATGTTGGCCAGCTGGAACTCGTATTCGAAGTCCGACACCGCGCGCAATCCACGCAGGAACACATTGGCGTTCTTCTCTTTGGCGAAGTGCGCCAGCAGCGTCGAGAAGCCGACGACTTCAACGTTCGGCAGATGTTTAGTGACCTCGCGCGCCAGTTCTACCCGTTGTTCCAGAGGAAACAACGGGTTTTTCTTCGGGCTCGCGGCGACGGCGATGATCACATGATCGAACAGGCGCGAGGCGCGTTCGACCAGATCGCCATGGCCCTTGGTAATAGGGTCGAAGGTACCTGGGTACAACACTCGGTTCATCGCGTCGTCCTGGCGGGAATCCGTTGGGGAGTCGGATGGTATCGCAGCCTTCCCGGTCGGCCAAGTCGCCTGTTGAGTAAGAAAGCACTATAGACGATAGGAATAATCGTCATTTTCATGGGTTTTTTAAACGTTCGGCCAAGGATGTCGCCAGTTGCGCCGTCAGCCCGTAGACCGACAGCTGCGGATTGGCACCAATGCTGGTGGGGAACAGCGAGCCGTCGTGAATCGACAGATTGCCCAGTTGATGATGCCTGCCGAGGCTGTCGGTCACCGCGATTGTCGGGTCTTCACCCATGGCGCAACCGCCCATCACATGGGCACTGCCCAGGCGTGTGCGATACAACTCCAGGCTCAGGCCGTCGATCAGCGTGCGGGCTTCGGCGAGGGTCTTCACGTAGCGGGCGTCGGCGTGCATCGGCATGACAGCCTTGGCGCCACCGGCAAACTGGATCTCGGCCATGGTATGGAACGCCCGGCGCAATCCATCCCAGGCGTACGGTGATAGCTGGTAATCCAGCACCGGCGTGTCATCGTTGCGCAATTCGACGCTGCCACCGGGGCTGTCCGGGTGAAACCCGTCCCGCAGCAACGCCAGCATGGCGTGGGTATGCGGCAGGTTGGCCATGTGTTGCGAATTCTCCTGGCCGAAACCGCCGAGCAACGTCGTGGCCAGCGCCGGGTGCAGGGGCGGGACTTCCAGTTTGTAGGACATCTTGCCCGTGGTGCCGTCCTGCCATTGGAAGTGGTCGGAGTAAATCGACTGCGGCGCGCCGTAGAACGGGTTGACCACTTCGTCGAACAATGCGGCGGACATGTTCACCGGGTGCAGGAACGTACGTTTCCCCAGACGCTTGTGCGGGTCGGGTGCCCCGGAGCGCATCAGCAAGGCCGGGCTGTTGATGCCGCCACCGGCCAGCACGAAATGCCGCGCCTTGACTGTGATGGTGCGCCCGGTCGGTGCGACGCAGCGTTCATCCATCGCCGAACATTGCAGGCCGGTGACCTTGTCGCCGCTGATCGTGAGTTTTTCGGCACGGGCCAGGTAAAGCAGCTCACCGCCTTTTTCCAGGGTCGCTGGAATGGTGGTGACCATCATCGATTGCTTGGCGTTGGTCGGGCAGCCCATGCCGCAGTAGCCGAGGTTCCAGCAGCCGCGAACGTTGCGCGGGATGACGTGCCATGAGTAGTTCAGTGCTTCGCAGCCCTTGCGGATCACATCATTGTTGGCATTGGGTGGCACCATCCACGGTGCGACGCCCAGGCGTTGCTCCATTTTTTCGAACCACGGGGCCATTTCCGCCGGGCTGTGGCCCTTGACGTTGTGCTCTTTGGCCCAGTGTTCCAGGGTCGGCTCCGGAGTGCGGAAACTGGAGGTCCAGTTGATCAGTGTGGTGCCGCCCACCGCCCGGCCTTGCAGGATGGTGATCGCGCCATCCTTGCTCATGCGGCCGATGCCTTCCTGATAAAGGCTGGCGTAGGCCTGGTCTTCGAGCATCTTGAAGTCGCTGCTGGTCTTGAGCGGGCCTTCCTCGATCAGCAGCACCTTGTAGCCGGCCGCGCTGAGGATTTCGGCGGTGGTGCCGCCGCCGGCACCGCTGCCGATGATCGCCACATCCGCTTCGAGTGTCAGGTCCTGGGTCAGTTGCGAGCCGTTGTAGGTTTTCCAGCCTCGGGCCATGCCTTCGCGGAACGGATCGGGTACGGGCATCTTTCAGGTTCTCTTTATTATTTTGGATGCGGTGGTGTGGCGACTGGCGCCATCGCGGGCAAGCCACGCTCCCACAGGTTTTGTGCAGAGTTTTAAACGGTGGGTGGCCCGGGATACCCGCAATGCGCCCACGATTCCTTGCGGCCGTACCAGGCCATCATCACCAGTTGCAGCAAGGAACTGTGGCCCATGCGCAATAGGCTCAACGAGCTGTTTTCCCAGCGGTTCAGAAACAGCCGGATATCGTCGGCGCTGGCGTTTTCCCAGCTACCCCAGATTCCGGTCAACGGGCCATGGGTCACGGCCATGCCCAGCACATCGAACAGTTGCTGGGTCAGCTTGAGCATTTCCGGCGACAGGTGGGCGAGGTTGTAATCCAGGCTTTTCAGCGTGCCCTCGACAGCCTCGGGCATCCGTTCGGTGGTCACGGCACCCTCAAGCATGACCGGAATCAACGCCCGTAAAAACAACAGGTCGCCACTGCGTAGAGTGATGAAACCATTGGCCGGGACGCTCGACGAGCAGCCGCTGAGGCTGGCTCCGAGCCCGGCGGTGGCAAGGAAAGCTGTGGCGCCGAGGCTGAATTTAAGCAGCCCGCGCCGTGACAGCGCGGGTGTATCGGACAGGCTGGGGTTCATTATTGTTATTACCCGACGGTGATGATCGTTAGCGGATGAACAGCTTCTGGATCAGCTTCTGAATCGACTTGCCGTACGGCGGATAGATCAATTTCGCGGCATTGAACCGTTGTTTGATCAGCACGCCTTTGGCCTTGCTGAAGGTCAGGAACCCTTCATGGCCGTGGTAGTGGCCCATGCCCGAGGCACCAATGCCGCCAAACGGCATGTCGTCCTGGGCGACGTGCAGCAGTGTGTCGTTCAGGCACACGCCGCCGGAATGGGTTTCGTGCAGCACGCGCTGTTGTTCGCGCTTGTCGTAGCCGAAGTAATACAGCGCCAGTGGGCGAGGGCGCTGGTTGATGTAGGCAAATGCCTGGTCCAGATCCTTGTACGGCACGATCGGCAGCAACGGCCCGAAGATTTCGTCCTGCATCACCGTCATCTCGTCCGTGACGTTGAGCAGCAGGCTATGGCTCATGCGACGCCCCTGGCCTTGGTCGAACAGCGGCATCAGCAGCGCGCCCTTGCTGGTGGCGTCGCTGACGTAACCGTTGAGGCGCGCCAGTTGTCGCTCATTGATGATCGCGGTGTAGTCCGGGTTGTCGGCCAGCGTCGGATAAAACCCACGGACGGCTGTGCGATAGGCTTCGACGAAACCTCCGACGCGATCCTCCGGCACTAGCACATAGTCCGGTGCCACGCAGGTCTGGCCGGCATTCAGGGTCTTGCCGAAGGCGATGCGCTCGGCGGCGTCCTTGAGCGGCACATCCCGGGAAACGATGGCTGGGGACTTGCCGCCCAGTTCCAGGGTCACCGGTGTCAGGTTTTCCGCGGCGGCGCGCATCACGTGTTTGCCGATGCTGGTGGCGCCGGTGAACAGCAGGTGATCGAACGGCAGGCGTGAAAACGCCACGCCCATATCCGCCTCGCCCAGAACCACGCAAACCAGGTCTTCGGGGAAGATTCGCGCCAGCAGTTGCTTCATCAGCAGGCCGGTCGCAGGGGTCGACTCACTGAGCTTGAGCATCACCCGATTGCCCGCCGACAGTGCGCCGACCAACGGTCCGATGGCCAGGTACAACGGGTAGTTCCACGGCACGATGACCCCGACCACGCCCAGCGGTTGGTAAACCACTTTCGCCGAAGCCGGTTGGAAGGCTGCGCCCACCTTGCGTCGCGAGGCTCGCATCCAGCCCTTTAGATGTTTGCTGGCGTAATGGATGCCGTGCAGGCTGGGCATCAACTCCGCGAGCAGGGTTTCATCGGCGCTGCGATTGCTGAAGTCCTGGCTGATCGCATCGATCAGGGCTTGGCGTTCATTGTTCAACAAATCCTTTAGCGCCTTGAGCCATTGCTGGCGCTGCGCGGCCGGTGGCATCGGGTTGGCGGCGTAGGCGGCACGCTGGGAGTCGAACAGGACCTGAAGCTCTTCCAGCGGCTGCTGTAGGTTCTGCAGGTAGGAAATTTCAGCAGTCATGGTCGGCTCCGGATTTATTGTAATGAGGCTCTTTTTAGAGTCTATACTCTAAAAAGTCAAATAACATCCTGGGACAGCTTTGTTTTATCCGCTCGCGGATAGATCTAAGATGCCCGTCAACGCACTCTGAATTAAAGCTCAAGCCATGGCCCCACGGATCAAAACCAGCGAGCGCATCGTGCAGAACAGCCTGGAGCTGTTCAACCAGCAGGGCGAGCGCAGCATCAGCACCAATCACATTGCTGCCCACATGGAAATTTCCCCGGGCAACCTGTACTACCACTTCCCGAACAAGCAGGCGATCATCGCCGTGCTGTTCAGCGAGTACGAAAGCCTGGTGGACAGCTTCCTGCGCCCGCCCCAGGGCCGTGCCGCCACGGTGGAAGACAAACGCTTCTACCTCAAGGAGCTGCTGTCGGCGATGTGGCGCTACCGCTTCCTGCATCGCGATCTCGAACATTTGCTCGACAGCGACCCGGACCTGGCCGACCGCTATCGACGCTTCTCCCAGCGCTGCCTGATCCAGGGTTCGGCGATCTACGAAGGTTTCGTCGCCGCCGGAATCCTGAAGATGGACAAGGTGCAGATCGAGTCCCTGACGCTCAATGCCTGGATCATCCTCACGTCCTGGGTACGTTTCCTGTGCACCACGCGGGAGAACTCCAGCCACTTGAGCGAGCAGGCCATTAAACGCGGGGTGTATCAGGTTTTGGTGCTGGAAGCCGGGTTCGTCACGGACCAGTCCCGTGATGCGGTCAACACCTTGTTCGAAGAGTTTTACGTGCCTCTGGCCCAGGCGCTTGAGGAAGTGTCGTAGGATCGAAATCTGATAAAAATCACAGGAGCCTGCTATGCCCATTGCGCAACTGATCAGCCCGCAAGCACTGGACCTGAAAAAGGACCTGCCGGGGCTGGTGATTCTGGATTGTCGTTTTGCCCTCGAAGACCCGGATTACGGTCAGCGCAGCTATGCCGAAGGGCACATCGCCGGTTCGAGCTATGCCGACCTTGAGCGTGATCTGAGTGGCGCCGTGGTCAAGGGCGTGACCGGGCGTCATCCGTTACCCGAGCCGGCGCAACTGATCGAGCGCCTGCAAGCCTTTGGCATCAACGCCGATAGCGAAGTGGTTCTGTATGACGACGGTCCGGGCGCCTATGCGGCGCGGGCCTGGTGGTTGCTGGCGTGGTTGGGCAAGCGCGACGGTGTGTTCATCCTCGATGGCGGGCTCAAGGCCTGGCACGCGGCCGGTTTGCCGCTGAGTCTGGATGCGCCGGCGATCATCCGTGGTTCCTTCACCGGCAGTCCTGACACGGCGTTGCTGATCAGTGCCGAGCAGCTGCAAAAGCGCCTTGCCCGGCCGGAACTGACCCTGCTCGATGCCCGCGCACTGCCGCGTTTCAAGGGTGAAGTGGAGCCGATCGATCCGGTGGCCGGACACATTCCCGGTGCCCAGTGCGCGGCGTTTACCGACAACCTGGGCAGCGACGGGCGCTTTCTGCCGGCCGATCAGCTCAAGCAGCGTTTTGCCGCAAAACTGGGCGATCGTTCGCCGAATGATCTGGTGGCGTACTGTGGTTCCGGCGTGACGGCGTGCCACAACCTGTTTGCGTTGTGTCTGGCCGGTTATCCGTTGGGCTCGCTGTATGCCGGGTCGTGGAGCGAGTGGATCAACGAGCCTGCGCGGGGCGTTGCCACTGGCGAATGAGCGCCACGAAACCTTGGGGGATGGATGGTGTTTTTGAGACCTCGTTAAACCTCAAGTCCCCGTTTTGCGCTGCGATACGCCCCCGGTCCAACCCCATACACCTGCTTGAACTGCCGGCTCAGATGGCTCTGGTCGGCAAACCCCAGTTGCATTGCGACTTCCAGCGGCAAACAACCACTTTGCAGCAAGGCCCGCGCCCGGGCGATGCGTTGTTGCATCAGCCAGGTGTGTGGCGGCATACCGGTGGCCCGGCGGAACACCCGGGCGAAATGGAATGGCGAGAGCTTGACCGCCGCCGCCAGCGCCTCCAGGGAGGGCGGCGCTGCCAGTTGCGCCTGCAGCAATTCCTTGGCCAGGCTCACGGCCCGGTGTTCCTTGCCGGGTTTTCCGGCATCGGGCACCGCCGCATGACGCTGCAACAGCGACAGCACCAGTTCGCGCCAGACCGTTTGTTGCTGCAATGCGGTGGTGGGGCTTTCCAGCAGGCGGTGGAGCTGGCAGAAACCGTTCACCAGATCCTGATCGCGATACAGCGTGGCACCGAAGGCCGGCAAGTGGCGGGTCGGCAGTTCGAGTTCAGCCAGCAGCGAGGTTATCTGCCCGCTGTCCGGATAAAACGCCCGGTAAAGCCAGCCATCCTCGGTGCCTTTGTGGCCTGTGTGCAGTTCATCGGGGTTGATCAGCACCAGTGTGCCGCTGCCCGCCAGGTGCTCGGCGCCGCGATAGCGATAGCGCTGGGCGCCGGCCATGATCATGCCGATCACATAGCCGTCATGCACGTGGGGGGCGAATCGATGATCGATGTAGCGGGCGGACAATAACTCGACCCCGGCCAGTGGCGGGGTTTGCCAGAAGTGGATTGACTCGCCTTGGTCAGCGTCCATGATTCAAGTGCGTCCTATGGCGGCCAGCCACTCGGGGATGCGCCGTTCAAGGTAGTAACCCGGTTGCTTGAGCGTGCCGTCGACGAAGCCGACATGCCCGCCCCTGGCCTGCAATTCGAATTGCGTACAGGCGGACAACTCATCGGTGTGCGGCAGGCTGTGGGGAAATACGAAGGGGTCGTCAGCCGCCTGAATCATCAAGGTCGGCGTACGAATCTCGCCGAGGAAATAGCGGCTTGAGGCGCGACGATAGTAATCCTCGGCATCGACAAAGCCGTTCAGCGGTGCGGTAACCCGGCCATCGAAGTCCCAGAACGTGCGCATGTTTTCCAGCGAGCCAAGCGCGGCCAATGCGGCCAGGCCATCCTCGCGTCCGTCATGCTGGAACTGCCGCTGCTTGTTCTTGATGTAGGCGAGCATCTCGCGCATGAAATGCGCCTGATAGACCTTTGAGAAACCCTGGTCGATGCGGTCGGCACACTGGTCCAGGCGGAACGGCACCGACACCGCCACGGCACCTATCACGCCGCTGTCGCTGCCGGTCTCGCCCAAATGCTTGAGCAGGATATTACCGCCTAACGAGTAGCCGACAGCATACAGCGGAGCGAGAGGTCGTTTGGCCCGCAAGTGCCTGATGGTTTCGGCCAGGTCCTCGCTGGCGCCGGAATGGTAGCTGCGCGGCAACAGGTTGGGTTCGCCCGAACAGCCGCGCCAGTTCAGCGCGACGCTGACCCAGCCCCGGTCACCCAACGCTTTTTGCATTCCCGCCACATAAGGCGAATTCGATGACCCGGTGAGCCCGTGCAACACCAGTACCAACGGTGCGTCGGCGCTGTGCGGGCCGTGCCAGTCGAGGTCGAGAAAATCGCCGTCTTCAAGCCACAGGCGTTCGCGTTCGCGGCGGATGTGTACGGTTTTACGCCACAGTGGCCCCCACAAGGTTTGCAAGTGCGGGTTACCGAGGCCGAAGGCGGGGGTAAAGGACTGCGGTGGGGCCAGTGCGGGGTACGGTTGCACAGTCATTCTCGGTGGAAGTGTTCATGAATCTGCCCGAAGACGCGGCGGGGCGCCGCCGTGACCGCGTCATCATGGCTGTCTAACTTGCCACAATCTCGCCAGGTGCGCGACACATGGCATTGGTTGCGCTTTCGCTCGGAGCTGGCAGCGGTTGTTGTTCTGTCTTCGGTCCCAGGATGACAACGCGCCATTGCTCGGGGTGATAATGCTGGTTGAGCGCGGTTTTGATTGATACGAGGTTCAGCTTCAAGGCGGCTTGCGTGGCAAAGTCGAGGTCCAGCGGCAGATTGTGGGCGCTGATAGTCTGCAACTGTCTCAGAATCTGCACATTGGTAGCGCTGTTCAACGGCGCGCTACCGGTCATTTCTAGTTGGATGTCTTCGAGTTCCTGTTGGGTCGGCCCTTGGGTGAGGAAGTCGCTGAACATCGTCTTGATATGGGCCAGCACGGCATCGGCCTGCTCTGGTCGGGTCTGCAATTCAATGGTCAGCAACCCTTGTGCCTGCAGGGCTGAAAGGTCGGCTTTTACGTGGTAGGTCAGGCCTCGGCGTTCACGGAGTTCATTGGTCAGTCGGTTGGTGAAAACCAGCATGGCCATCTGCAGCGCGACGTAGTCCGGGCTGCTTCGCAGGGCACTTGGCTGGGCAAGGCGCAGGTAAGCCTGGGTTGATGGTCGCTCAACGCGCAGCAGGTTCGGGGCCGTTGGACTTGTCACTGGCTGGATCGCGGTAGTGGCCGGGCCCAGGGGCAAGGCCGCGGATATCTGCGCACCGATGCTCTGGGCTTCTTCCTCGGTGAGGTCACCGACCAGTGTGATCTGGGCGTTGCCCGCGGCATAAGCCTCGCGATGAAAGTCTTGCACCTGGGTGCGGGTGATGGAGGCAAGTCCGGCCCTGGTTCCGTAGAGGGACTGAGCATAACCGTGGTCGGGAAACAGTTGGCCGAGGTTCGTTAGTCGGGCTTGAACGGTATGGGATTGATCTTCAAGGTCCAGAAAGTACTGCAATTGGGATTTCACCGCAGGCAGGGACTCTTGCGGCAACAGCGGTTTGCCGAGTATTTGGGCAAACAGCTCCAGGGCTGGAGTACGCCGTGATTCGTCACTCAGGCTACGCAGGGAAAACCAGGTCTGGTCCTGGCTGATGCCCATATCCATCCTTGCACCCAGATTATCGAACGTCGCCTGTATGGCATTGACGTCCTTGCCGGCCACTCCCTCATTCAAAAGGCTAAAGGTGACCGCGGCCAAGCCGGGTTGATGCGGGGTGTGGGCGCTGCCGGCGGCAAAGCTCACAAGGGCATCGAACATCGGCAGGCCAGGGGTGCGGATGAACAGAATCTTCGTTCCGCTGAGGGTTTTGTAACCCTTGATCGGCAGTGTGCGGTGGGTCGCCGGAGTCTGTGGATCATTGAGTGATTGCAGCACTGGTTTCTGGGGCGCAGTGGTTGCAGCGGCAGGGGCCTGTGCACTCAACAGCATGCCGGCCAGGATCAATCCATTGATGAGACCTTTGAGCTTATCCATTGTTTTTCTCCGGCAGGATTTTCGCGGTACTCAGGCGCTCACGCGTAAGGTAAGTCTTTGCGACCTGTTGAATATCCAGGGGAGTGACCTTGTTCAGCTCATCCGTATCCTGATCGGCCAGCCGCCAGTCGAGGCCGATGGTTTCCAGTAGGCCCAAGGTGTTGGCCTGCCCTTCCAGATCATCCTGCGCATAAACCGTGTTCGCGATCACAAGGTTTTTCGCGCGCTCCAGTTCTGCCGGTTCCGGTGCCTTGCTCTTCAGTGATTCGATCACTTGCCACAGACGGGCGAGGGCTTCGTCAGCGTCATTGAGTTTGTCCGGGTTGAGCTGGGTGCTGATGGTCAGCAACGAATCGCCGCGATTAAAGGCGTCGTACTCTGAGTGGGCCTCAGTGAACATCGCCTCGCTCAGTTGCAGTTGCTGTTTGATCCGCGCGCTACTGGATCCGGCCAGTAACATGTTAAGCAGGCGCAGGGCATGAGCGGTCCGACGATCCAGTGCCGTGGCCAGGCTGGGCGCGTTGAAGCTCATGATCAAACGCGGGGATGCTACCGGTGCATGTAGGGTCAGTGACCGTTCACCGGCAGAAGCCAGCTCGACGGGTGCAGGCGCCACGGGTGTCGCACGTCGCTCAAGGTGGTCGAAGTGCTGCTGTGCCAGGGCCTTGATCTGCTCGGGTGCAACATCGCCAACGACCACCAGCGTCGCATTGCTTGGCGAATACCAGGCCTGATACCACTGCCGCAATTGCACGGCGTTCATTCGTTGCAAGTCGTGCATCCAGCCAATCGTCGGGGTGCGGTAGCCGCTGGCCGGGTGGGCGATGCTGTTCAGTCGTTCGTGAGCAGACACGGTGATCTCATCATCAACGCGCATCCGACGCTCCTCCTGAATGACCTTGAGCTCCGGTTTGAAGTCCTGTGCATTCAGCTCGGCCGTACTCATCAGATCGGCCAGGATTTCGAACGCGACGCCCGTGCGGCCGGAAGGCAGTGTCTGGTAAAAGACCGTGAAGTCAGTGCCGGTAAATGCGTTTTGGCTGGCGCCCAGTTTTTCCAGTATCGCCGCGAACTCGCCGGCGCAGGCCTTGCTGCTGCCTTTGTAGACCATGTGTTCGAGGGCGTGGGACAGGCCCGACTGGCCGGGCGGTTCGTAGCTTGAGCCGACCTTGATCCAGAGTTGGGCGGTGACAATGGGGGAACGATGGTCCTCGCGCACGACTACCTTGAGGCCATTATCCAGTACGAAGTCTTGTGTCGCAGGGGGTGTCGCCGCGCTAACCATGAGCGGCAGCCAGGCAAAAAAGGGCAGCACAAACGTGCTGCGGGAGATGTTCATCCGTGTTCATCCTCAGTGGTTTGCAGGTAATTGCGCAAACCACTGTGGATGATCCGTAAGGATGTCAGGCGGTAACTATGTAGTGCACCTGACAACCGGATTGAGGCAGTCGTCTCGCCGAAATATCAGGCGCCACGCTGCCACAACGAGTAATACACTCGCCCGGATTTCTGCTCCCGGTGCAGGCGCCAGTTCTGCGGCAGGCCCAAGGTCGACGGCGCGGATTCGCTTTCGGTGTACACCCAGGCATCTTCGGCCAGCCATTGGCGCTCTTCGAGCAACTTGCAAACGGCAGGCAAGAGATTCTGGTTGAACGGCGGGTCGAGGAACACCAGGTCGTAGGTCGTCGCGGTCTGGGTTTCCAGGTAGCGCAGGGCATCGGCGGTCTGGACCTGGCCGTTGGTGCAGCGCAATGTGCCCAGGTGTTCTTTCAGGCTGGACACCGCGATGCTGCTGGCATCCAGCGCCTGGCCCATGGCCGCGCCACGGGACAGGGCTTCGAGGAACAGCGCGCCGCTGCCGGTGAACGGGTCGAGCACCTTGGCGCCCGGCACGTAAGGCGCGAGCCAGTTGAACAGGGTTTCACGCACGCGGTCCGGCGTCGGGCGCAAGCCCGGGGCGTCGGGGAAGCTCAGCTTCCGGCTGCGCCATTCGCCGCCGATGATGCGCAGCTGGTTCACACCGTTGTGGACGTTTTTGGCGGGTTTTTTAGGATGGGCCATTAATGCTCCGGAACCCCGAGCGGCTGCTCGGAAGGTTTATCAGTAGGGGCCGGTAACGGCTTTTGCGGTACGGTCGGGCCAGCGCTGACGATGACCATTTTGTCCGTGCTCAGGTGTTTGTTCATGGCGGCTTTGACCTGCTCGACGGTCAAGGCCTGGGACTGTTGCATGAAGTCTTCCAGGTGACTCAACGGCAAGTTGTAGAAACCGATGGCGCCCAGTTGGCCGACGATATCGGCGTTACTTGCGGTGGACAGCGGGAAACTGCCGGCCAGTTCGCGCTTGGCGTCGTCGAGCTCTTTTTCGGTCGGGCCGGTTTTAAGGTAGTCGGCCAGCACATCCTGCACCAGTTTCAGGGTGCCCTCGCTCATCTCGGCGCGGGTTTGCAGGTTGATCATGAACGGACCACGCGCTTGCATCGGGGTGAAGCCCGAATACACGCCGTAAGTCAGGCCACGCTTCTCGCGCACTTCGCTCATCAACCGGGTGCCAAAGCCGCCGCCACCGAGAATCTGATTACCCATGGATAACGCTGCGTAATCCGGGTCGTCGCGGTCGATGCCCAATTGCGCGAGCATCAGGTTGGTCTGCTTGGACGGGAACTCGATATGGCCGACGCTGGCCTTGGGCTCGCCCGGTTGCGCAATTTTCGGCAAGGCCGGGCCTTTGGGCAGGGCACTGGAAACCTGGGCGGCAATCGCCTCGGCTTCCGCGCGGGACAGGTCACCGACCAGCGCGATCACCACGTTACCGGCTGCGTAGGCTTTCGCGTGGAAAGCACGCAGTTGGGCCACGGTGATCGCCGGGACGGTTTTCGCCGTACCGTCGCTGGCATGCGCATACGGGTGATCACCGTACAAGCGGTCCATCAGTTCCAGGCTCGCCAGTTTGCCGGGGTTCTGCTTCTGGTATTCGAAACCGGCGAGCATCTGGTTCTTGATGCGAGCGAGCGAGTCGGCAGGGAAGGTTGGCTTGCCGATGACTTCGGCGAACAGCTTCAGGGCCGGCTCGCGCTTGTCCTTGGCGCTCAGGCTGCGCAGCGAAGCGATGGCCATGTCTTTGTAGGCACCATTGCCAAAGTCGGCACCCAGGCCTTCGAAGCCTTGGGCAATGGCACCGACGTCTTTGCCAGCCACGCCTTCGTTGAGCATGGCGTTGGTCAACACCGCCACGCCCGGTGCATCGCCGTCCTGGCTGCTGCCGGCGGCGAAGATCAGGCGCATGTCGAACATCGGTAACTCGCGGGCTTCGACGAACAGCACTTTCGCACCTTCGGCAGTGCTCCAGGTTTGTACGTCCAGCTTGCGGTGGTCCGGCGCCTTGCCGTTGAGTTCGGTCAGCGATTGCAGTTTCTGGCTGGCCTTGGCCTTGTCCAGGGCTTCACTGGCATTGGTTTCGCCAGGGCGCGACAAATAGAATGCGGCGGAACCGATAACGGCGACGGCGACCAGGCCGATCAGGGCCAGGCGGGAGGGTTTACGCTCACTCATGAGTCGTCTCCAGAGGCAGTACATGGGCGACGCTGAGACGTTCGCGGGTGAAATACAGCTTGGCGGCTTTCTGGATATCTTCCGGCGTGACGCTTTCCAGATCGGACAGTTCGGTGTCCATCAGTTTCCACGACAGGCCGACGGTTTCCAGTTGACCGATGGCCGTGGCCTGACTGGTGATCGAGTCGCGCTCGAAGACCAGGCCGGCGATGACTTGTGCGCGTACGCGTTCCAGCTCTTCGGCGGTAGGCGCCGTGGTTTTCAGCTGGTCGAGCAGCTTCCACAAACCGGCTTGCGCCTGGGCGATGGTCTTGTGTTTCTGCGAGTTTGGCGATGCCGACAGGGTAAAGAGGCTGTCGCCACGGGTGTAGGCGTCGTAACTCGACGAGCCGCCGGACACCAGTTCTTCTCCGCGCTCCAGTTGCGTCGGGATGCGTCCGCTGTAGCCGCCATCGAGCAGTGCCGAGATCAGGCGCAGGGCATTGACCAGGCGCTTGTCTTCGGCGGTGGCAATGCTAGGCACGTTGAAGGCCAGCATCAGGCTAGGCAGTTGGGTCTGCACGTGCAGAGTGATCTGGCGCTCGCCCGGTTCGGTCAGTTCCAGCGGCTTTTTCGCGGCGGGCACTTCACGCTTGGCGATCGGGCCGAAATAGCGTTGGGCCAGGGTTTTGACTTCGTCCGGGGTGACATCGCCAACCACCACCAGCGTGGCGTTGTTGGGTACGTACCAGGTTTCGTACCAGTGGCGCAGCTCTTCGACTTTCATCCGCTCAAGGTCGGCCATCCAGCCGATGGTCGGCGTGTGATAGCCGCTGGCCGGGTAGGCCATGGCCTTGAAGCGCTCGTAGGCCTTGGCCATCGGCTTGTCGTCGGTGCGCAGGCGGCGCTCTTCCTTGATGACTTCGATTTCCTTGGCGAACTCATCGGGTGGCAGGCGCAGGCTGGCCATGCGGTCGGCTTCCAGCTCGAAGGCCACGCCCAGGCGGTCGCGGGCCAGCACCTGGTAGTACGCGGTGAAATCATCGCTGGTGAATGCGTTCTCTTCGGCACCGAGGTCGCGCAGGATCAGCGAGGCTTCGCCGGGGCCGACTTTCTCGCTGCCCTTGAACATCATGTGTTCCAGGGCGTGGGACAGGCCGGTATTACCCGGTGTCTCGTAGCTGGAGCCGACCTTGTACCAGACCTGGGAAACCACCACGGGCGCACGGTGGTCTTCGCGCACGACCACCTTCAAGCCATTGTCGAGAGTGAATTCGTGGGTGGGTTGCGGGTCGGCAGCCAGGGCCGAAAGGGGCAGGCAAACTGTGCTGAGCAGCAGGCCAGCGGCGCGGCGGGCAAGAGCATTCATTCGTTTTCAAACCTTTGGGGCTGCCCGCTTGTTCTTAGCGTCAGCGGGCGAGAGGGTGCTAGGATACTGATCCGTTTTACTGGCGGCCACGCCTATCAGGCCTTTGATTGGCCTGCGGGTTGTATGGGTTACCGGCAGAAACTTTGAGTTTGTCAGCTAAACTCTGCGTTTTCGCCGACGATGCCGTTCCAGTCCTTCGTATTAGTCGACCTTTGAGGCGCCGTTGGCACCTCGACAAAATGTTGCGCGTGAACAAGCTGGGTCAATCGCAGTCTGTTCTGCATCGATTATTTATTTGCCGGGGCGCCATTGGCGCGTCGCTACCGTGAGATAGCCGTCCTCCATGTTTGGTTCCAACGACGACAAGAAGACCCCAGCTGCGGCTGGCGAGAAAAAAAGCCTGTTCGGATGGCTGCGCAAAAAGCCGCAGGAACCCGTCGTCGAACAGCCACAGCCCGCTCCCGAACCAGCGCCAGCGCCGGCCCCGGTAATAGAAGAAGCGCCCGTGCCGGTTGTTCTGCCGTTTGCCGAGTCGGTGCTGCGACCGCAGGCCGAAACTGTCGCCGAACCTGTAAACGAAATCATCGAACAGCCGCTGACCAACGCTGCCGAGCCATGGCTGACCTTGCCCGTGGCGGAAGAACCGGTGGCATTGGTCGAAAATGACCTGGCCCCCCACGTGACCCCGCCGATTCCGGCTCCGACTGCTTTTGCGCCTGCACCGATTGAAGCGCCTGTGTTCGAACCGGTTGTTGCATCAGTCGTTATGGCTGAGCCCGAGCCGGTTGTAATCGAGCCGGTAGCGCCGATTGCTCCGGTTGTCCAAGCGCCTGCGCCTGTAGTTGCACCGGTCATCGCTCCCGTCGAAACCCCGGTGGAGCCGGTACGCACCGAAGAAACCAAAGCCGGTTTCTTCGCCCGCCTCAAGCAGGGCTTGTCCAAGACCAGCGCCAGTATCGGCGAAGGCATGGCCAGCCTGTTTCTGGGCAAAAAGGCCATCGATGATGAACTGCTCGAAGACCTCGAAACCCGTTTACTGACTGCCGACGTTGGTGTCGAAGCCACGTCGGTGATCATTCAGCGTCTGACGCAGAAGGTCGCGCGCAAAGAACTGGCCGACTCCGATGCCCTGTACAAATCCCTGCAGGCCGAACTGGCGGCCATGCTCAAGCCTGTCGAGCAGCCGCTGAAAATCACCTCGCAAAACAAGCCGTTCGTGATTCTGGTCGTCGGCGTCAACGGTGCCGGCAAGACCACCACCATCGGCAAGCTGGCGAAGAAACTGCAACTGGAAGGCAAGAAAGTCATGCTCGCTGCCGGCGACACCTTCCGCGCCGCGGCGGTGGAGCAATTGCAGGTCTGGGGTGAACGCAACAAGATCCCGGTCATCGCGCAGCACACTGGCGCCGACTCGGCTTCGGTGATCTTCGACGCCGTGCAGGCCGCCAAGGCCCGTGGCATCGATGTATTGATCGCCGACACCGCCGGCCGCCTGCACACCAAAGACAACCTGATGGAAGAGCTGAAAAAAGTTCGCCGGGTGATCGGCAAGCTCGACGCCGACGCTCCTCACGAAGTGCTGTTGGTGCTTGACGCCGGCACCGGCCAGAACGCCATCAACCAGGCCAAGCAATTCAACCAGACCGTCGAACTGACTGGCCTGGCACTGACCAAGCTCGACGGCACCGCCAAGGGCGGGGTGATTTTCGCCCTGGCCAAGCAATTCGGCCTGCCGATCCGCTACATTGGCGTCGGTGAAGGCATCGACGATTTGCGTACCTTTGAAGCAGAACCCTTTGTCCAGGCACTGTTTGCCGAGCGGGAGCGTTCATGATTCGTTTCGAACAGGTCGGTAAGCGCTACCCGAACGGTCACGTCGGCTTGCATGAGCTGAGCTTTCGAGTCCGTCGTGGCGAGTTCTTGTTTGTCACCGGTCATTCCGGTGCCGGTAAATCCACATTGTTGCGCCTGTTGCTGGCGATGGAGCGCCCGACCAGCGGCAAGCTGCTGCTCGCCGGGCAAGACCTGAGCACCATCAGCAACGCGCAGATTCCTTTCTTGCGTCGGCAGATCGGCGTGGTATTCCAGAATCACCAGTTGCTGTTCGATCGCACGGTGTTCAATAACGTCGCGTTGCCTTTGCAGATCCTGGGGCTGTCCAAGGCCGAGATCGCCAAGCGCGTGGACTCGGCACTGGAACGCGTGGCGCTGTCGGATAAAACCGACTTGTACCCGGGTGACCTGTCCACCGGTCAGCAGCAGCGCGTCGGTATCGCCCGCGCCATCGTTCACCGTCCGGCCTTGCTGCTGGCGGACGAACCGACCGGTAACCTCGACCCGCGTCTGGCCGCCGAGATCATGGGTGTGTTCGAAGACATCAATCGCCTGGGTACCAGCGTGCTGATCGCCAGTCACGACCTGGCCCTGATCGCGCGCATGCGCCATCGCATGCTGACGCTGCAGCGCGGTCGATTGATCGGTGACGGGGAGGCCGCGGTATGAGTGCAACACGTAGCCCCAAGGTTTCCGAGCGTGTGGCCCCGAAGGCCGCCGATCCGCAGCCGCAAAAGAAAAAACGCGATGATGACGACGGTCCGGACTTTGCCACGTTGTTCCGCGCCTGGATCGAAAGCCATCGCGCCAGTCTGGTGGACAGCCTGCGCCGCCTGGGCAAGCAGCCCATCGGCAGTTTTTTCACCTGCATGGTGATGGCGGTAGCCCTGAGTTTGCCCATGGGGCTGTCACTTTTGCTAAGTAACGTCGAGCGCCTCGGCGGTTCCTGGCAGCGCGCGGCGCAAATTTCCCTGTATCTGGACCTTGAGGCCAAACCGGCCGAAGGCGAATCGCTGCGCGATCAGATCAAGGGCATGCCTGGCGTCGCCGATGCCGAATATGTTGGCCGGGATCAAGCGCTGGAAGAGTTCCAGCAACAGTCCGGGCTGGGCGAGGCGCTCAAGGAATTGCCAGAGAACCCGCTGCCGGGCGTGGTCCTGGTGACGCCGGCCGAAGTCGACAAGCCGGCCCTTGAAGCATTAAGACAAAAACTATCCGAGCTGCCGAAGGTACAACAGGCGCAACTTGATTTAGTCTGGGTCGAGCGTCTGGCAGCCATCCTCAAGCTGGGCGACCGTTTTGTCTTCGGTCTGACCGTGCTTCTGGTTTCTGCATTACTTTTGGTGATAGGCAATACCATTCGTCTTCATATTGAAAACCGCCGCACAGAGATAGAAGTGATTAAACTGGTCGGCGGCACTGACAGCTATGTACGCAGGCCCTTTCTGTATATGGGCGCGCTGTATGGCTTCGGTGCGGGGATTTTGTCCTGGGGTGTACTGGCGTTCGGCCTTGATTGGCTGAACGACGCGGTGGTGGGGCTGGCCGGTTTGTACGGCAGTGATTTTGCGCTGGCTGGAGTGCCAGTTGCCGACGGTCTGTCTCTCTTGCTTGGCGCGGTGCTGTTGGGGTATATCGGTGCATGGATTGCAGTCGCACGCCACCTGAGGGAGCTTGCGCCTAAGTAGTATCATTTTGCTCGTATTGACCTTTCAGCGTTTTTGGGTTTTTGGGAACTTGTCTTTCGGTTTCCGGTCAATTTTCGCAGTGCTGAACTGCACGAGTTTGTAAGTCGGAGGTTTTTTCGTATGACCAATTCTTTGCAGCCTGCATATGCTCTGGTCCCGGGTGCGAACCTGGAGGCCTATGTGCACACCGTCAACAGCATTCCATTGCTGTCGCCGGAGCAGGAGCGTGAACTGGCCGAGAGTCTCTATTATGAGCAGGATTTGGGGGCGGCTCGGCAGATGGTGCTCGCCCACCTGCGTTTTGTCGTACATATCGCCCGTAGCTATTCCGGCTATGGGCTGGCTCAGGCTGACCTGATCCAGGAAGGCAACGTCGGCCTGATGAAGGCCGTGAAGCGCTTCAACCCGGAAATGGGTGTGCGCCTGGTGTCCTTTGCCGTGCACTGGATCAAGGCGGAAATTCACGAGTTCATCCTGCGCAACTGGCGCATCGTGAAAGTCGCGACCACCAAGGCCCAGCGCAAGTTGTTCTTCAACCTGCGCAGCCAGAAGAAACGCCTGGCCTGGCTGAACAACGAGGAAGTCCATCGCGTAGCGGAAAGCCTGGGTGTAGAGCCTCGGGAAGTGCGCGAGATGGAAAGTCGCCTGACTGGCCATGACATGGCCTTCGACCCGGCTGCCGAAGCGGACGACGACAGTGCTTTCCAGTCGCCGGCAAACTATCTGGAAGACCACCGGTACGACCCGGCCCGTCAACTGGAAGATGCCGACTGGAGCGACAACTCCAACCACAACCTGCACGAAGCGCTGGAAGTGCTGGACGACCGCAGCCGTGACATCCTCTACCAGCGCTGGCTGGCGGAAGAAAAAGCCACGCTGCATGACCTGGCGCAGAAGTACAACGTGTCGGCCGAGCGTATTCGCCAGCTCGAGAAGAGCGCGATGAACAAGCTCAAGTTGTCGATCGCCGCGTAACCGGCGAGCAGGCAATAAAAAACGCCCCGATCATTGATCCTGTGGGAGCGAGCTTGCTCGCGATGAGGTCCGAACATTCAATATAAAAGTTGAATGTCAGGCCGTCATCGTAGGCAAGCCCGCTCCCACAGTGGTTTTCAGGGTCTGAAAAATCGGGATCAGTTATTGAGCCCAAGGCGCCCGGCGCGAATCGTTCAGTCCGACCAGATAGCTGTCGCCACCCAGTTGGCTCATCTGTCGCCGAATCCAGCCCGCCCGGCGCGAAACGTAGGAAGTCGGATGGCTGGCGCTCCAGACTCGGGGGTTAGGCAGCACGGCGGCCAACAGGCTCGATTGCTGGCGGCTGAGGCCTTTAGCGCTCACCCCAAAGTGGTGTCGGGCCGCCGCTTCGGCGCCAAACACGCCGTCATCCCACTCGACGCTGTTGAGGTACACCTCAAGAATCCGCTGCTTGGGCCAGAACATTTCGATCAGTCCGGTGAACCAGGCTTCCAGGCCTTTGCGCAGCCAGCTGCGGCCAGACCACAGGAACAGATTTTTCGAGACTTGCTGGCTCAGGGTGCTGGCGCCGCGGATCGAACCGCCGCGCTCGTTATGGGCAAACGCCGCCTGAATCGCGCCGATATCGAAGCCCCAGTGCTCGGAGAACTTCTGGTCTTCCCCGGCAATCACTGCAACTTTCAGGTCATCGGAGATCTCGTCCCAGGGTTTCCAGGTCCGTTGCAGGTCAATGGGTTCGCCATCGAACCAGGATTCGATCTTGCGCTCGACCATCAGCGTCGTCCCCGGTGGCGGCACCACGCGAAAGATCAGCACCAGCAATACGCTGCCAGCCATGAACCAGAGCACGGCCTTGGTGAAACGACGGAAATAGATACGCAGCATAGAGATGGCTTGGCCGAACCCGTGGAGCGGGCCATTATACAGACCCTGTTGATCGAGTCTGACTGGAGTTCTGCATGCTGCGTGGCTTTCTGATGCTGGCCGCTTTTTTCGGCTTCACCGGTGTCGGCCTCGGCGCTTTTGCCGCCCATGGCCTGAAAAACCGCCTGAGTGCCGAGTACATGGCGATTTTTCACACGGGCGTCACCTATCAACTGGTGCATACCCTGGCGTTGCTCGGTGTCGCAGTGCTGGCCACGCAAATTCCCGGCCGCCTGATCACCTGGGCCGGCGCATCGTTTGCCATTGGTATCCTGCTGTTCTCCGGCAGCCTGTACGTCTTGACGCTGACCGGCATCAGCAAGCTCGGCATCATCACCCCGTTCGGTGGCCTGGCCTTCCTGGTGGGCTGGTTTTGCCTCGGACTTGCCGCCTGGCGCCTGTAGGAGCGAGCTCGCTCGCGAAAAACGTCGGAACAACGCGTTTCATCAGGAAACTCGCGTTATCGTTGACGTCCATCGCGAGCAAGCTCGCTCCTACAAGGTCCATAGCGACGAATGGCTTGGGTCGACCTGACTGATCGGGCTAGAATGCCAGCCCCTAAAAATGATGGCGGCATCCGGCATGCGCATTCAGTTGAACGGCGAATCCCTTGAACTGCCCGACGGTGAAACCGTTGCGGCCCTGCTGACCCGTCTGGACCTGACCGGACGCCGGGTGGCGGTCGAACTCAATCTGGATATCGTCCCGCGCAGTCAGCACGCAGACACCGCGTTGAACGACGGCGACAACGTCGAAGTCGTGCACGCCATCGGCGGCGGCTAGCAGCCTCGGCCCAGTGGCCACAGAATTCTGCAAGTACCTCACCCCTACAGAGGATTTCCCATGAGCATCGTTCGCAGCGACAAGCCTTTCGTCCTGGCCGGTCGTACTTACCAGTCGCGTTTGCTGGTCGGTACCGGCAAGTACCGTGACATGGAAGAAACCCGCCTGGCCATCGAAGCCTCGGGTGCCGAGATCGTCACCTTCGCCGTGCGCCGCACCAATCTTGGCCAGATCGAGGGCGAGCCGAACCTGCTCGAAGTGCTGTCGCCGGATCGCTACACCTTCCTGCCGAACACCGCCGGTTGCTACGACGCTATCGAGGCCGTGCGCACCTGCCGCCTGGCCCGTGAGCTGCTCGATGGCCACAACCTGGTGAAGCTGGAAGTGCTGGCCGACCAGAAAACCCTGTTTCCCAACGTGATCGAAACCCTCAAGGCCGCTGAAACGCTGGTCAAGGAAGGCTTCGACGTGATGGTTTACACCAGCGATGACCCGATCATTGCCCGGCAACTGGCGGAAATCGGCTGCATCGCGGTCATGCCGCTGGCGGGTTTGATTGGTTCCGGTCTGGGGATTTGCAACCCGTACAACCTGCAAATCATCCTCGAAGAAGCCAAGATCCCGGTGCTGGTGGATGCCGGTGTCGGTACTGCTTCCGACGCCACCATTGCCATGGAACTGGGTTGTGATGCCGTGCTGATGAACTCGGCCATTGCCCACGCCCAGCAGCCGGTCATGATGGCTGAAGCCATGAAACATGCGATCGTCGCAGGTCGCCTGGCCTACCTCGCCGGCCGCATGCCGAAAAAACTCTATGCCAGCGCCTCTTCGCCGCTGGATGGTCTGATCAAGTAAGAGCCATTGATGACTGAATCGAACGACACGCCAATCCAGACGGAAGAAGGCGACGAGCGCCAACACCGCCGCATCAAGAGTTTCGTGATGCGCGCCGGGCGCATGACCGAAGGCCAGCAAAAGGGCCTGGAGCAGGGCACTCCGCTGTTCGTGCTGCCGCTGGCCGATGCGCCGGTGGATTTCGACCAGGTGTTCGGTCGCTCGGCACCGCGCTCGCTGGAAATCGGTTTCGGTATGGGCCATTCGCTGCTGGAAATGGCAGCGGCTTCACCGGATCAGGATTTCATCGGCGTCGAAGTGCACCGTCCGGGTGTCGGTGCGTTGCTCAATGGCGTGCTGACGCAAGGCCTGACCAACCTGCGGGTCTACGATTGCGATGCGATCGAAGTGCTCAACCGCTGCGTGGCCGATAACAGCCTCGATCGCCTGATGCTGTTCTTCCCGGATCCGTGGCACAAGAGCCGTCACCACAAGCGCCGTATCGTTCAGGCGTCCTTCGCTGAGCTGGTGCGCAGCAAATTGAAGGTCGGTGGCATTCTGCACATGGCCACCGATTGGGAACCGTACGCCGAATATATGCTGGAAGTGATGAGCGTCGCGCCGGGTTACCGCAACCTCGCCGAAGACGGCAAGTGCGTACCGCGCCCGGCCGAGCGGCCGATCACCAAGTTCGAACGCCGTGGCGAACGTCTTGGGCATGGGGTGTGGGATTTGAAGTTCGAAAAACTGGCGTAAAACCTGTGGGAGCGAGCTTGCTCGCGATGGCGGCCTGACAGTCAACAGAGATGTTGGATGTGATGGCCTCATCGCGAGCAAGCTCGCTCCCATCAGTGCCGCGCCGCTGCCGATCATGCACAGCAGGGACATCAGTGGCACGCGCAAGGCGCCGGCGATGCTGCCCAGACGCTGTTCGACCCAGCCTTTGAAGTCCGCACCAAACAGCACCAGCAGGCAGCCCACCAGGGCCAGGGCGATTTCCGAGAGGTTGCTGCGGCTCCAGCGAGACACGGTGGCGAGCAGGTCGAGTACCAAATCCATTCGATTTCCTTAGGTCAGAAACTTCTGCAGCAAGTCGTTGAGGAAGAGTTGTCCGCGCTCGGTGGCTACCAGACGTGACGGTTCGACCTGCAACAGGCCGCTTTGTTCGGCTTCACGGCGGCCTTCAGCAAGGCTTTCCAGCGTCATGCCGGTACGTTCCGGGTACAGCCGCGATTCGACGCCTTCAGTCAGGCGCAGCGCGTTCATCAGGAATTCGAACGGCATTTCATCGTTGCCCAGCGCTTTCTCGCCAGCCAGGAAGCTCTTCGCCGGGTTCAGGTAATCCTTCGGCAAGCGGGTTTTCCAGGTGCGAATAATGCGCCCATCCGGGTGACTGAGCTTGCCGTGGGCGCCGGCGCCGATGCCGATGAAATCGCCGAAGCTCCAGTAATTGAGGTTGTGTCGCGCCGGGCGACCGGGCAGGGCATAGGCCGAGACTTCGTATTGCGCGTAACCGTGTTCGGCCAGCAGCGCTTGCCCGGCTTCCTGAATGTCCCACAGCGTGTCGTCTTCCGGCAGCGTCGGCGGCTGGTTCCAGAACACCGTGTTCGGTTCCAGGGTCAGTTGATACCACGACAGGTGTGTCGGTTTCAGGGCAATGGCTGTGCGCAAGTCGGCCAAGGCATCGTCCAGGGATTGATTCGGCAAGCCATGCATCAAGTCCAGGTTGAAGTTGTCGAACCCGGCCTGCCGCGCCATGCCGGCGGCGCGTACGGCTTCGTCACCGTTGTGAATCCGCCCCAGGGCCTCGAGCTTTTCTTGCTGAAAACTCTGGATGCCGATCGACAGGCGATTGATGCCCAGTTTCCGGTACGCCACGAACTTGTCTTGCTCGAACGTCCCCGGATTGGCTTCCAGCGTGATTTCGATGTCGCTGGCAAACGGGATGCGCTGTTCGACGCCTTTGAGCAAGCGACCCAGCGATTCAGCGCTGAACAGGCTTGGTGTACCGCCACCAAAGAAGATCGAGCTCAGCTCACGACCATAGACGGCGTGCAGGTCCTGATCGAGGTCGGCCAGCAATGCGTCGACGTATGCTTCTTCCGGCAGCACAGGGCTGGCGGTGTGGGAGTTGAAGTCGCAATAAGGGCATTTGCGTACGCACCACGGGATGTGGATGTACAGCGCCAGCG
This sequence comes from Pseudomonas sp. P1_F7, assembly GCF_056405655.1. Lineage (NCBI taxonomy): Bacteria > Pseudomonadati > Pseudomonadota > Gammaproteobacteria > Pseudomonadales > Pseudomonadaceae > Pseudomonas > Pseudomonas sp. P1_F7. The sequence goes on from NZ_JBFUBR010000014.1 coordinate 182,450, forward strand.
GCGGCAGCACAGGCAGGGCGGCCCGAAGCGATTGAGCGTCACCGCCGAAGATCAGCGGCGACGCGGATGATTCAGGGGTCATTTCAAGCCCAGACGCTGGCGCAGCAGATCCATTGCACGGGCGCGGTGGCTGATCTGGTTCTTGTCGCCCGGGCTCAGTTCGGCGCTGGAGCACTCGCGCTCCGGCACCCAGAACAGCGGGTCGTAGCCGAAACCGTGTTCGCCGCTGGCCTGGGTCAGGATGCGCCCGTGCCACAAACCTTCGCAGAGGATCGGCAGCGGATCATCGGCGTGGCGCACCAGCGCCAGTACGCACACGAACTGCGCGCTACGCTCGGTTTCAGGCACGTCTTTCAACACATCGAGCAGCTTGGCGTTGTTCGCCGCATCACCCTTGCCATCGGCATAACGCGCCGAGTAGATACCTGGCGCACCGCCCAGGAAATCCACCGCCAGCCCGGAATCGTCGGCCAGCGCCGGCAGGCCGGAAATGCGCGCGGCATTGCGGGCTTTCAGGATGGCGTTCTCGACGAACGACAGGCCGGTTTCTTCAGGCTCGACGCTGCTGAACTCGCCAATCGAGCGCAGATGCACCGACTCGCCGAGCATGGCCTGGAGTTCCTTGAGTTTGCCGGCGTTATGGCTGGCCAATACGAGTTGCGTGAAGTTGATCATTGGCCGGGGAAGAGCTCTTGGTTGAAATTGATGGTGTTGATTTTGTCGCCGGTCTGCACCTTGATGTCGAAGGTGCGGATTTCCTGCTGATCCACCGGATATTGCGCAATGTAGTAGATCGCGCCTTGTTCGGTAATCTGTTTGAACTGCAGTGGCACGGTCTGGCTGGTCAGGTCTTTGACCGAGCCGCTCACCTGGGCCATCTGTGGCTTGCCTTCCTTGATGACCGAAATGTTGATCACGCCCTGGTTCTTGCTGCGGATCAGTTCAGCGGACTTGGCAATGTCCGGGGTCAGGTAGGTGGAGTTGAAGGTGTTGTAGTGCACCGTCACGTCACCGAAGGTTTCCTGGCGCTCGCCTTTGATGGCGTCAGCGGCCATGGCGGTGACGCTCAGGCAAGCAGTGAGTAGAAGCAACGCTAGACGACCCATGATCGTTCTCCTTGAAATAGGGTGGATCAGACCGCGACCTTGTGGTCGGAAAGTCCCGGACTGCTCACGCGGTAGATTCCGATCTCACCTAACAGATTAGGCCATAGCTTACTGGCCCACCCGTGCCGATGCTGTTGATCCACGGCAAGCCGATCAATGACCTTCGCTTCACGTTCGCGACACAAGGCTTCAAAGTCCGCGAAGGTGCAGAAGTGAATGTTCGGCGTGTTGTACCAGGTGTATGGCAGGAACTCGGAAACCGGCATGCGGCCCTTGCTCGCCAGGTACCAGCGGCAGCGCCAGTGACCGAAATTCGGGAAAGTGATGATGCACTGACGGCCGACGCGCAGCATTTCCTCGAGGATCCTGTCCGGGTAGTGCACCGCTTGCAGCGCCTGGGTCATGACCACGACATCGAAACTGTTGCTGGCAAAGTTGCCCAGGCCCTTGTCCAGGTCCTGTTCGATGACGTTGATGCCCTTGGCCACGCACTCGGCGATGTTGTCGGCATCGTTTTCCAGGCCATAACCGGTGACTTGCTTGTTGTCGCGCAGCCAGGTCAGCAGTTCGCCATCGCCGCACCCGAGGTCGAGCACGCGGCTGCCGGCGGGGATCCATTCCTGGATGATTTCCAGATCAGCTCTCATGGCTTTCTCACAACGTAATGCGGTTCATGTAATTGCCGAATGCCTGCAGATAGCGCGGGATCGGAATCAGGAAGGCGTCGTGGCCTTGCGGTGCGTCGATCTCGAGGTAGCAGACGTCCTTGCGCGCGGCCATCAGCGCGTCCACCAGTTCCCGCGAGCGGGCAGGGGAGAAGCGCCAGTCGGTGGTGAACGACATCACGCAGAACTTGGCTTTGGCACCTTCGAAGGTTTTTGCCAGGTTATCGTCGAAGTTCGCCGCCGGATCGAAGTAATCGAGCGCTTTGGTCATCAACAGATACGTGTTGGCATCGAAGCGCCCGGAGAACTCTTCGCCCTGATAGCGCAGGTAGCTTTCAACCTGGAACTCGACGCTGTGGAAGTCGTAGTTGAGCTTTTCGCTTTTCAGCCCGCGGCCGAATTTTTCGCCCATGGAGTCGTCGGACAGGTAGGTGATGTGCCCGACCATTCGCGCCAGCATCAGCCCGCGCTTGGGGATCACGCTGTGTTCCTGGAACGAGCCGCCATGGAATTCAGGGTCGGTGAGGATCGCCTGGCGCGCCACTTCGTTGAACGCGATGTTCTGTGCCGACAGCTTGGGCGCCGAGGCAATGGCCAGGCAGTGACGGATGCGGTCAGGGTAAGTGATGCTCCATTGCATCGCCTGCATGCCGCCGAGGCTGCCGCCGATCACGGCCGCGAACTGGGCGATGCCGAGACGATCCGCCAGGCGCGCCTGGCTGTGTACCCAATCCTCGACGGTCAACACCGGGAAGTCGGCGCCGAACGGCTTGCCAGTCTCCGGGTTGATGCTGCTCGGGCCGGTGGAACCGTTGCAGCCGCCGAGATTGTTCAGGCTGACCACGAAGAACTTGCTGGTGTCGATCGGTTTGCCGGGGCCGATGCAGCTGTCCCACCAACCGGGTTTGCGGTCGTCGGCGCTGTGGTAGCCGGCGGCATGGTGGTGACCGGACAGGGCGTGGCAGATCAGCACGGCGTTGCTCGCCGTGGCGTTGAGCGTGCCATAGGTTTCGTAAATCAGGTCGTAGGCCGGGAGCGAACGGCCGCAGGCCAACGCCAGGGGTTCACTGAAGTGCGCCACTTGCGGCGTCACCAGACCAACAGAATCGGGGGGAAAGGCAGCTGGCATCGACCCTGCTCTCGTTGAAATGAGGCGTAAGTCTAAAGACCGCTGGGGTTAGCGGCAAGCAAAGGCCGGGCCTGATTTTTTTCCGGTGTACCTGTGGCGAGGGAGCAAGCTCCCTCGCCACATTGAGGTCAGGCCGGGCGCGTCAAATCAGGCAAGTCCGGCAACTTCTTCGGCGAGCAGATCCGCACCCGTTTCTGCCGGTTCAATTCGCCGCTGATCAGGCTGACCTGGCTCTTGGACACGCCAAAGGCCTTGGCCAGGAACGCCATCAGATACGCGTTGGCCTTGCCTTCGACCGGTGGTGCGGTCAGGCGGATCTTCAGGCGATCACCGTGCAGCCCGCAAAAATCATCACTGCGGGCTGCCGGTTGCAGGTGACACTCCAGAATCAGGTCGTCACCGTCCCAGCGAAACCAGCTCACAGGGTCAGATCAACACGCGGAGGATTTCCGGCATCATGGTCATGGCGGCGAGGTTGTTGATCACCAGCATGTCGATCAGCTTGAGTGCCAGGAACGCAAAGATCGGCGACAGGTCCAGGCCACCCAGGTTCGGCAGGAACTTGCGGAACGGCGCCAGGGCCGGCTCGCAGATGTCGTTCACCAGTTCGGCGCCCGGGTTATGGCTGCCCGGGGCGACCCAGGACAGGATCACGCTGATGATCAGGGCGAAGAAGAAAATCTTCAGGAACAGCGCGGTCACACCGATGATCGACCAGATCAGCAGTTGCAGCGGGTTGCCGGTGGTGCCGTAGGTCAGCAACAGGGTCAGGGCCATCAGCGCCAGTTGCACCAGGATCGCCAGCACCAGCGAGGACATGTCCAGGCCGAACACGCTCGGGATGATCCGGCGCAGTGGCTTGAGCAGCGGCTGGGTGGCCTTCACGGCGAACTGGCAGAGCGGGTTGTAAAAGTTCGCCCGCACCAGTTGCAGCACGAAGCGCATCAGCACGATCAGCAGGTACAGGCTGCCGAGGGTTTGCAGCACGTAGACCGCTGCGGTGTTCAGTCCAATCATGAAAAGCTCCTTATTGACCCAGTTGTTCGGCCATCTCGGCCGAGCGATGCGCGGCAGCGCCGAGTGCTTTTTCGACCAGGGCTTCGAAGCCATTGGCCTGGAACGATTTGATTGCAGCTTCCGTGGTGCCCGCAGGCGAGGTGACACGGCGGCGCAACTCGGCCGCGTCGACGTCGCTGGAGACGGCCATGTGTGCGGCGCCCAGTGCAGTTTGCAGCGTCAGTTGCGCGGCGATGTCCGCCGGCAGGCCGAGTTTCACGCCGGCGGCGGTCATGGCCTCGATCAGCAGAAAGAAATACGCCGGGCCCGAGCCGGAAACGGCGGTGACGGCATCCAGTTGCTGCTCTTCATTCAGCCAAAGGGCGGTGCCGACCGCTGACAGCAGTTCCTGGGCCTGCTGACGCTGTTCGGCTGTCACTTCGGCTGTCGCGAACAGGCCGCTCGCACCCTGACGCACCAGCGCCGGGGTGTTGGGCATGCAGCGCACGATCGGCTGGGCGCCGAGCCAGTTGTTCATGCTGGCGCAGGTGATGCCTGCAGCGATCGAAACCACCAGTTGATTGGGCTTGAGGCTTGGGCGGAGGGCTTCGCACACGGCTTTCATCGCCTGCGGCTTGACCGCCAGGACAACGACGTCGGCGCTATCGATGGCCTGGGCGTTGTCGGAAAAGGTTTCGATGCCGTGTGCAGCACTCACGCGGGCGCGGGTTTCTTCGCCCGGATCGCTGGCGCGGATCTGCGCCGCTTCCAGCCCCTTGGCCCGCAGGCCGCCGATCAGACTGGCGGCCATGTTACCGGCACCGATAAAGGCAATACGCGTCTTGCTCATGTCAGGTCCTTATTCAGAAGTGTGTCAGCCATGGTTCATGGCTGGCCGTAGTCGCGGGCGCCAAACAGGGCCGTACCAATGCGGACCCAGGTGGCGCCTTGGGCGATGGCCGACTCAAGGTCGTGGCTCATACCCATGGAAAGTGTGTCGAGCGGCAGGTTCAGGCTGGCTTGCAGGCTTTGTACGGCAGCGAAAGCGGCGTCTTGGGCGGCGCGATCTTCAGTCGGCTCGGGGATTGCCATCAACCCGCGCAGTTTCAGGCGCGGCAGGGCGCTGATGGCATTGGCCAGGGCCGGCAGGTCGGCCGGGGTGCAGCCGGATTTGCTGGCTTCACCGCTGACGTTGACCTGAATGCAGATGTTCAGGGGCGGCAGATCGGCGGGACGTTGTTCGGACAGGCGTTGTGCGATTTTCAGACGATCCACGGAATGCACCCAGTCGAAGTGCTCGGCGATAGCACGAGTCTTGTTCGATTGAATGGGGCCGATGAAGTGCCAGATCAAGGGCAGGTCGGCCAGTTCGAGCTGCTTGCCCAGTGCTTCTTGCAGGTAGTTCTCGCCAAAGTCGCGCAGGCCGACGGCGTAGGCTTCACGCAGGTCTTGTGCAGGTTTGGTCTTGCTCACGGCCAGCAGATGGACGCTGTTTTCACCGCGGTTGGCGGCGAGCGTTGCGGCATGGATGCGCGAACTAACTTCGAGAATGTTGTCTGCTATGGTGGACATCAAGAGGCGCCAGCGGTCTGAAGGTTCGCGGCATTCTACTGGAATTGAGAGACGCTATGGATATCACCGAACTGCTGGCATTCAGCGCCAAACAGGGGGCATCCGACCTGCACTTGTCCGCCGGCCTGCCGCCGATGATTCGGGTGGATGGCGATGTGCGGCGCATCAACCTGCCGGCCCTGGAACACCAGCAGGTGCAGGCGCTGATCCATGCCGTCATGAATGACGCCCAGCGGGTGGACTTCGAGAAACACCTTGAAACCGACTTTTCCTTTGAAGTACCCGGTGTGGCGCGTTTTCGGGTCAATGCATTCAATCAGAACCGTGGCGCGGGCGCCGTGTTTCGTACCATCCCGTCGAAAGTGCAGAGCATGGACGAGCTGGGCATGGGGGACGTGTTTCGCAAAATGACCGATGCCCCCCGTGGCCTGGTGCTCGTGACCGGCCCCACCGGTTCCGGCAAATCCACCACGCTGGCGGCGATGATCGATTACCTGAATACCCATCGCCATCACCACATCCTCACCATCGAGGACCCTATCGAGTTTGTCCACGAGCCGCGTAAGTGCCTGATCAATCAGCGTGAAGTCCTCCGTGATACCCGCAGCTTCGCCACCGCCTTGCGATCGGCGCTGCGGGAAGACCCGGATGTGATTCTGGTGGGCGAGATGCGCGATCTGGAGACCATTCGCCTGGCGTTGACCGCCGCCGAAACCGGCCATCTGGTGTTCGGCACGCTGCACACCACGTCGGCGGCAAAAACCATCGACCGGGTGGTCGACGTGTTTCCGGGGGAGGAGAAGTCGATGGTGCGCTCGATGCTCTCAGAGTCGCTGCTGGCGGTAGTGTCCCAGACCCTGGTGAAGAAAATCGGCGGCGGACGCATCGCGGCCCACGAGATCATGCTGGGGACACCGGCGATCCGGAACCTGATCCGCGAGGACAAGGTGGCGCAGATGTACTCGGCGATTCAGTCGGGAGGGTCGTTGGGAATGCAGACGCTGGATATGAACTTGAAGGACCTGGTGACCAAGGGGTTGGTCAGTCGTGAGCATGCGCGGGAGAGGGCGCGGTCACCGGATGGGTTTTGATGGCCCTGAAAGCAAAAGATCGCAGCCTTCGGCAGCTCCTACACAGGAATATGCGATTCCATGTAGGAGCTGCCGAAGGCTGCGATCCTGTTCGACGTGGCGCGTGGATGAAACGGTCGTTGCCCAGGTAAATGGCAACGTGATTGACCCGACGGCTTTTGATGTTGAAGAAAATCAGGTCGCCCGGCTTCAGGTCGTCGCGATCGACTTTCTCCCCATGACCGCTGGCCATGGCGTTGGAGGTGCGTGGCAGGTCGAACGTGGCGTCGTTGAACGCGTATTTCACCAGACCGCTGCAATCGAAGCCTTTGCTTGGGCTGCTGCCGCCCCAACGATAAGGAGTGCCAAGGACGTTCACGGCGCGGCTCAGCACGTCGCTACTTTCCTTGGTGCCCATCGGTGGAACCAGGCCGTTTTTGCTGCTGGCCAGGCTTGGAGCATATTTAGCGGATTTATTGTCTTTGCTCGAAGGAGCAGAGGCATGGGATTTTGGGGTGTAACCATTAACGTTAGGAAGACGTTGCTCACGATTGGTGGCGTGGGCGGCCAGTGGCATCAAAAGGCAAATGGTTAGCCATGTCTTGAAAAATGAACGCATTAGGCAAGGCTCTTAATAAGTTAGCGCGCAACTTTATAACAGCTTTTTTGCCGCTTCCGAGGCCGTTGGTCGATTCAAACCGGGGGGCAATGGTGGCAAAAAAGCGGCAAAATGACGCAATTGTCGGACAGGAGTCCGGTGTTACAAGGCTTTGACAGGCGTGAAGGTAGCACTTGCCATACGTCGGCTGCCTGTAAAAAAGTCACAAAGAAATTAAGAATATTTATCTATCGCGTGAATCGAGGTCATTCATGAACCCCTATCAACAGGCTGTCCAGCAGCAAGACACCCACAGCAAAGTGATCGGTTACCTGCTGTGGATTTTCGGTTTTACCGGCGCTCACCGCTTCTATTACGGCAAGCCGGTGACCGGGACGATCTGGTTCTTCACCTTCGGCTTGCTGGGGATCGGTTGGCTGATCGACCTTTTCCTGATTCCGGCGATGGATCGCGAGGCTGACCTGCGGTTTACCGCAGGTCCCATCGAATACAACGTGGCGTGGATCCTGCTGACGTTTCTCGGGGTGTTTGGCGTGCACCGGATGTATCAGGGGAAATGGATCAGCGGACTGCTGTACCTGCTGACGGGTGGGTTGTTCTTTATTGGCGTGCTGTATGACTTCTGGACGTTGAATGACCAGGTTTCGCTGCGTAATGCGCAGAGTCGTTGATTTCTGAGGCGAGGGGCAGGCCCTCTCGCCGCAGGGTTTACGTCTGGTGAATGATCCAGCTTTTCGTCTGCTTGAACTACGGCCCATGAGTGGTTACTGAAATACTTTCAGCAATTGAAGTTGAAGCGTTACAAATACAGTTGTACTGATGCTGTAGAAAATTGAAATGATGAGGTGGTTTGGGGTGGCCCAGTAATTTATGCTGTCGGCGAGAATCGCAAGCGATGCAACTGCAATTGTCAACGCTGATACTTTTATCAGGGTTCCATTGGTGTGGTGTTTACGGGCTTTTCTGTATAAAAATACTTGCATTAGGTGAAATGTAAATAACATTAAGCCTGCAATCAGGATTGCACCTATTGGTATTCCGATTGAGTCTCGATCTATGTCGTAAATGCCTGTGCTCAAATTTTTTACGATGGTAAATATTGCTACGCTGGAAGTGATCGCTAAAAGCACTGGGTAGATGTAGTTCAGGTGTTTGTAGAGTGGCTTCATGTTGGCTCTTTCTGAATGCAGAAGCTCATAAGTAAAGGCTTTTATACCGTTTTTCATTTCTAGCCAATCATGGAGCATATCCATTTCGGCTGAGGAGATGACAGGACCATCGCACAGTGGGAGTGAGTAAGTTTGCCCGTCGTTGATGATGGCCTCACCTGCGCCCTGCTAATCTGCAATCCCATAGGCCCCCAGCTGAATCCAGGGTTAACTGTAAATCGCCTGAGTTTCCCGTTGTTCCTTTCGTAACGATAGGAGGTAGGGTAAGTCAATTTTTCATGTCTTGCTCCTTGTTTGTACAGCATTTGTACTCAGGGTGTTTGTAGTGATTTTTCCTTGTACTGTTTTTATGCTAAATGATGGGTGTTGAATCTGCATTCAATAACTTTGTAGGATGTTTCTGTGTGTTTCGAAGCTCTTTTCGCACCAATGATGAAGAGTCAGAGGTTTCTGTTCATTGGGTAGGTTTATTCGCCATCGCTTGTAGAGATGTACTTGATGCGGATGTGCTGTTAGGGGAGAGGCAGTGGATGACGGAGGAGGGGGGAGGAGGGCTGTATGACGTCTGGACGTTGAATGACCAGGTGTCGGTGCGTAATGCGCAGAGTCGATAAGCGAAGATCAAAAGATCGCAGCCTGCGGCAGCTCCTACAGGGAANNNATGATGCATTTCCCTGTAGGAGCTGCCGCAGGCTGCGATCTTTTGTTTTTAAGCCTGGTGGCTGATCCGTCCATCCACCAGGGTGTAACGCACCACACCCGGCAGGCTGTGGCCAATGAACGGGCAGTTTTCGCCCTTGGACAACCAGGTTTCACCGGCGACAGTGGAGGCCGCCGGGTCGAACAGTACGATGTCCGCCGCACCACCCACCGCCAGGTTGCCTGCTGGCAGGCGCAAGGCCTCGGCAGGGCCGGCGCTCAGGCGCTTGAGCAGTGTCGGCAAGTCCAGCAAGCCGTCTTCGACCAGGGTCATTGCCAGTGGCAGCAGCAGTTCAACGCTGCTGATGCCCGGCTCGGTCGCGCCGAACGGTGCCAGTTTGGCGTCACGCTCATGGGGTTGGTGATGGCTGGAGATGGCCGAGATCACGCCGGATTTCACCGCTGCGCGCAGACCTTCGCGGTCGGCGCGGGTGCGTAGTGGCGGCTGGACGTGATACAGGCTGCTGAAGCCGATCAGGGCTTCGTCGGTCAGGATCAGCTGGTACAGGGCGACATCCGCGGTCACCTTCAGACCCCGGGCCTGGGCCTGGGCGATCAGCTCCACGCCGCGGGCGCTGGTGAGCTGGCTGAAGTGTGCGCGCACGCCGGTCTGTTCAACCAGCAGCAGATCCCGGGCCAGGGCGACGGTCTCGGCACTTTCCGGAATGCCCGGCAAGCCAAGGAAGCTGGCGGTCGGCCCTTCGTGAGCCAGGCCGCCCTCGGCCAGGTCGTAATCCTGGGAGTTGAAAATCACCGTCAGGTCGAAAGTCGCTGCGTAGTCCAGTGCCCGGCACAGGGTGCGGGTGTTGCGGAAACTCTCCAGGCCGTTGCCGAAGGCCACGCAACCGGCATCGCGCAGTGCCACGAGCTCGGCCAGTTGTTCACCTTCCAGGCCTTTGCTCAGGGCGCCAATCGGGAAGACTTTGGTGTTGCCGGCCTCGCGGGCGCGGTCGAGGATCAGTTCGGCCACCGCCGAGGTGTCCAGCACCGGTTTGGTCTTCGGCGGGCAGCACAGGCTGGTCACGCCGCCAGCCGCCGCCGCGCGGGTTTCGCTGACAATCGAGCCTTTACGGCTGTAACCCGGTTCGCGCAGGGCAACGTTGAGGTCGACCAGGCCGGGAGCGGCCACCAGGCCTTTGGCGTCGATCGTGTCGACGGCGACAAAACCGGCTGGCGCAGCGCCAAGGGCGACGACTTTGCAGGCTTCAATGTGGATATCGGTCACTTGATCCAGGCCACTGGCCGGATCGATCACGCGGGCGCCGAGAATGCTGAGCTTCACTGGGCGTTCTCCTGCTCGAATTGGCGCTGGGCAGTCTGCCCGCTCATGGCCATGGACAGCACGGCCATACGAATGGCGATCCCGTAGGTCACTTGGTTGAGGATCACCGAGTGCGGGCCGTCGGCCACCGCCGACTCGATTTCCACGCCACGGTTGATCGGCCCCGGGTGCATCACGATGGCATCGGGCTTGGCGCCGGCCAGGCGCGCGGTGGTCAGGCCGAACAGGCGGTAGAACTCGCCTTCGCTCGGCAGCAGGCCGCCGGTCATGCGTTCACGCTGCAGGCGCAACATGATCACCACGTCCACGTCCTTCAGGCCTTCGGTCATGTCGGTGTAGACCTTCACGCCGTATTGCTCGATGCCGATCGGCAGCAGGGTTTTCGGCGCGATCACGCGGATGTCCGGGCAACCGAGGGTTTTCAGGGCGAGCATATTCGAGCGCGCAACCCGCGAGTGCAGGATGTCGCCGACGATGGCCACCGAAAGGTTTTCGAAACCGCCCTTGTGCCGACGGATGGTCAGCATGTCGAGCATGCCCTGGGTCGGATGCGCGTGCCGGCCGTCGCCGCCATTGATGATCGCCACTTGCGGGCAGACATGCTCGGCGATGAAGTGCGCGGCACCCGAATCACCGTGGCGCACGACGAACATGTCGGCGGCCATGGCTTCCAGGTTGCGCAGGGTGTCGAGCAGGGTCTCGCCCTTGCTCGCTGACGACGTGGACACGTTGAGGGTGATCACGTCCGCCGAGAGCCGCTGGGCCGCCAGTTCGAAGGTGGTGCGGGTGCGGGTCGAGTTCTCGAAGAACACGTTGCACACGGTCTTGCCGCGCAGCAACGGGACTTTTTTCACGGCCCGGGCGCCGACTTCGAGGAAGGAGTCGGCGGTGTCGAGGATTTCCGTCAACAGCTCGCGGCGCAAACCGTCGAGCGAGAGGAAATGGCGCAGCTGGCCCTGATCATTGAGCTGCAGCGGGCGCTTGGTTTCTAGAGGCGTCATCGCAAGGGGGACTCTCAATAGGGCGAGTTAAAGGGCGAGGTCTTGCAGTTCGAGCGCGAGCTCGGGGCCGGACAGCTTCACCCGTTCGTGGGCCGCCAGCGACAGGGTGGCGCCAACCACGTTCGGGCGGATCGGCAGTTCGCCGGCGTCCAGGTCCAGCAGGCACACCAGCGTCACGCTGGCCGGGCGGCCGTAGTCGAACAGTTCGTTCATGGCGGCGCGGATGGTCCGGCCGCTCATCAGCACGTCGTCGATCAGCACCAGGTGCTGGCCTTCGATCTCGAACGGCAGCGCCGAAGGGCGAACCTGCGGGTGCAGGCCGTTCTGGCTGAAATCGTCGCGGTAGAAGGATACGTCCAGGGTGCCGAGGGGCTCATTGCTGCCCAGTTCCTTGAGCAGGGCCTGGGCCACCCAGACGCCACCGGTACGAATGCCGATGAAACGCGGGTCGCTGATGCCTCGTTTGGCCAGATAAGCGTCAAGTCGGGTTGCCATCTGGCTGACCAGTTCGGCGGGATTGGGCAGGCTCATGGTTGCTCCTTCTTGGGTTCGAGCCAGCTTGTGCGCAAAATGGCTCGGGTTGTAGCTAATGGAGACGCACAGCGGCTCTTCAGGATTCGAACAGTGCGCCATTCTCGTCGAGCCAGCCTTGCAGCAGCAGGGCGGCGGCGATGGCATCGACCGGGTTGTCTCGGTAACTGCCTTTCTGGCCGCCACGAGCCAGGCGTTCGCCCTTGGCCTCGAAGGTGGTCAGGCGTTCATCGTGGGTATAGAAGGGCAGATTGAAGCGGCCGTTCAGGCGCCGGGCGAACTTTTCCGCGCGGGCGCACATGTCACTGGGTGTGCCGTCCATGTTCAACGGCAGGCCGATCACCACGGCATCGGGTTTCCACTCCTTGATGAGGGCTTCGACCTGATTCCAGTCGGGAATGCCGTTCTGCGCTTTCAGGGTGCACAGCTCGCGGGCCTGGCCGGTAATCACCTGGCCGACCGCAACGCCGATCTGTTTGGTGCCGTAGTCAAAACCCAGAATCAGCTTCAGGGCCATCAAGCGTGCCCCGCCTGGCTGGTCAACAGGCTGAGGTTGACGCCCAGGTGCTTGGCGGCCGCTTCCAGGCGCAGTTCGCTGCTGGTGTTGAACAGGATGTCTGCGTCAAACGGGCAGTTCAGCCAGGCGTTCTGTGCCAGTTCGGCCTCCAGTTGCCCGGCTTCCCAACCGGCATAGCCCAGGGCAATCAGGCTTTTCGCCGGGCCGACGCCGTCAGCGATGGCGAACAGTATGTCCTGGGTGGTCGACAGGGATAACTCGTCTTCCAGATCAACGGTTGCCTGGAAACTCAGCCCCTTGGGGTGCAAGACGAAGCCGCGATCGGTCTGCACCGGGCCGCCGATAAAGATCGGCACATGCTGGCAGAGCGCTGGCGGTTCGATATCCGGGCGCAATTGCTCAAGGATATCGGCCAGGTTCAGCTCTTGCGGACGGTTGACCACCAGCCCCATGGCCCCATTGGCCGTGTGCTCGACGATGTAGGTCAAGGTGTGCGCAAAGTTCGGGTCGGCCATGTGCGGCATGGCGATCAGGAATTGATGCTTGAGGTAGCTGGGGCTGACGTTTTTCATGAGCGCTAGTGTGGCGTTCGAGGGGCGAACTGACAAGCTTGAGCGAGCCAAAAGATCGTCCGAACACGGCCCGAGCCTTCGGCAGCTCCTACAGGGGAATGTGTACATCTGTAGGAGCTGCCGAAGGCTGCGATCTTTTAATTACTGGAAAGTCGATCCCCGCGGGCAAATTTCCAGGTGCGGATAATTTCCAGTCGGTCGATATCCGACAAATCCCCGGTAAACGGTGCAAACGGCGCTGCCAGCCGGACGATCCGTTGCGCCGCCTGGTCCAGCAGCGGCTGGCCGGAAGACTCCAGCACCAGTACTTCAAACAGCGAGCCGTCGCGGTTGATCGACACCATCAAGCGCAAGTTGCCGTAGATCTGTTTGCGCCGCGCTTCGTCGGGGTAGTTGAGGTTGCCGATGCGCTCGACTTTCTTGCGCCATTCGTCCTTGTACCAGGCGCCCTTGTCGCGCATGGTCGAGGCGGCGCTCAAGCGGTGAATGCGCGGGCGCTTGGCGTACAGCTGTTGTTCGGCGGCCAGTTCCGCTTCCAGGCTGGCGATGTCGCTGGACAGCTGCTCACTGTCGAAGGTCGGCGCCTGGACCTGGGGCTTGACCTCGGTCTTGGGCTCCTCGGTCTTGGCGGGAGCTTTTTTCGGCTTCGGCGCCACGGTGGTCACGGCAGCCTTTGGCGGGGCTTCCTGCACGTCAGGCTTGGCGGCCGGCGGTGGCGTGACTTTCTGTACCTTGTTGTCCTGGAATGGCGCGACCTCGGTGGTCTTGGGAGTCGCCTTTTTATCCAGGGTGCCGCTGCCTTGCTGATTCTCCTGCGCGAGGAAATCGGCCTTTTCAGGCTTCTTTTCGCTTTTGAAGGTGGCGAGGGTGATTTCCAGGGTTTTGCTGATCTGCTTGGGTTCGACCACTGCAAACCCGACACCCAACAGCAAGGCCAGGTGGATCAGCGCCGCCAGAAACAGGGTAAAACCGAGGCGATCGGCCGGGCGCACGCCACGGTGGGCGAGTTCGGCAGGCAGATCGGACGGGAGGGTCATTGCAAGGAAACCAACATCGCGTTTTCACAGGCCGCGCATGATAACGCAATGTTGGTTTGGCTAATCAACGTGCCTTGAGCTTCTGATCGATGGCATCCATCAACATGCCGCCGATATCGGTGCCAAACGCGTTATCAATCTCGCGAATGCAGGTCGGGCTGGTGACGTTGATCTCGGTCAGGTGCTCACCGATCACGTCCAGGCCCACGAACAACAGGCCTTTTTCACGCAGGGTCGGGCCGACTTGCGCGGCGATCCAGCGGTCTTTGTCGGTCAGCGGGCGGGCTTCGCCACGACCGCCGGCGGCGAGGTTGCCACGGGTTTCGCCCTGGGCCGGAATCCGCGCCAGGCAATAATCCACAGGCTCGCCATCAATCATCAGGATGCGCTTGTCGCCATCGACGATGGCCGGCAAATAGCCCTGGATCATGATTTGCTGCTGGCCATGCAAGGTCAGGGTTTCGAGAATCACCGAGAGGTTCGGGTGGCCGGCGGTGTGGCGGAAAATCGAGGAGCCGCCCATTCCGTCCAGCGGCTTGAGAATCACATCGCCATGGTGGTCGGCGAATTCGCGCAGTACGTCCGGGCGGCGGCTGACGATGGTCGGCGGCGTGCACTGCGGGAACAGTGTAGCGAACAGCTTTTCGTTGCAGTCGCGCAGGCTTTGCGGCTTGTTGACCACCAGCACGCCGGCGCGCTCGGCTTGCTCCAGCAAATAAGTGGAGTAGACGAACTCCATGTCGAACGGCGGATCCTTGCGCATCAGGATCACGTCCAGATCGCTCAGCAACGCATCGCTTTCAGCGCCCAGTTCGAACCACTTTTCCGGGTTGGCGAACACCTGCAGCGGACGCATCCGCGCCCGCGCCTGGCCTTCGCCCTGATACAGGTCGCGCTGTTCCATGTAGAACAGCTCCCAGCCACGCTTCTGCGCGGCCAGCAGCATGGCCAGCGAGCTATCCTTTTTATAGGAAATGCTGGCGATAGGGTCCATGACAATCCCGACGCGAACGCTCATTGGGTTTTCCTCGAAAATTGGCTACCGGATCGGTATGAAAAAAGTGGCGTCAGAGTGGCGCTGAGTGTGTTCCCGGTCAAGGAAAAACCATCGCCCCGGTCGGCCGATAGATTGGTTTTGGAGACTGTGCTAAAAAGGCTGCCATGTCGTGCCGGCCCTTGAGCATCAAGGGTTTCGAGCCGCGTTAACCGGCAATCGGACAATTTGTTTCGCAAAGGCGACGGTAGAGCATTTTATGGAACGGCACCCCAGCGCCTTGAAGGTCATGGTGATCGACGATTCGAAGACGATCCGTCGCACCGCCGAAACGCTGCTCAAGAACGTGGGTTGTGAGGTCATCACGGCCATCGACGGTTTTGATGCACTGGCCAAGATTGCCGACAACCACCCCGGCATCATCTTTGTCGACATCATGATGCCGCGCCTGGATGGCTACCAGACCTGCGCCCTGATCAAGAACAACAGCGCGTTCAAGTCCACGCCGGTGATTATGCTGTCGTCCAAGGACGGGCTGTTCGACAAGGCCAAGGGGCGCATCGTCGGCTCCGACCAGTTTTTGACCAAGCCTTTCAGCAAGGAAGAATTGCTTGATGCGATCCAGGCCCATGTACCTGGTTTCGCCGCCGTTTTGCCGCAGTAGGACACGCACGGTGACGCTCGGCCATCGGGCCCGGTGTCGACAAGAATGGGGAAGACCATGGCACGTATTCTGATCGTCGATGATTCGCCGACCGAAATGTACAAACTGACCGGCATGCTGGAAAAGCACGGTCATGAAGTGTTGAAAGCCGAAAACGGCGCCGACGGCGTGGCCCTGGCCCGCCAGGAAAAACCCGACGCGGTCCTGATGGACATCGTCATGCCCGGCCTCAATGGCTTCCAGGCGACCCGCCAGCTGACCAAAGACCCGGAAACCGGACACATCCCGGTGATCATCATCACCACCAAGGATCAGGAAACCGACAAGGTCTGGGGCACGCGCCAAGGCGCCAAGGACTACCTGACCAAGCCCGTCGACGAAGAGACCCTGATCAAAACCCTGAACAACGTGCTGGCCGGTTGATCGTCAGGCCATGAACGAGTCGCTGACGGCTTTCGAACTGCTGCTGCAAATCGACCAGCGCTGTCGTTTGCTGGCGGCGGACTTGCCGTCCCAGCCACCCCGGCGGGACAGCTGGAGCGGCATCGGTTTTCGCCTGGGCGAGCACTGGTACGTCGCGCCCATGAGCGAAGTCAGCGAAGTCTTGCATGAGCCGCGCTCCACTCAGCTACCGGGGGTCAAACCCTGGGTCAAGGGTGTCGCCAACCTGCGCGGGCGTTTGCTGCCGATCATGGATTTGGGTGGCTTCTTCGGGCACGAGCTTTCGGCGGTACGCCGACAGCGGCGGGTGTTGGTGGTGGAGCATGAAGAGGTGTTTGCCGGGTTGCTGGTCGATGAGGTTTTCGGCCTCCAGCACTTTGCCCAGGATAGCCTGGAGCCGGTGTCGGCAGACGAGTTGAAGGGGCCGATGGCGGCTTTCGTCAAAGGCCGGTTTAAGCGTGAGCAGTGCTGGCAGGTGTTCAGCCCGTTTGCGTTGACGCAGTCTCAGGGCTTCATGAGCGTCGCGGTGTAGTTGGAGTAACAGAGAACCTTGTGGGAGCGAGCTTGCTCGCGATGACGGACTTGCAGCCAGCATTAATGTCGACTGACACACCGCTATCGCGAGCAAGCTCGCTCCCACAGGTTCCTCGGTAAGTCTTGGAAGGTGTGGGTTAACAGGCGAGGACCGATGATAAAAGCAAAAGCAGGCAAGCCAATGGAAGGGTCGCGCAGCCGGTCGCAGATTATCGTGCTGTTCATCGCGCTGATCGTCTTCATCATGCTGCTGTTCGCCAACTTCGCGTACCTCAACACCCAGGCTACCTACGACAAACAGTACATCGGCCACGCCGGCGAACTGCGCGTGCTGTCCCAGCGTATCGCCAAGAACGCCACCGAAGCCGCCGCCGGCAAGGCTGCCGCGTTCAAGTTGCTCAGCGATGCGCGCAACGATTTTGCCCAGCGCTGGGGTTACCTGAAGAAAGGCGACCCGGCCACCGGCCTGCCGCCGGCCCCTGCTACCGTGCGTCCGGAGATGCGCGCGGTGCAGCAGGACTGGGAGCGCCTGCTGAAAAACACCGATGCGATTCTTTCCAGCGAGCAAACCGTACTGTCGCTGCATCAGGTCGCCGCGACTCTGGCCGAAACCGTGCCGCAGTTGCAGGTCGAGTACGAAAAAGTCGTCGAGATTCTCCTGCAACGGGGCGCCCCGGCGGCCCAGGTGGCGATGGCCCAGCGCCAATCGCTGCTGGCCGAGCGGATCCTCGGCGCGGTCAACACGGTGTTGGCCGGCGACGAAAATTCACAGCAGGCCGCCGATGCGTTCGGACGTGACGCGACGCAGTTCGGCAAGGTGCTCAACGGCATGCTCCTGGGGGACCCGGCGCTCAAGGTCAGCCAGGTCGAAGACCGCGACGCCCGTGCGCGACTCGCGGAAATCGCCGAGCTGTTCGAGTTTGTCTCGGGCTCGGTGGACGAGATCCTCGAGACCTCGCCGGAATTGTTCAAGGTCCGCGAGTCGGCCTCGAACATTTTCAGCCTGTCGCAAACCCTGCTCGACGAAGCCTCGCACCTGGCCAACGGTTTCGAGAACCTGGTCGGCGGACGCACCACCGATACCATTGGCGGTTATGTGCTGGGCTTGTTGGCACTGGCTTCGATCATCCTGATCGGCCTGGTGATGGTGCGCGAAACCAATCGTCAGTTGCGCGAAACCGCCGAGAAAAACGAGCGTAACCAGAACGCGATCATGCGCTTGCTCGACGAGATCGAAGACCTGGCCGACGGCGACCTCACGGTGACGGCCTCGGTGACCGAAGACTTTACCGGCACCATCGCCGACTCGATCAATTACTCGGTGGACCAGCTACGCGACCTGGTCGCGACCATCAACCTCACCGCCGGTCAGGTCGCCGCTGCCGTGCAGGAAACCCAGGCCACCGCCATGCACCTGGCCCAGGCCTCGGAGCATCAGGCCCAGCAGATTTCCGAAGCGTCCATGGCGATCAACGACATGGCCGAGTCCATCGACCAGGTGTCGGCTAACGCGGCGGAATCTTCGGCGGTTGCCGAACGTTCGGTGGAAATCGCCAACAAAGGCAACGAGGTGGTGCACAACACCATCCACGGCATGGACAACATTCGCGAACAGATTCAGGACACCGCCAAGCGCATCAAGCGCCTGGGCGAGTCGTCCCAGGAAATCGGAGACATTGTCAGCCTGATCGATGACATTGCCGACCAGACCAACATCCTTGCCCTCAACGCGGCCATCCAGGCGTCCATGGCCGGTGACGCCGGCCGCGGTTTCGCCGTGGTCGCCGATGAAGTGCAGCGCCTGGCCGAGCGCTCATCCGCCGCCACCCGGCAGATCGAAACCCTGGTGCGGGCGATCCAGACCGACACCAACGAAGCGGTCATCTCCATGGAGCAGACGACGACCGAAGTGGTGCGCGGCGCCCGTCTGGCGCAGGATGCCGGTGTGGCCCTGGAAGAAATCGAAGGCGTCTCCAAGACGCTGGCGGCGTTGATCCAGAGCATTTCCAATGCGGCGCAACAGCAGACGTCGTCGGCCGGTCAGATTTCCCTGACGATGAACGTGATCCAGCAGATCACCTCGCAGACGTCGTCGGGCTCCAGCGCCACTGCCGACAGCATCGGCAACCTGGCGAAAATGGCCAGTCAGTTGCGTCGTTCGGTGTCCGGTTTCACCTTGCCGGATGCCAAGGCGCAGGTTGTGGACAAAGCTTGAACCGCCCATGGGTATCTGAATTGTGATTGGAGTGGTTATGGGTGATCGGCACGACTATGTGGCCCTCGAGTGGGTCAAGGGCGAGATTGCCGAAACGCTGAAGCAGGCTCATCACGCGATTGAAAACCTGCTCGATGACCCGCAGGCGACGCAAGCGCTGGATGATTGCCTTTCGTGCATCCATCAGGTCCACGGCAGTTTGCAGATGGTCGAGTTCTACGGCGCGGCGTTGCTCGCCGAAGAAATGGAACAACTGACCATGGCCTTGCAGGGCAACCGTGTCAGCCATCGCGATGAGGCGTTGCACCTGTTGATGCAGGCCCTCGGGCAACTGCCGATCTACCTCGACCGGGTGCAAGGCGCGCGTCGCGACTTGCCACTGGTGGTGTTGCCACTGATCAACGACCTACGCAGCGCCCGTGGCGAAAGCCTGCTGTCGGAAACCAGCCTGTTCAGCCCGCAATTGCCCGAGTTGCCAGCGCTGGACGCACAAACGCTGGCGCAACTGGAACCGGCCGAATTGCCCAGTGTGCTGCGCAAACTGCGGCAGATGCTGCAAATGGCGTTGGTCGGATTCCTGCGTGAACAGGACAACGACACCAACCTCGATTACCTGGCCAAGGTCTTCACCCACCTTGAAGCACTGTGCGCCAATGCACCCCTGAGCCCGTTATGGCAGGTCGCATCGGCGCTGGTCGAAGGCATGCAGGGCGGTGCGATCGCCAACAGCCCGGCCTTGCGCAGCCTGTTCAAGGATGCCGACAAGGAACTCAAGCGCCTGCTTGAACAAGGCATGCCCGGCATCAATCAACCGGCCCCGCCGGAGCTGCTCAAGAGTTTGCTGTTCTACATTGCCAAGGCCGAACATCCCACCGGGCAGATGCTGACCATGAAAGAACGCTACTCACTGGACGACGCGCTGCCCGACAGCGCGATGGTCGATGAAGAACGCGCGCGGCTGGCCGGTCCCGACCGGGACGCCATGCGCTCGGTGCTGGCTGCGCTGTGCGAAGAGCTGGTGCGGGTCAAGGAGCGCCTGGACCTGTTCGTGCGCAGTGACCGCCAGCACACCTCCGATCTCGACAGTCTGCTGGCGCCGCTGCGGCAAATCGCCGACACCCTGGCGGTGCTGGGCTTCGGCCAGCCGCGCAAGGTGATCATCGATCAATTGGCGGTGGTGCTCAGCCTCGCTCAGGGCCAGCGCGAACCCAACGATGCGATCCTCATGGACGTTGCCGGGGCCTTGTTGTACGTCGAAGCGACGCTGGCCGGCATGGTCGGAACCGTTGAGCCGGAGAGCCAGGACGACAACCGCCTGCCGACCACTGACCTGACGCAGATCCATCAGATCGTGATCAAGGAGGCCCGCATCTGTTTGCTGCAGGCCAAGGATATGATCGTCGACTACATCGACGCCGATTGGGATCGCCAGCATTTGCAGGCGCTGCCGGCCTTGCTGACCCAGGTGCGCGGCGCGCTGGCGATGATTCCGTTGAGCCGGGCGGCGAGCCTGGTCGAAACCTGCAACCACTTTATTCGCGAGCACCTGTTGCTCGAGCCGGGTCAACCGGGCTGGCAGGAACTGGACAGCCTGGCCGACGTGATCACCAGCATCGAGTACTACCTCGAGCGCCTCAGCGATGACCCGCAAGCGCAGGGTGAAAACCTGCTCGATGTCGCGGAAAAAAGCCTGGCGAGTCTCGGGTTTTTCCCCAGTGAGCAACATGTGCCAGTGCTGGATGATGTGCTCAACCCGACCGAAGCGCAGGTCATGCAGATGATGCAGGAGCTGGATGATCCGCAGATCGTCCAGACCCTGGCCGATGTGCTCGCCAGCCCGGTTTCGACTCTGAACCCGCCCGCGCTGAACACCCCGGGCAGCCTGCTGCCGCCGCCCGCAGGCGAAGAACCGGTGGACGAGGAACTGCGCGAAGTGTTCCTCGAAGAAACCGACGAAGTCCTGGAGATCCTGCGCGAGTACTTGCCGCGCTGGTCGGAGAACCCTGACAACCGCTCGGCCCTGAGTGAATTGCGCCGCGCCTTCCATACCCTCAAGGGCAGTGGCCGCATGGTGCGCGCCCTGGTGCTGGGCGAGCTGGCCTGGGCCGTGGAAAACCTGCTCAACCGCGTACTGGAAAACAGCGTGGAGCCGGGCGCCACGGTGCAGCAACTGATCAGCGATGTGCTGCATGTGCTGCCGGAGCTGGTGGCCGAATACGCCGCCCATGCCCAGCGTCAGCGCAACGATGTCGATCAGTTGGCCGCCCGCGCCCATGCCCTGGCCAAGGGCGATGAACCGGTGTCCGATGAGGATACGCAAGATGTTGCGGCCCTCGACCCGCTATTGCTGGAGATCTTCCGCAAAGAGGCCGAAACCCATTTGGGCAGCCTCAACCGCTTCCTTGATCAGGCCGCCGAACATGTGCCGTTGCAGGCCAGCGACGAATTGCAGCGCGCCTTGCACACCCTCAAGGGCAGTGCCTCCATGGCCGGCGTGTTGCCGATTGCCGAACTGGCCGCGCCGCTGGATCAACTGGCCCGGGAATACAAGGCGCACCTGATCGCGCTGGATCTGGATGAAGTCGAATTGCTGCTGGAAGCTGAAGGGTTGTTTCGCCTCGGCTTGCGCCAGCTCAAGACAGATCCGCTGGCGGAAATTCCCGGAGCCCGGGGTTTGACCGAGCGCGCCAGGGCGCTGCTGGCCGAGCGCCTGGAAAACCTCCTGAGCACACCGAACACCGGGCTGCGGATCAAGCGCGACCCGCAACTGATCAACAACTTCCTCGCCCAGGGCATGGACATCCTGCTGGACGCCGAAAGCCTGCTGCAGCGTTGGCAGCAACACCCCGGCGAACGCCAGGAACTCAGCGCACTGCTGGACGAATTGACCACCCTCGGCGAAGGCGCCCATCTGGCCGACCTGCACCCTGTGGATGAACTGTGCGAAGCGTTGCTCGATCTGTACGGTGCCGTGGAAGAAAGCAGCCTCGCGGTCAGCGAGCGGTTTTTCCATGAAGCACAGGCTGCCCACGAAGCACTGATCAACATGCTCGACGAACTGGCCGCCGGTCAGGAAGTCAGTCCTCAGCCGCAACGGATCAGGGCCTTGCGCGAACTGCTCGACGAGAGCCTTGACCCGTCGGCCATGGGCCTGATTCGCAGCGATGGCAGTCGCAGCCTGAGCATCCGCGAATTGGGTTCTGCCACCGAGGAACTGGCCCAGGCCACCACGGCCGCGGGGCTGGACGATGAAATCGTCGCGATCTTCCTTGAAGAAGCGGTGGATATCCTCGAAAGCGCCGGTCAGGCCTTGCAGCGCTGGTTGCGCGACTCGGACAACGCCGCGCCGCTGTCGTCCCTGCAACGGGATTTGCACACCCTCAAAGGCGGCGCGCGCATGGCCGAGGTCGGGCCGGTCGGCGATCTGGCCCATGAACTGGAAAGCCTTTACCAGGGCCTGGTGGACCGTCGTTATGCCTTCAGCGATTCACTGGCGCTGCTGCTGCAACAGAGCCATGAGCGACTGGCGATGTACCTTGAACAGTTGCAGCTCAGCCAGCCGCTGGACGATTCCCGTGAGCTGATCGAAGCCATTCGTGCCTACCGTCAAGGGCATGCGGGTATCGCCGAGCCGGCCCGGCAGGTGACCGGCAACGACTCGGTTGCGCACGATCCGGAATTGCTGGAGATCTTCCTCGAGGAAGGTTTCGACATCATCGAAAGCTCCGGGGCGGCGCTGGAGCGCTGGCAGGCCCAGCCTTCGAATCGCCAGGAAGTGGAAACCCTGCTGCGCGACCTGCACACCCTCAAGGGCGGCGCGCGCATGGTGGAAATCGCCGCGATTGGCGATCTGGCCCATGAACTGGAGTTCCTCTACGAAGGCCTGTCCACCGGCGTGTTGCAACCGACGGAGCCGTTGTTCGCGCTGTTGCAGCGCAGCCATGACCGCCTGGCACAGATGCTAGACGCGGCCCGCGCCGGCGAGCAGATGCCGCCGGCGGACCGCTTGATCGATGCGATCAAGAACTTCAGCCACCCGGTCGTGCCTGAAGCCCCCGCACCGGTTGCACCGCCGGCCACGCCCAAGGCCGAGCCGCTGGCGCCGCCGTCCGATGCCGGTGCCGACATGGTCAAGGTCTCGGCGGAACTGCTCGACGATCTGGTCAACCTGGCCGGTGAAACATCGATCTTCCGTGGCCGGATCGAACAGCAGGTCAACGATGCGCACACCGCCCTGAGCGAGATGGAGACCACCATCGAGCGGATGCGCGACCAGTTGCGCCGCCTCGACACCGAAACCCAGGGGCGGATCCTCAGCCGCCAGCAAGTCGACGCCGAACGCCTGGGTTACGAGGAATTCGATCCGCTGGAAATGGACCGCCACTCACAGTTGCAGCAATTGTCCCGGGCACTGTTCGAATCGGCCTCTGACTTGCTCGATCTCAAGGAAACCCTCGAACGACGCAATCAGGACACGGAAAACCTGCTGCAACAGCAGGGCCGCATCAACACTGAATTGCAGGAAGGCCTGATGCGCACGCGCATGGTGCCGTTCGAACGCATGCTCCCGCGTTTGCAGCGCATCGTCCGGCAGGTGTCCAGCGAACTGGGCAAGGACGTGGATTTCATCGTCGACAACGCCGAAGGCGAGATGGATCGCAACGTTCTCGAGCGCATGGCCGCGCCGCTGGAGCACATGCTGCGCAACGCCGTCGACCATGGCCTGGAGTCCGTCGACGTGCGGCTGGCGGCGGGGAAACCGGCCAAGGGCAAGATCACCCTCGATCTGCTGCGCGAAGGCGGCGACATCATTTTCGACATTCGTGACGACGGCGCCGGTGTGCCGCTGGACGCGGTGCGGCGCAAGGCGATCAAGCGCGGCCTGCTCGCCCCGGACAGCGTCATCAGTGATCACGACGTGTTGCAGTTCATCCTGCAACCGGGGTTTTCCACCGCCGAAAA
This sequence comes from Pseudomonas sp. P1_F7, assembly GCF_056405655.1. NCBI lineage: Bacteria > Pseudomonadati > Pseudomonadota > Gammaproteobacteria > Pseudomonadales > Pseudomonadaceae > Pseudomonas > Pseudomonas sp. P1_F7. The sequence goes on from NZ_JBFUBR010000014.1 coordinate 206,225, forward strand.
AATCACCCAGATCTCCGGGCGCGGCGTCGGCATGGACGTGGTACACGAAGAGGTACGGCAGCTGGGCGGCACTATGAGCATCGACTCGGTGCCCGGGCAGGGCGTGCATTTCCGCATTCGCCTGCCGTTTACCGTATCGGTCAACCGGGCGTTGATGGTGCAGTGCGGTGAGGACCAATACGCAATCCCGCTCAATACCATCGACGGTATCGTGCGGGTCCTGCCCAATGAACTCGAAGGGTATTTCCGTTTCGATTCGCCGACCTACGAATACGCCGGACAACGTTACGAGTTGTGCTACCTGGGTGAGCTGCTGAAAACCAGTCCGCGCCCGAAGCTGTTAGGCCAGAGCCTGCCATTGCCGGTGTTGCTGGTGCAGTGCAACGAACGGCACATCGCGGTGCTGGTGGACGCCATGGCCGGCACTCGCGAAATCGTGGTCAAGAGCCTGGGGCCGCAGTTTGCGGCGGTGCAAGGGGTGTCCGGGGCGACGATTCTCGGCGATGGCCGGGTGGTGCTGATTCTGGATTTGCTGGCGCCGATCCGCGCCATGCAGGCCCGTGTACCCCAGCGTCCGGCGGGGCAAGAGATCGAGGCCGAACCGCAGCGGCCGCTGCTGGTGATGGTGGTCGACGACTCGGTCACCGTGCGCAAGGTCACCAGCCGCTTGCTCGAACGCCACGGCATGAACGTGCTGACCGCCAAGGACGGGGTCGATGCCATGCTGCTGCTGGAGGAGCACATGCCCGACCTGATGCTGCTGGACATCGAGATGCCGCGCATGGATGGCTTCGAAGTCGCGACCCAGGTGCGCAACGACGAACGCCTGCAACACCTGCCGATCATCATGATCACCTCCCGCACCGGGCAGAAACACCGCGACCGCGCCATGGCCATCGGCGTCAACGACTACCTGGGCAAGCCGTACCAGGAATCGGTGCTGCTCGAAAGCATCGCCTTGTGGAGCAAGACCCATGCTTGAGCATCGCACCAGCAACCTCACCGGCCTGCTGCTGCCGTTGGCCGACCGCAACCTGATCCTGCCCAACGTCGCCGTTGCCGAGCTGATCGATTACCAGCAGCCGGGGACCTTCGACCTCGACACACCGCCGTGGTACCTGGGCCTGGTGACGTGGCGCGACCGGCAGATTCCGCTGCTGAGTTTCGAGTCGGCATGCGCGCAGAAAATCGTCATCGGCGAACGCGCGCGGATCGTCATTCTTAACGCCCTCGGCGGGCGTCCCGAGCTGAAATTCATCGCGCTGTTGGTGCAGGGGATTCCGCGCTCCTGCAAGCTCGATAGCCAGTTGAGTTACGTGGATGTGCCGTTGTGTTCGCTGGAGCAGGCGGCGGTGCAGGTGGGCGAGCAGGTGGCCAAGGTGCCGGATTTGTTGGCGCTGGAGACGTTGTTGGTGGATGCGGGGCTCGCCTGAAGGGCCCCATCGCGAGCAAGCTCGCTCCCACAGTGGATCTGCTGTGCACACGACAGCGAACCCGTGGAGTGGTCATGACAACAACAATATCCCCCGACTCGCGATGGACGCGGCGGCGCAGCGAAAAGCAGCGGCGCCTCGAGCTGGTGCGAGGTCTTGCCGACGGCGTGGTGTTGCCCACCGACAACATCGTCGCGGCGCTGGAGGCGTTGATCCTGCCCGGCGACCGCGTGGTGCTCGAAGGCAACAACCAGAAGCAGGCGGATTTCCTTTCGCGCTCCCTGGCCAAGGCCGACCCCGCGAAGCTGCATGACCTGCACATGATCATGCCCAGCGTCGGGCGCTCCGAGCACCTGGACCTGTTCGAACGCGGCATCGCCCGCAAGCTCGACTTCTCCTTTGCCGGTACCCAAAGCCTGCGCATCAGCCAGTTGCTCGAAGACGGCCTGCTGGAAATTGGCGCGATCCACACCTACATCGAACTCTACGCACGGCTGGTGGTGGACCTGATTCCCAACGTTGTGTTGTCGGCCGGGTTCATGGCCGACCGCGCCGGCAACATCTATACCGGGCCAAGCACCGAAGACACCCCGGCACTGATTGAACCGGCGGCCTTCAGCGACGGCATCGTCATCGTCCAGGTCAACCAGTTGGTGGATAACGTCAGCGACCTGCCGCGGGTCGACATTCCCGCCTCCTGGGTCGACTTCGTGGTGGTGGCGGACAAGCCGTTCTACATCGAACCGCTGTTCACCCGCGACCCACGGCACATCAAGCCGGTACACGTGCTGATGGCGATGATGGCGATCCGCGGGATCTACGAAAAACACAATGTTCAATCCCTCAACCACGGTATCGGTTTCAATACCGCGGCCATCGAACTGATCCTGCCGACCTACGGCGAATCCCTCGGCCTCAAAGGCAAGATCTGCCGCAACTGGACGCTCAACCCGCACCCGACCCTGATTCCGGCGATTGAAAGTGGCTGGGTCGAAAGCGTGCATTGCTTCGGCACCGAGCTGGGGATGGAGAACTACATTGCGGCGCGGCCGGATGTGTTCTTTACCGGGCGCGACGGCTCTCTGCGTTCCAATCGGATGTTCAGCCAACTGGCCGGGCAATACGCCGTGGACCTGTTCATCGGCGCGACTTTGCAAGTCGATGGCGACGGCCATTCCTCCACGGTGACTCGCGGGCGCCTGGCCGGTTTCGGCGGAGCACCGAACATGGGCCACGACCCGCGCGGTCGTCGCCACGGCACGCCGGCCTGGCTCGACATGCGTAATACCGATGTGGCCGAGCCGATGCTCGAACGTGGCAAGAAACTCGTGGTGCAGATGGTCGAAACCTTCCAAGAGGGCGGCAAACCGACTTTCGTTGAAACCCTCGATGCGGTCGATGTGGCGAAGAAAAGCGGCATGCCACTGGCGCCGATCATGGTCTACGGCGACGACGTGACCCACCTGTTGACCGAAGAAGGCATCGCCTACCTGTACAAGGCGCGCTCGCTGGAAGAACGCCAGGCGATGATCGCCGCCGTCGCCGGGGTGACCGCCATCGGCCTGCGCCACAACCCGAAAGACACCGCGCGCATGCGCCGCGAAGGCCTGATCGCCTTGCCCGAAGACCTCGGCATCCGTCGCACCGACGCCACTCGCGAGTTGCTCGCGGCGAAAAGCGTGGCCGATCTGGTGGAGTGGTCCGGTGGTCTCTACAACCCGCCCGCCAAGTTCAGGAGCTGGTAATGCACGCACTTAACCTGCAACCAAGAAGCCTGAGCCTGGCCGAACGGCTGGCGGACCTGGCGGTGGACGCGCTGATCGACGAAGCTGATCTGTCGCCGAAACCGGCACTGGTCGACCGTCGCGGCAATGGCGCCCACACCGATTTGCACCTGGGGCTGATGCACGCATCGGCGCTGTCGTTGTGGCCGGCCTTTAAAGAAATGGCTGAAGCAGCCATTGAGTTCGGCGAAGTCGGATTACCACTGCGCGAAGCCGTGGGCCGAATCGGTCGAGAAGGCGAGCAAGCGATGCTCGACACTACCGGCGGCGTTAACACCCATCGCGGGGCGATCTGGGCCTTGGGCCTGTTGGTCACTGCCGCGGCGCTGGAACCTCAATCTTGCAGCGCCAATAGCGTGGCGTTACGGGCTGCGCGTTTGGCCTTGCTCGACGACCGTTTTGCACCACGCCCGCTCAGTCACGGTGCGCAAGTCGCCCAGCACTACGGCGCTCGCGGTGCCCGTGAAGAAGCGCAGCTGGGTTTTCCGGCGGTGACCCAACGTGCCCTGCCACAACTGCTGCGCAGCCGTGCAGCCGGTCATGGCGAGCAGAACGCCCGGCTCGATGCGCTGTTGGCGATCATGACCAATCTGGCCGACACCTGCGTGCTTTACCGCGCCGGTGAAGAAGGCCTGAGCACCATGCAACTGGGCGCCCGGGCGGTGCTCGACGCGGGTGGCAGTGCCAGCCTCGCCGGACGTCGCCGCCTGCACGAGCTGGACCAACAACTCATCGCGTTGAATGCCTCGCCCGGCGGCGCTGCCGACCTGCTCGCAGCCTGCCTGTTCATCGACCGTATCGCGTCTGGCGACGGCCTCATCCTCTGCCATTCAAGAAGGGAAGCGTTTTGATGGAAACCTTATCTTTTGAATTCCCCGCCGGGCAGCCGCCACGCGGTCGCACCCTGGTGGGCTGTGTCGGCTCGGGTGATCTGGAGGTGCTGATCGAACCAGGCCAGGCCGGCAAGCTGACGATCAATGTGCAGACCTCGGTCAATGGCAGTGAACAACGCTGGCAGCATCTGTTCGCACGGATGTTCGACGGCCAGACGCCACCGGCGATGGACATCGACATCCACGATTTCGGCGCGACACCCGGCGTGGTGCGCCTGCGTCTGGAACAAGGCTTCGAGGAGATCGGCCATGACTGACAGCGCATCCCTGCTCAACAAGCACAGCTTCGTCGAACTCGGTGCGCGGCAACGAGCCAGGGCCCTGCTCGACGCCGGCACCTTCCGCGAACTGCTCGACCCCTTTCAACGGATCATGTCGCCGTGGCTGTCGCGCCAGGGCGTGGTGCCACAAGCCGATGACGGCGTGGTGATCGCCAAGGGCAATCTCGATGGTTTGCCGGTGGTGATCGCGGCCATCGAAGGTGCGTTCCAGGGCGGCAGCCTCGGTGAAGTCGGCGGAGCAAAAATTGCCGGTGCACTGGAACTGGCCGCTGAGGACAATCGCAACGGCATCCCGACCCGCGCCGTGCTGCTGCTGGAAACCGGCGGCGTGCGCTTGCAGGAAGCCAACCTAGGCCTGGCGGCCATTGCCGACATCCACGCGGCGATTGTCGAGTTGCAGCAGTACCAACCCGTGGTCGGTGTGGTGGCGGGCAGCGTAGGTTGCTTTGGCGGCATGTCGATTGCCGCCGGGTTGTGCAGCTATCTGTTGGTGACCCAGGAGGCGCGACTCGGCCTGAACGGCCCGCAGGTGATCGAACAGGAAGCCGGACTCGAGGAATACGACTCCCGCGACCGGCCCTTCATCTGGAGCCTGACCGGTGGCGAGCAGCGCTTCGCCAGTGGCCTGGTGGATCGCTATGTTGCCGACGACGTGGCGCAGATTCGCCAGCAAGTCGGCGAGTTGCTCCAGCAAGGTTTGCCGGCGCAACCACGTAGCCAACAGGCCGAACTGTACTTGCAACGCCTGGCGCGTCTGGACGCCGAACCGCAAATCGAGCCGTCTGTGGTTCGCGATCTGTACCAAGGAGAACGCCCATGAGTTCGTATTCCCTGCGAGGTTTGAACTGGTTCAACGCCTTGAGTGCCGGGGCGAAAGCGGTCGAGGGTTTGCCGGCTTCGCTGAAGGTCGCCGACGGTTCGCTGGGCGATCAGCCTGTGCGTTTCATCGCGGTGGTGGCCGACCCGGAAAACCGCTTCGTCCGTGCACGCAATGGCGAAGTGGGGCTGCTCGAAGGCTGGGGCCTGGCGAAGGCGGTGGATGAGGTGATTGCCGCCGATGCTGACAAAACGCAGAAGCGCGCAGTGATCGCCATCGTCGACGTGCCGAGCCAGGCCTACGGCCGACGCGAAGAAGCCCTCGGCATTCATCAGGCGCTGGCCGCTGCGGCGGACAGTTATGCCCGTGCCCGTCTGGCCGGTCATGCGGTGATCGGCTTACTGGTGGGCAAGGCGATGTCCGGGGCATTTCTGGCCCACGGTTATCAGGCCAACCGCTTGATCGCCCTGCGCGATCCGGGGGTGATGGTGCACGCCATGGGCAAGGCGTCGGCGGCGCGGGTGACCTTGCGCAGCGTCGAAGAACTCGAAGCCCTGGCTTCCAGCGTGCCGCCGATGGCCTATGACATCGACAGCTATGCCAGCCTCGGGCTGCTGTGGGAAACCTTGTCGGTGGAACAGATCGAGCAGCCGACGGCGGCGGATCTGGCGCGGGTGACCGAGTGTCTGCATCAGGCGATTGGCGATGTGGTTGCCAGTGGCCGTGATCTGAGCGGTCGCCTGGGTGCGGCCAATCGGGCGGCGTCGAGCAAGGTTCGCCAATTGCTGAGAGCGCAGTGGTGAGCACGCTATTGGCTCACGACCTGCTGTGGGGCATGACCCCGCAGCAGTTGCCGGCGGATGCGCCTGCCTGGGTGACCGAGTCGATCAGTGCCGGCCAGCCGGTGGTGGTCCGTCGCGCCTTGAGCGTGGCGGGACAGGTGGCGGTGGGCGTGCGCGGGCCGTTGCGTGAACAGCGATTTGCAGCGGTGATGGAAGTCACCGCCATCACGCGGCGGGTGCGGCCGGAAGAGCTCTGCCATGTTCAAGGCCAGCGCGATTTCCCGGCGCTGCGGGCCTTGGCGCAACTGCGCTCGCACCTCGATGACAGTGGTTGGGTCTGGGGTGTCAGCGGCAGCGCCGGGTTCGAGTTGGCCAGTGGGTTTGCCGCTTTGCATGAGGGCAGCGACCTCGACCTGATCCTGCGTACGCCGCGCCCGTTGAGTCGTGTCGACGCGCAGGCGATGGTGGCCGTTCTCGACGCAGCCGTGTGCCGCGTGGACCTGCAATTGCAGACACCATCGGGCGCCGTTGCCTTGCGCGAATGGGCCGGTGCTTCGTCGCGGGTCCTGCTGAAAAATGCCATTCAAGCGACTCTGGTTACTGATCCGTGGAATCCGCAGGAGCAAGCCGCGTGAGCCGCTTGCTGGTGTTCCCCGGCCAGGGCGCGCAACAGCCCGGGATGCTGGCGCGTTTGCCTCGGGAAACGTTGAACGAGGCGAGCGACCTGCTCGGTGAAGATGTGACGCAACTGGATTCTGCCGAGGCGTTGCAGTCGACGAGGGCGGTTCAGCTTTGCCTGTTGATCGCTGGTGTCGCCGCTTCACGCCAGCTGGGCTTGACCCCGGATTACGTGGCCGGCTTGTCGATCGGCGCTTACCCGGCCGCGGTGGTAGCCGGTGCCTTGGATTTCAGCGATGCGTTGCATCTGGTCAGCCTGCGCGGTCAGTTGATGCAGCAGGCTTATCCACAAGGCTACGGCATGACCGCGATCATCGGTCTGGACCTGGCCACGGTGGAAGGATTACTGGCCCGGGTGCACAGCGCAGAAATGCCGGTTTATCTGGCCAATATCAATGCCGATAACCAAGTAGTGATTGCGGGCAGCGATGCTGCGATGAAAGCGGTGGCCGAGTTGGCGAAGGGTTGCGGGGCTGGCCTGGCCAAGCGTCTGGCAGTGAGCGTGCCGTCCCACTGCCCATTGCTTGAGGTGCCCGCGCAACGGTTGGCCGAAGCCTTCGCCAAAGTGCCGCTGCAAACCCCGAAGATCGGCTACCTGAGCGGCAGTCGCGCGCGTCCGCTGATCAAGCCTGAAGCCTTGCGTGACGACCTGGCCTTCAACATGTGCCGCATCGTCGATTGGCGCGGCACGGTACAAAGCGCTTACGAACGCGGCGTGCGCTTACAGATCGAACTGCCGCCCGGTACGGTGCTGACCGGGCTGGCGCGCCGGGTGTTCGAGCAGGGCACCGTGATTGCCTTCGACGGTGCCCGGCTCGATACCTTGCAGGCGCTGATGCGAGAGGAGGGCAGTCGTCACTCCTAAAACCGACTCAGGCTTCGAACAACAAAAACAACATTCGAAATGCACTTTGAGGACTACAACAATGATTATTTACGGTGTGGCGCTGTTGGCGATCTGTACGCTGGCAGGGGTGATCATGGGTGACATGCTCGGTGTGTTGCTGGGGGTGAAGTCAAACGTCGGCGGTGTCGGGATCGCGATGATCCTGCTGATTTGCGCACGGTTGTGGATGCACAAGCGTGGCGGCATGACCAAGGATTGCGAGATGGGCGTCGGCTTCTGGGGCGCGATGTACATTCCGGTGGTGGTGGCGATGGCCGCGCAACAAAACGTAGTCACGGCGCTGCACGGCGGCCCGGTGGCAGTGCTGGCGGCGATCGGTTCGGTGGTGATCTGCGGCTGCACCATTGCCCTGATCAGCCGGACCCACAGAGGCGAACCCTTGCCCGATGAACCGGCGGATGTAACGCCGGTTGGCGCACCGGCAGGAGGTCGCTGATATGTGGGATCTCATCAAGAACGGTCTGGAACACAACGGTCTGGTCACCGCATTCGCCTTTGTCGGCGTGATCATGTGGGTGTCAGTGGTGATCTCCAAACGCCTGACCTTCGGGCGTATCCACGGTTCGGCGATTGCCATCGTCATCGGCCTGGTGCTGGCCTGGGTTGGCGGCACGATGACCGGCGGGCAAAAAGGCCTGGCGGACCTGACGCTGTTTTCCGGCATCGGGTTGATGGGCGGTGCCATGCTGCGGGACTTCGCCATCGTCGCCACAGCATTTGAAGTGCAGGCCACGGAAGCGAAAAAGGCCGGCTTGATCGGTGTGATCGCGCTGCTGTTGGGCACGGTGCTGCCGTTCATCGTCGGCGCGTGCATGGCCTGGGCATTCGGCTACCGCGATGCGGTGAGCATGACCACCATTGGCGCGGGTGCGGTGACTTACATTGTCGGGCCGGTCACCGGAGCGGCCATTGGCGCCAGCTCCGATGTGGTGGCGCTGTCGATTGCCACGGGTCTGATCAAGGCGATTCTGGTGATGGTCGGCACGCCGATGGCGGCGCGCTGGATGGGCCTGGATAACCCGCGCTCGGCGATGGTGTTCGGTGGGCTGGCCGGGACTGTCAGTGGCGTGACCGCCGGCTTGGCGGCGACGGACCGGCGTCTGGTGCCTTATGGCGCGTTGACCGCGACGTTCCACACCGGACTTGGCTGCTTGCTCGGGCCTTCGTTGTTGTACTTCATTGTTCGCGGGATTGTTGGGTAGTCCGCTACATCGTCATTGAATGTTCAGACGCCATCGCGAGCAAGCTCGCTCCCACAGGAGATCGCATTCCAATGTGGGCAAGCGGTACTTTTCCTGCAACGGGATCAGCTTCACCCGGTTCTCGTACACCGCCGCAATCCGCCCCGGCAGCAACGCATAACCCACGCCCGAGCTGACCATGCTCAGCAGGGTGAAGATGTCGTTGACCTGCATCGCCACCTTCGGCTCGAACCCTGCCTGCTCGAATACCCGCTTGCCGTCCTGATGGGTGGCGAAGCCCTGGGTCAGGGTGATGAAGGTTTCGTCGCGGACCTCGGCCAGGTCGACTTCGGTTCGCTGGGCAAACTTCGAGTCGGCGGGTGTGGCGAGAAAGATGTCGTCGGAAAACAGCGGGATCTGCTCGCAATCCGGATCGTTGACACTCTCGTCCAGCGATACCAGGGCTGCATCGACTTCCATGTTCTTGAGTTTGTAGAGGAGGTCGATATTGGAGCCCAGAATCAGGTCGATGTTGAGCTCGCTGCGGCGGATCTTCAAACCCATGATCAGTTGCGGCACGGTTTTCACCGTCAGTGAATACAGCGAACCCAACTTGAAGCGCTCGGCCGAGAACCCGGCGGCTTCACGGGTCAGGCGCACAGTTTCAACGACATCCTGAATCAGCTTCTGCGCCCTCTCTTCCAGCACATAAGCGCTCTCCAGCGGCGTCAGGTTACGGCCTTCGTGCTTGAACAGCGGGCAGCGCAGGGCGCTTTCCAGGGAATGGATCGCCCGATGCACGCTGACATTGCTGGTCTGCAATTCGGCAGCGGCCCGTGCCAGGTTGCCGGTGCGCATGAAGGCCAGGAACACCTCGAGTTTTTTCAGGGTCAACTCTTCATCGATCAGCATGGGGCGGACTCTTTTTGGAATGACTCGATTGTGCCCAATTACACCGGGCCCGTCGTACAGAAACATTGCGCTTTTACGCTTGAGGCCTGAGCCTTGCGCTCTGCGGCAATGAGATTTGAGGTGAGCAACGCATGTATCACGGGGAAAGACTGAACGCCTGGACGCATTTGGTTGGGGCAGTGGCGGCGTTTATCGGCGGGGTGTGGCTGATTGTGCTGGCCAGTCTCGACGGCAGCCCTTGGAAAATTGTCAGCATGGCGATCTACGCCTTCACCTTGCTGGTGCTTTACAGCGCATCGACCGTGTACCACAGCGTGCGCGGGCGCAAGAAAGCGATCATGCAGAAGGTCGATCACTTCTCGATCTACCTGTTGATCGCCGGCAGCTATACGCCGTTCTGCCTGGTGACCCTGCGCGGGCCGTGGGGCTGGACGTTGTTCGGGATCGTCTGGGGACTGGCGCTGATCGGCATCCTGCAAGAGATCAAGCCGCGTTCGGAAGCGCGGACTCTGTCGATCGTGATTTATGCGGTGATGGGCTGGATTGTGCTGGTGGCGGTCAAGCCGCTGCTCGCAGCGCTGGGGGGCGTCGGGTTTGCGTGGCTGGCATCGGGCGGGGTGCTGTACACCGTCGGGATTATCTTTTTTGCCCTCGATCATCGCCTGCGCCATGCCCACGGGATCTGGCATCTGTTCGTGATCGCCGGGAGTTTGCTGCACTTTGTGGCGATTTTCTTCTATGTCCTTTAAGGCTGTTCCGGGACCAGGCGATCCAGCTGTTCCCGGGCTCGACGGCTGAATACCTGCAACAGATCGTTCAAGGTGTGGGGCGGTGGTTCGGCGGCGCGGGTCACTGCGTACAGGGTGATGGGTAACGGTGGTGCCAGAGGGCGGATCGTTGTGGTGGCGGGAGAGGCGCCAAGGGCGGTGAATGGGTCGATCACCGCCAGGCCCGCGCCGGATTCCACCATCGCCCGTGCCAGTGAGTAGGTTTGCACGGCGATGCGTACCCGGGGCGGCGGTTCGACCGCTTCCAGGTAACTGTCGAGCCGCGCGGCCAGTGGATCGGCGCTGGATAAACCGATCAGCGGCGCATCCGCCAGCGCCATCAGCGGCAACGGTTTACCCACCTCTTCCTGAGTCCAGTAACCACTCGGCGCCAGCGCCACCAGCACGCCGGACGCCAGCGCCTGGGCCTTGAGCCCCGGGTGATCCGGGCGTTGCAGGGTCAGGGCGACATCCACTTCGCGCATCAACAGGTTCTGCACCAGTTCGCGACTGTGGGCGCTGGAGAGTTCGCAAACGATGTCCGGGTAACGCCCGGTCCATTCGTGAATGGCCGGCGGCAGCAATGACAGGGCCAGCGCCGGGGTGGCACCGATGCGCAGGCTGTGGCCAGGCTCGCGGCGCAGGCTCTGCGCCAGGCGTCGCACGCCTTGCAGGCTTTCGCTGACCTTGTCCACTTCGCGCTCCAGCTCCAGCGCTTCCGGCGTCGCCTGTAACTTGCCGCGTACCCGCAGGAACAACGGGAAGCCCAATTGCTGCTCGGCGTGCTGCAACACCTTGCTCACAGCCGGTTGCGAGACGTGCAGCAATTGCGCGGCAGCGCTGATCGATCCGGTCTGGCGGATGGCCTGGAAAATTTCGATATGGCGAAGGCGCATGGCAAGTCCATAACCTTTGTTTATGGGTTTGCCATCTTTATGCATTGTTCAGCGTCTGTCACCTGGCTCTAACCTTGGCCTCGTCTTCACAACGGTTTTAGGGACGGACATGGCTCAGCGTGTGTGCATCATCGGTGGCGGCGTGATTGGCCTGGCAACGGCCTATGCGCTGGTGCGCGACGGCTTCGAGGTGACGGTGGTCGAGGTACGGGACTCGCTGGGCAGCGAAACCAGCTTCGCCAACGGCGGCCAGTTGTCCTATCGCTATGTCGCGCCCCTGGCCGACGCCGGTGTGCCTTGGCAAGCCATCGGCTGGATGTTGCGCGGCGATTCACCGCTGAAGCTACGCCCGCGCTTCGACCCGGCCCAGTGGCGCTGGATGGCGTCGTTCCTCGGCGCCTGCCGCCGCTCGGTCAACCGCGAGAACGCTGCGCACTTGCTGCGCCTGGCGCTGTTCAGCCAGGACACATTGAAGTCCTGGCGCGAGGACGATGGACTGGCGGGATTCCAGTGGCGGCGCAATGGCAAACTGGTGACTTTCCGCCAGAACAGCAGCTTCGAGCATGCGCGCCAGGGCCTGGCCGACCCGCAGCAACAGCAGGTGTTGTCGCCGGCCGAATGTGCGCAACTGGAACCGGCGCTGATCGATGCGCCCTTTGTCGGGGCGATCTACACCCCGGACGAAGAGGTCGGCGATTGCCACGGTTTCTGCCAGCAACTGGCCGCACGACTGAAGGCGTCCGGCCGTTGCGAATTTCGCCTCGGGCAAGCGGTGACCGGCATTCGCCACAGCAACGGCAGCGTCAACGCCATCGAACTGGGCGAGCAAGTGCTGCCGGTCGATCAACTGGTGATCGCCGCCGGTCACCGCAGTCCGCTGTTGGCGCTGCCCGGGCTGCAACTGCCGCTTTATCCGCTCAAGGGCTACAGCCTGACCGTGCCGATCGGCACCGGTCACCGGGCGCCGGACGTGAGCATCACCGACTACGACCGCAAGATCGTCTACGCCCGCATCGGCGAGCAATTGCGAGTGGCGGCGATGGTCGACATCGTCGGCTTCGACCCTGCTTTGGACCCCAAGCGCCTGGCGCTGATCAAGCGTCAGGCCCATGACACCTTTCCAAATGCCGGCGCCTATGACGAAGCCGTCGAGTGGGCCGGCATGCGCCCGGCCACCCCCAGCGGCGTGCCGTTGCTGGGCGCGACGGCGTATCGCAACCTGTGGCTCAACCTTGGCCACGGCGCGCTGGGTTTCACCCTGGCATGCGGCAGCGGGCGCGTGCTCAGCGAACTGATCGGCGAGCGCCGGCCTTCCATCGACCTGCGTGGTTTCAACCACCGGGCCGCCTGAACACCTATTTCAGAAGAGGACACTGCAATGACCATTACCCGACTGCATAGCAACCCGCGCCTGTCTGGCGCCGTGACCTTTGGCGACCTGGTGTTTCTCTCCGGGCAGGTGCCGGGCGATGCCCGGGATGCCAGCGGCCAGACCCGCGAAGTGCTGGCGAAAATCGATACCTTGCTGGCCGAGGCGGGCAGCGACAAGGATCATCTGCTCAGCGCGACCATTTACCTGAAAAACATCACCGAGGATTTCGCTGCGATGAACGAGGTCTGGTCGGCCTGGCTATCGCCGGGGCAGGCACCGAGCCGCACCACCGTGCAGGCCGAACTGGCCCGTCCGCAGGTGCTGGTGGAAATCACCGTCTTCGCTGCACGCGTCTGATAAACCAACACCCACAACGGAGAATAACAATGCAAAAAAACACGTTGCTCGCTTGTACGCTTGGCCTGTTGCTCGGCAGTCAGGTTCAGGCCAATGAAGCGCCGCTGACCGGCACCCTGAGCAAGATCGCCAGCGCCAACAGCATCACCCTGGGCTATCGCGATGCTTCGGTGCCGTTCTCCTACGTGGGTGATCACAGCGGCAAGCCGATGGGTTACTCGGTGGATCTGGCGGGCAAGATCGTCGAGCGCATCCAGCAGCAACTGGCGCTGCCGGACTTGAAGGTGAAGTACAACCTGGTGACCTCGCAGACCCGCATTCCACTGGTGCAGAACGGCACCGTGGACCTGGAGTGCGGCTCCACCGGCGTGACCGCCGAACGGCAGAAGCAGGTGGCGTTCTCCTATGGCTTCATCTACGTCAAAGGCCAGTTGCTGACCGCGAAGGACAGTGGGATCAAGAGCTTCGCTGACCTGCGCGGCAAGAACGTGGTGACCACCGCCGGCACCACCAACGAGCGCTTCCTGAAAAGCTACAACGTCGATCACAAGATCGACATGTTCGTGATCAGCGCCAAGGACCACGGCGAAGCCTTCCAGATGCTGCAATCGGGCCGGGCGGTGGCGTTCTACATGGACGACGCGCTGCTCTACGGCGAGCGCGCCAAGGCCCAGGACCCGCACAAGTGGGTGGTGGTCGGGGAGGAACAATCGCGGGAGATCTACAGCTGCATGGTGCGCAAGGACGATCCGCAGTTCCTGGCGCTGGTCAACGGCGCGCTGGCGGATCTGTACAGCTCGGGCGAGATTAATGGCATCTACAAGCGCTGGTTCGAGCAGCCGATCCCGCCGAAGGGGTTGAACCTTGAGTTCCCGATGACCAGCGAACTCAAGGCGATCATTGCCAAACCGGTGAGTGATCCGGTGCAGTAGCCTTAGAAATCACCCCAGAGTTGCTGGGCCACCGCCAGTGCAACAACCGGCGCGGTTTCGGTGCGCAGCACCCGTGGACCGAGGCGGGCGGCGTGGAAGCCGCCGGCCTTGGCCTGATCGACTTCGGCATCGGACAAACCACCCTCCGGACCGATCAGGAATGCCAGACTTGAAGGTTTGGCATGGCTCACCAACGGTTCGGCTACCGGATGCAGCACCAGCTTCAACTCGGCTTGCGTTTGCTTCAGCCAGTCAGCCAGCAAGAGTGGCGGATGAATCACCGGTACCCGTGAACGCCCGCACTGTTCGCAAGCGCTGATCGCCACCTGACGCCAATGCAACAGGCGCTTGTCGGCGCGTTCGTCCTTGAGCCGGACTTCGCAGCGCTCGGTGAAAATCGGCGTGATTTCGCTCACGCCCAGTTCCGTGGCTTTCTGGATCGCCCAGTCCATGCGTTCGCCCCGGGACAGGCCCTGGCCGAGATGGATTTGCAGCGGCGATTCGACCTGCCCGGCAAAGCTTTCATCGATCTGCACCACCACGCGCTTTTTGCCGACTTCGACCAGCCTGGCGCGAAACTCCTGGCCCGAGCCGTCGAACAACTGCAACGCATCGCCCTCGGCCATGCGCAGCACGCGGCTGATGTAATGGGCCTGGGCTTCGGGCAACTCGTGCTCGCCGGTGCTCAGGGGGGCGTCGATAAAGAAGCGGGACAGTCTCATGCTGGGTCTCTGAAAAAGGGTGTTGGTCATGGATCGGTGGGGACTTCTGTGGGAGCGAGCTTGCTCGCGATGACGATCTGACATTCACCATTGATGGTGGCTGAAAGACCGCTATCGCGAGCAAGCTCGCTCCCACATTGACCGCATCATCAGCCCGGATCACGGAACCCCGGATGGAAGTCCTTCGGCACTGCCACGCTGACGCTGTCACGGCTCGCAATGTCGATCCCTTCGCTGGCTACTTCGGCCAGGAAGTCGATCTGTTCCGGGGTAATCACATACGGCGGCAGGAAATACACCACGCTACCCAGTGGACGCAGTAAAGCACCGCGCTCCAGGGCGTGCTGGAACACCTTCAGGCCGCGACGTTCCTGCCATGGCCAAGCTTCCTTGCTGGCCTTGTCCTTGACCATCTCGATGGCCAACACCATGCCGGTCTGGCGCACTTCGGACACGTTCGGGTGGTCGACCAGATGCGCGGTCGACGAAGCCATGCGCTGCGCCAGGGCCTTGTTGTTCTCGATGACGTTGTCTTCTTCGAAAATATCCAGGGTCGCCAGGGCCGCCGCGCACGCCAGCGGGTTGCCGGTGTAGCTGTGGGAGTGCAGGAATGCGCGCAGGGTCGGGTAGTCGTCGTAGAACGCGCTGTAGACCTCGTCGGTGGTCATGCACGCCGCCAGCGGCAGATAGCCGCCGGTCAAGGCCTTGGACAGGCACAGGAAATCAGGGCGGATGCCGGCCTGTTCGCAGGCGAACATCGTCCCGGTGCGGCCGAAGCCGACGGCGATTTCGTCGTGGATCAGGTGCACGCCGTAGCGGTCGCAGGCTTCGCGCAGCAGCTTGAGGTACACCGGGTGGTACATGCGCATGCCGCCGGCGCCCTGGATCAGCGGCTCGACGATCACCGCCGCGACCGTGTCGTGGTTTTCGGCCAGCGTCTGCTCCATGGCCGCGAACATATTGCGCGAGTGTTCTTCCCAGCTCATGCCCTCGGGACGCAGGTAGCAATCCGGGCTCGGCACCTTGATGGTGTCCATCAACAGCGCTTTGTAGGTCTCGGTGAACAGCGGCACGTCGCCCACCGACATCGCCGCCATGGTTTCGCCGTGGTAGCTGTTGGTCAGGGTGACGAAGCGCTTCTTGTTCGGCTGACCGCGGTTGAGCCAGTAGTGAAAGCTCATTTTCAGCGCGACTTCGATGCAGGACGAACCGTTATCGGCGTAGAAACACCGGGTCAGGCCTTCCGGGGTCATCTTCACCAGACGCTCGGACAGTTCGATCACCGGTTGATGACTGAAGCCGGCAAGGATCACATGTTCGAGCTGATCGACCTGATCCTTGATGCGCTGGTTGATCCGTGGGTTGGCGTGCCCGAACACATTGACCCACCAGGAGCTGACCGCATCGAGGTAGCGTTTGCCTTCGAAGTCTTCCAGCCACACGCCTTCACCGCGCTTGATCGGGATCAGCGGCAGTTGTTCGTGATCTTTCATCTGGGTGCAGGGATGCCACAACACGGCGAGATCGCGTTGCATCCACTGATTATTCAGGCCCATTTTCACTCTCCTGGAGGCGGTCCGTGACAGGCGCGGACAAACAATCGCGCAAGCCTATGCAATGCGTGCCACGGGGACAACCCATTGTGTCGAATGAGCTACTTTATCCAGGCCGATAGACGTTGCTGGCGGGTGTTTGAAGGCTGACGTATCCTTCGCGGTTCTTGAGCCGTCTGGCTCGCAAAAACTGCTGTTTTCCTCGTGTGATTCCGGAGTTCGCTGAATGTCTGTCGGTTGGCTGCGCGCCTGTGCGCTGGTGATGTTGGGGCTGTTCAGCGTGTCTGCGCTGGCCAAGGATAAAACCGCGATCGTGATCGGCGGCGGCCTGTCGGGCCTGACTGCCGCGTACGAGCTGCAGAACAAGGGCTGGCAGGTCACCCTGCTGGAAGCCAAGTCGAGCCTGGGCGGCCGTTCCGGCATGGCCACCAGCGAGTGGATTGGCAACGACAAGGCCCAACCGGTGCTGAACAAGTACGTGTCGAACTTCAAGCTGAGCACCACGCCGGCCCCTGAATTCGTGCGGACCCCAGGCTACCTGATCGATGGCGAGTATTTCTCCGCCGCCGACCTGGCGACCAAGCAGCCGGCCACCGCCGAGGCGCTCAAGCGTTTCGACAAGACCGTGGACGATCTGGCGCGCTCGATCGACGACCCGCAAAACCCGGCCGCCAACAACACCCTGCACGCGCTGGATCAGATCAACGTGTCGAGCTGGCTCGACAAGCAGAACCTGCCGGCCACCGCCCGCCAGTTGATCAACCAGCAGATCCGTACCCGCTACGACGAACCTTCGCGCTTGTCGCTGCTGTACTTCGCGCAGCAGAGCCGCGTTTACCGTGGCGTTTCCGATCGTGACCTGCGGGCTTCGCGCCTGGTCGGTGGCAGCCCGGTGCTGGCCCAGGCCCTGGTCAAACAGCTGAAAACCATCAAGACCAATTCCCGGGTCTCGTCGATCATTCAGGACAAGGACGGCGTGACCGTCAAAGTCGACAACGTCAACTATCAGGCTGACTACGTGGTGCTGGCCGTGCCACTGCGCGCCCTGAACAAGATCCAGATGACCCCGGCGCTGGACGCCCAGCACCTGGCAGCGATCAAGGGCACCAACTACGGCTGGCGCGACCAGATCATGCTGAAGTTCAAGACGCCGGTGTGGGAGCCCAAGGCGCGCATGTCCGGCGAGATTTTCAGCAACGCCGGCCTGGGCATGTTGTGGATCGAGCCAGCCCTGAAGGGCGGTGCCAACGTGGTGATCAACCTGTCCGGCGACAACGCGCGGGTGATGCAGGCATTCGGCGACAAGCAGATGGTCGATCAGGTATTGATCCGGCTGCACACGTTCTATCCACAGGCGCGTGGCTCGTTCACCGGTTATGAAATCCGTCGTTACAGCACCGACCCGTCGACTGGCGGCGCCTACCTGGCCTTCGGTCCGGGCCAGATCAGCAAGTTCTGGCGCCTGTGGGAACGCCCGATTCAGCGCGTAACCTTCGCTGGCGAACACACCGACACCCTGTACCCGGGCACCCTGGAAGGCGCGCTGCGCACCGGTCAGCGTGCAGCCAGCCAGGTTGAAGACCTGGCGGCGGGCAAGTCGTTCGAACCGGCGAAAGTGGTCCCGGCCGCCGCTGCGGCGGGCGCTGGTGCGGTGGCGGCGAAGAAAGGCAATTTTTTCAGCAACCTGTTCGGCGGCTCCGACGACGAGAAGAAGCCAGAGCTGGTCAAGGCACCTGAGCCGGTTGCACCTGCTCCTGTGCCAGCACCCGCCCCGGCCGTTGCACCGGCTCCGGTCGAAGCACCTAAGCCAGCAATCCCGGCAAAAGCCGAGCCGGCCAAGAAGGCTCCGGCGAAACCAGCTGCCAAGACCGAGGCGAAAAAAGCCCCGACCAAGGCACCGGTGAAGAAAGCCGAGCCGGTGAAGAAGCCGGCAGTCAAACCTGCGGCAACCCTGGCAACGGATACCAAGGCGCAGTAAGCCCTGGGATCAAAAAAACGCGGCGTAAATGCCGCGTTTTTTTATGCCTGAAAAAATCCGGGAGCAAAAAACGAATAAAACATTTGATACAGGTGTTCTTCGGTTTGTATTCACTTTTCCTGACAATTTCGACTTTAATCTTTCCTTAACTCGCCTGTTTCAGACTCTTGATCGTATTTCTCGATATTTCAAAGCAAAATTTTCCGCTTTAATTCGATAGATAACTCGATAGTCTTGGGCCAGCACTTACAGGGATCTAGGCAATGCAGCTACGTAACTCTACCTCCCGCTACGGCTGGGTCAGCATCTTCATGCACTGGGGCGTGGCACTGGCCGTGTTCGGTTTGTTCGCCCTTGGGCTATGGATGGTTGGCCTCGGCTATTACGACCCATGGCGCAAGGACGGGCCGGATCTGCATAAAAGCATCGGTTTGATCCTGCTGGGGGTCATGGTATTGCGCGTGTTGTGGCGTTTCATCAGCCCGCCGCCGCCAACCCTGGCCAGCTACAGCCGCATGACGCGTCTGGGTGCCATGTTCGGCCATGCCTTTCTGTATCTCTGTCTGTTCGCTGTGATGATTGCCGGTTACCTGATTTCCACCGCAGAAGGTGCCGGGATTCCGGTGTTTGACTGGTTTGAAGTGCCTGCCCTGGTTTCCGGATTGCCGGACCAGGCAGATAACGCCGGTGCGATTCACCTCTACCTGGCATGGGTGCTGGTAATTTTTTCCGGCCTCCATGCGTTGGCAGCATTGAAGCACCACTTTATCGACCGTGATGTGACCCTCAAGCGAATGCTGGGTCGCAAAGCCTGAAGTTCAACCTCGACTCCCAAGGAAAACAACGCATGTTGAAAAAGACTCTCGCCGCTCTGGCCATCGGCTCCGCTCTGCTGTCCGCCAACGTGATGGCGGCTGACTACGTTGTAGACACAACAGGCCAGCACGCCTTCGTCAACTTCAAGATCAGCCACCTGGGCTACAGCTTCATTACCGGTACCTTTAAGACTATGGACGGCAAGTTCAGCTTCGACGCTGCCAAGCCTGAAGACAGCAAGATCGAGTTCAACGTGAACACCGCCAGCGTTTTCACCAACAACGCCGAACGTGACAAGCACGTCTCCAGCAAAGACTTCCTGAAAGTGGCTGATTTCCCTAAGGCCACGTTCGTGTCCACCAGCGTTAAAGCCACCGGTAAAAACGCCGCTGGCAAAGACACGGCCGACGTGGCCGGCGACCTGACAATTGCTGGCGTTACCAAGCCAGTCGTGATCAAGGCCACTTTCCTGGGTGAAGGCAAGGATCCATGGGGCGGCTACCGTGCAGGCTTCGAGGGTACTACCAGCATCAAGCGTTCCGATTTCGGCAAGATGATGGACTTGGGTCCACAGTCCGACGCCGTCGATCTGTACATCACGTTTGAAGGTGTTAAAGCGAAGTAATGCTGAGACGGTAGGAGCTGCCGCAGGCTGCGATCTTTTCAAGATCAAAAGATCGCAGGCTTCGCCACAGCTCCTACAAAAGCACTTCGCAGCACATACAAAAATGCCCCGGCTCTTTCGAACCGGGGCATTTTTATTGCGGCGATAACTCAGCGATTGCGGGTCAGCAGCGCTGGTTTCTCACCACGAGGACGGCTTGGCAGTTGATCCAGCTGCTCAGGTGTCGGGAAGCGGTCAGCCTTCGACTCCTTGTGCATGATCTTCGGCGCGGGACCGCGCGGGTTCTGTACGGCAGGTTCCGAACGCGGCTGGTCGTCACGGGCCGGACGGCGATTGCGCGAGTCTTCGCGGCGGGCCTGGCCGTCGCGCGGTGCGCCACTGCGAGGGCCATTGCGCTTGGCCGGTGGAGTGCCGGTGCTGGCGCCATCGCTGTTGCGCGGACCGCTCTGGCGACCTTGTGGTTTGCCGGAACGTGGAGCGCCCGAACCGGCGGCGGTGCCTTGTGCCGGAGCACCCGGACGGCGACCACGGCCTTGAGCGGGTTTTTGCTGCGGCACGTAGTCGACGCGGTTACCGAAGTTATCGATATCGTCGTCCAGGAACTCGTCCGGGGCACGATCAGCGGCGGCACGTGGTTGTTGGCTCGGCTGATGCTGTTCACGGGCCGGAGTACCTTCGCGGGGCTTTTGCTGACGGGCAGGGCGCTCGCCGCGTTCGCCGGCCGGTTTTTCCTTGCCCTTGTCTTTACCTTTGTCCTTGCGACCGCCACCGCCACCGCTGCCGTTCGGACCGTCGCCGCGCGGGCCACGTGGATTGCGCGGGTTACGCATGTCCGGACGCTCGCGCACTTCTGGTTTCTCGGCTTCCACGGCGCTGGCATCGAAGCCCATCAGGTCGCCGTCGGCGATTTTCTGCCTGGTCATGCGTTCGATGCTTTTCAGCAGTTTTTCTTCGTCCGGGGCTACCAGCGAAATCGCCTCGCCCGAACGACCGGCACGGCCGGTACGGCCGATGCGGTGCACGTAGTCTTCATCGACGTTCGGCAGCTCGAAGTTGACCACGTGTGGCAACTGGTCGATGTCCAGACCGCGAGCGGCGATGTCGGTGGCAACCAGGATGCGCACGGTGCCAGCCTTGAAGTCGGCCAGGGCTTTGGTGCGGGCGTTCTGGCTCTTGTTGCCGTGGATCGCGACGGCGCTCAGGCCATGCTTGTCCAGGTACTCGGCCAGGCGGTTGGCGCCGTGCTTGGTGCGGGTGAACACCAACACTTGTTCCCAGGCGCCGGCGGTGATCAGGTGCGCCAGCAGCGAACGCTTGTGGCTGGCCGGCAGGCGGAATACGCGCTGTTCGATACGCTCGACCGTGGTGTTCGGCGGCGTGACTTCGATACGTTCCGGGTTGTGCAGCAGCTTGCCGGCGAGGTCGGTGATGTCCTTGGAGAAGGTCGCCGAGAACAGCAGGTTCTGGCGTTTGGCCGGCAGACGCGCCAGCACTTTCTTCACGTCATGGACGAAACCCATGTCGAGCATGCGGTCGGCTTCGTCCAGCACGAGGATTTCCACGTGGGACAGGTCGACGCTGCCTTGGCCGGCCAGGTCGAGCAGGCGGCCAGGGCAGGCCACCAGCACGTCTACGCCGCGGGCCATGGCCTGAACCTGCGGGTTCATGCCGACACCGCCGAAGATGCAGGCGCTGACGAACTTCAGGTCACGGGCATAGACCTTGAAGCTTTCATGCACTTGCGCGGCGAGTTCGCGAGTCGGGGTCAGGACCAGCACGCGTGGCTGGCGCGGGCCGTGACGCTGGGATTTGTCCGGGTGACCGTTGGGGAACAACCGCTCCAGGATCGGAAGGGCGAAACCGCCGGTTTTACCAGTACCTGTCTGTGCCGCGACCATCAGGTCGCGACCTTGCAACACGGCGGGAATGGCCCGCTGTTGCACCGGAGTAGGCTCGGTATAGCCCGCTGCCTCGATGGCGCGGACTAAAGCCTCGGAGAGACCGAGGGAAGCAAAGGACATGAGTAATCCTGTTTTAAGTTAGGGCTTGGCCCAATGGGAGTCTTGCCTGGCGCGAATGGCGTTTAAGAGGACGCAATCCCGTCCGGTCCTGCTGGGTCTCGAAGGCTCGTCTGCAAGCGCTCGCGCGGGCTGAAAGCTGCGCAGTAGCGGGGTTGAGATGCCTTTAACGATTCCGAGCGTCCGGGCGTGAGCCTGGCGGGAAGGCCGGAGTATAACAGAGCAATCACTGCGCGCCGCTTTCCTGCTGCTCAACGGTTTTTTCCGTGGCGGCCGTGGTCTTTTCAGTCTTCACGTTGGCTGCCGGTTCCGCGCCGTAGCGGGCACTCAGTTCAGCGTAGGCGGGCTCGCGTTTGAAGCGTTTGAGTTCGGCGCCGAAACGCTGCACCAGCAGATCCATGCCCGCATTGCGCCGCACCGCGAGAAACTGGCTTTGCTGGCTGATGATCGTGGGGTTTTCGGTGATCTTGTCGCGGATGCCCAGTTCATCGAGCAAATGCTGGCCGACCCGGCGGTCGGTGATCAACAGGTCAATGCGCCCGCGCACCAGTTTGCCGAAGTTGGCTTCATGGGTGGGGGCCGGCTCGCGGGTGAACAGCGTCGAATCGCTGAAATCCTTGCTATACAGGTAACCCGGCGAGGTGCCGACGGTCAGGCCGCGCAAGTCATCAAGGGTGCGAAACGGATGGGGCCGGTCATTGGCGTAGAACATCACGAACTGGACTTCAGACAGTGGTTCGCTGGGGTAGAGCAGGGTCGCATCACGCTCGTCGCTGTGGAAGATGTCCAGCGCGCCGTCGGCTTGCCCGGTTTCAAGCATCGACAGGCAACGTTTCCATGGCAGGAACTGCCACTCCACTTCGATACCCAGGCGATTGAAGACAATGGCGGTGGTTTCGTAGTCCAGGCCCAGTGATTTGCCATTGTCTTCGTACACATAAGGCGCCCACGGCTCCGTGACAATGCGCAGCTTCTCGCCCCGGGCGGCGAAGCTCAGGCAAGTGAAGACAAGCGCGGCGACTAACTGCGTGATCAAAGGCATGGGCTTGAGATTACGACGAGAAACCGGAAAGAGCCAGAAACTGACCGCAGATGCTCTAACTCCGTGGATTGCCGCACATTAATAGTGCGCTGAAAGCAAAAGATCGCAGCCTGCGGCAGCTCCTACGGGATTAAACTTTCCGTTGTAGGAGCTGCCGCAGGCTGCGATCTTTTAATCGTGCTTTAACGACTTTTAACGCGGCAACTTCAGGTTTTTCCACACCGCCAGGCTCGCTTCAGCCTGGTTCAGCGTGTAGAAGTGCAGCCCTGGAGCGCCGCCCTGCAGCAGTTGTTCGCACATCTCGGTGATGACCTGTTCGCCAAAGCGCTGAATGCTCTGGGTGTCGTCGCCGTAGGCTTCCAGTTGCTTGCGGATCCAGCGCGGGATTTCCGCACCGCAGGCATCGGAGAAGCGCGCCAGCTTGCTGTAGTTGGTGATCGGCATGATGCCCGGCACGATCGGGATGTTCACACCCAGCGCCCGCACGCGTTCCACGAAGTAGAAGTAGCAGTCGGCGTTGAAGAAGTACTGGGTGATCGCACTGTCGGCGCCAGCGTTGGCCTTGCGCACGAAGTTGGCAACATCGTCTTCGAAATTGCGCGCTTGCGGATGCATTTCCGGGTAAGCGGCGACTTCGATGTGGAAATGATCACCGGTTTCTTCACGAATGAATTCAACCAGGTCATTGGCGTGGCGCATTTCACCACTGGCCATGCCCATACCCGAAGGCAGGTCACCGCGCAGGGCGACGATACGCTTGATGCCGGCGGCCTTGTACTGGGCCAGCAGGCCGCGCAGGTCAGCTTTGCTATCGCCCACGCAGGACAGGTGCGGAGCGGCGGGGATTTTGACTTCGCTTTCGAGCTGCAACACGGTGTTCAGCGTGCGATCACGGGTCGAACCGCCGGCGCCGTAGGTGCAGGAGAAGAAATCGGGGTTGTAGGTGGCCAGCTGGCGAGCAGTGGCGAGCAACTTTTCTTGCCCAGCATCGGTCTTCGTAGGGAAGAACTCGAAGCTGTAGCGACGATCTTGGGACATGGGAATACCCTTGAAAACGCGTAAGGCGGACGCTGGCCCCTGTAGGAGCGAGCTTGCTCGCGAAAAACGTCAGGCAACGCGTTTAGCCAGATAGCGCGCGTTGTCGTTAACGTCCATCGCGAGCAAGCTCGCTCCTACACAGGAAGAGCCGACCGATCAGTAGCGATAAGCGTGCGGCTTGAACGGACCTTCGACGGTCACGCCGATGTAGTCGGCCTGGGTCTTGGTCAGTTGAGTCACGACGCCGCCGAAGCCGCGGACCATTTCCAGGGCCACTTCTTCGTCGAGTTTCTTCGGCAGTACTTCAACGGTCAGGCGCTCGGCTTTCTGGGCTGGCGACAGGTCGGCGTACTTCTGGCCGAACAGGAAGATCTGAGCCAGAACCTGGTTGGCGAACGAACCGTCCATGATGCGGCTCGGGTGGCCGGTTGCGTTACCCAGGTTAACCAGACGGCCTTCGGCCAGCAGGATCAGGTAGTCGTCGTTGTGCGGATCGAAATCGCCAGCGCCGGTACGGTGGATCTTGTGAACCTGCGGCTTCACTTCTTCCCATGCCCAGTTCTTGCGCATGAAAGCGGTGTCGATTTCGTTGTCGAAGTGGCCGATGTTGCAGACAACAGCACGCTTCTTCAGGGCTTTGAGCATGTTCGAGTCGCAAACATTGACGTTGCCGGTGGTGGTCACGATCAGGTCGATCTTGCCCAGCAGCGCCTTGTCGATGCTTGCTTCGGTACCGTTGTTGATACCGTCGATGAACGGCGAAACCAGTTCGAAACCGTCCATGCAGGCTTGCATGGCGCAGATCGGGTCGACTTCGGAAACCTTGACGATCATGCCTTCCTGACGCAGGGACTGAGCGGAGCCCTTGCCCACGTCACCGTAGCCGATGACCAGCGCTTGCTTGCCGGACAGCAGGTGGTCGGTGCCGCGCTTGATCGCATCGTTCAGGCTGTGACGGCAGCCGTACTTGTTGTCGTTCTTGCTCTTGGTCACCGAGTCGTTGACGTTGATGGCCGGGATTTTCAGCTCGCCCTTGGCCAGCATGTCCAGCAGGCGGTGAACGCCGGTGGTGGTTTCTTCGGTCACGCCGTGGACGCGGTCCAGAACGGCTGGGTACTTCTTGTGCAGCAGTTCGGTCAGGTCGCCGCCGTCGTCGAGGATCATGTTGGCGTCCCAAGGCGCGCCATCTTTCAGGATGGTCTGCTCCAGGCACCACTCGTACTCTTGTTCAGTCTCGCCTTTCCAGGCGAAAACCGGGATGCCGGCAGCGGCGATGGAAGCAGCGGCCTGATCCTGAGTCGAGAAAATGTTGCAGGACGACCAGCGCACTTCGGCACCCAGGGCAACCAGGGTTTCGATCAGCACGGCAGTCTGAATGGTCATGTGGATGCAGCCGAGGATCTTCGCGCCCTTGAGCGGTTGCTCTTCGGAGTACTTGCGACGCAGACCCATCAGGGCTGGCATTTCGGATTCGGCGATGATGGTTTCGCGACGGCCCCAGGCAGCCAGGGACATGTCGGCGACTTTGTAGTCGGTAAAATCTGCAGGCGTGTTGACAGCGCTCATGAAGAGCCTCCATTCGTAATGTATGCGAATGGGCGCCGTTGTGCGTTTAGTGTCTGGCTTAAGGCCAGGCAACGCCCCATCCGAGCCTGACAGGTCGAACCTGCTGCAGCGCCCCTCGGACAGGTGGCGGGAAAACGGTATCAAGCGATGATGACCGTTTTGAAACGGAGGCGATTATAGCGGGCTATGCTGATCTTCCAAAGTGTTTCTGTTGGTCAATGTCCGAACGGTAATCGAGACCATAGTCGATGCTTAATAGAGCTCTAGCCCGGGCTCTGCCATGATGCCGGGCATCAATCGGCAAGATGGTCAGGAGTGAATATGAATTTCCACACCCGCAAATGGGTAAAACCCGAAGACCTCAACCCCAACGGTACGTTGTTCGGTGGCAGCCTTCTGCGCTGGATCGACGAAGAGGCGGCGATCTACGCCATCGTCCAGTTAGGTAATCAGCGCGTAGTGACCAAGTACATTTCCGAAATCAACTTCGTCAGCGCCTCGCGCCAGGGCGACATCATCGAACTGGGCATCACGGCTACCGAATTTGGCCGCACCTCGATCACCCTGACATGCGAAGTGCGCAACAAGATCACCCGCAAGAGCATCCTCACCGTCGAGAAAATGGTTTTCGTGAACCTCGGTGAAGACGGCTTGCCGGCACCTCACGGCCGGACCGAGATCAAGTACGTCAAGGACCAGTTCAAGGATGATGACGCCGTTCAGTGAGATCGGTGGTGCCCCCTTCGCGAGCATACAATCAAGTTGATGCTCAGCCCGCCACATCAAGCGCAGCCGCACCGCGACGCTGGCGATAGATGAAGAACAGTGCAGTCAACACGGTCAGCCCGCTGACCAGCGCACCGGTCCACGGTAAGTCCGCCAGGTCCGCGCCGCTGGCCACCACCAGGCCGCCGATCCAGGCTCCGGCGGCGTTGCCGAGGTTGAAGGCGCTCTGGTTCAAGGTCGAACCCAGGTTCGGCGCCTCAAAGGCCTGATCGATGATCAGCAGTTGCAGGATCGGGCACAGCGCAAAGGCGAACGTCCCCCACAGCACCAGCGTGATTGCCGCCGGGATCACCGAATGGCTGGTTTGCGTGAAAGCCGCCAGCACCACCAGCACCGCCAGCGCCATGCCCGCCAGCGAAGGCAGCAAGCGGCTGTCCGCCAGACGACCACCGAGCATGCTGCCGGCGGTCAGGCCCACGCCGAATAACAGCAGCATGAGGGTGACGCCGTGGGGGCTGACGCCGGTGATGTCCTGCAGGATCGGCGCAATGTAAGTGAACACACTGAACAGGCTGGTCGAGGCCAGCACACTCATGCCCAGGGCCAGCAGTACGTTGGCCTTGCCCAGTACCTTGAACTCGCTGGCCAGGTTGGCTTTGTCCATCGCGATGTTTTTCGGCAGCCAGACCCACTGCGCAATGGCCGCCAGCACACCGATCACCGACACCGCCCAGAAGGTCGAGCGCCAACCGGCGTATTGCCCGAGTGCGGTGCCCAGTGGCACACCGAGCACGTTGGCCAGGGTCAGACCGGTGAACATCATGGCAATCGCCTGAGCCCGCTTGTTGGGTGCCACCAGCCCGGCGGCCACCACCGAACCGATGCCGAAAAATGCGCCGTGGCACAGTGCCGTGATCACTCGCGCGGCCATCAGCGTGGCGTAGTTCGGCGCCAGCGCGCAGAGCATGTTGCCGAGGATGAACATCAGCGTCATGCCCAACAGTGTGGCCTTGCGCGGCATGTTGGCGGTGCCGACGGCGAGGATCGGAGCGCCGAACACCACGCCCAGGGCGTAGCCGGTGATCAGCAATCCGGCATCGGGAATGCTCACGCTGAGGTCGCGGGCGACATCGGGCAGCAGGCCCATGATGACGAATTCTGTGGTGCCGATGCCGAACGCGGCAACAGCGAGGGCAAGCAAAGCGAGTGGCATGCGCAAGGTCTCTGTCGGTAGTCTTGACGCTGTGATCAGGCGTACGCAGGCCGACGACCGTTCTCGACGAGAGCGGGCCGGGCAGGATTTTTATTGGAATTAGTCTGTGCGCAACTGAGTGCGGCGTGGTCGCTTGCAGTATAAACAGCCACTGACATATGGCGAATCAATTCTCTGCCTGAATACTGTAGGAGCGAGCTTGCTCGCGAAAAACTCAAACATGCCGCGTTTATCCAGGATGCGCGCGTCATCGTTGACGACCTTCGCGAGCAAGCTCGCTCCTACAGGGGGCAAGACAAAACAAGGAGTAGGCCGTGCTTGCGACGGCGTTGGTGTTGGTGGCGGCGCTGTTGCATGCGGCGTGGAATACCCTGATCAAGTTCAGTGCGGAGCGCCTGTTGGTGGTGGCCTGCATGGACAGCGTGGCGCTGCTCTTTGTCGCGCTGATGTTGCCGTTCCTGAGCGTGCCGCCGCTGGAGATCTGGCCGTGGATCCTGGCATCGGCGGCGTTCGAATTGCTCTATCGCTATCTGCTGATCCAGGCCTATCGGGTCGGCGACCTCGGGCTGGTCTATCCATTGATGCGCGGCCTGTCACCGTTGGTGGTGCTGGCGCTGACGCTGATCTTTGCCGGGGAAGTACTGACTCATCAGCAGATTTTCGGAATCCTGCTGATCCCGTTCGGCATGTTGTGCCTGCTCTGGCAGGGCGGCGGCGGAGCGCGCCTTCCATGGTCGATGCTACCGGTGGTGGCACTGATCGGCCTGTGCATCGGTTGCTATACCTACATCGACGGTCAGGCATTGCGGCGCTGGTCCCATCCACTGGATTACCTGGTCTGGGTCACCTTGCTCAGTGCCTGGCCGTTTCCGTTGTTGGCGTTGGTGCGCAAACGACCCGCGTTCATGTTGTTCTGGCGCGAGCAGTGGCGGCTGGGCCTGGCAGTCGGGTTCTGCGTGTTGTTCAGCTACGCTTTGGTGCTGTGGGCGATGCAGTTGGGTTCGATTGCCGAGGCCGCAGCGCTGCGCGAGATCAGTGTGATTCTGGTGGTGCTGTTTGGTATGCGTTACCTGAAAGAACCTTTTGGCGGGCCGCGCCTCTTAGCCTGTGGGCTGGTGCTGATCGGCATACTGGTGATGAAGTTTTGATCGCCGTTGATGGATTCGATTTTCTACAACTTGAAGAAGGGACTGCGTAATGACGGTTGCTCTGTGGTGCATTTTGATCGCGATTCTCCTGTCGTATGTGTGTACGTGGGTCGCCAAGATCAGTGGCGGGTTCAGGCTGAAAGACAATCATGACCCTCGGGATTTTCTCGACTCTCTGGAAGGCTTGGGCAGACGGGCGCACTCGGCGCAACTGAACAGTTTCGAAGTGATCCCGGCGTTCGCCGCGGCGGTGATCGTGGCGCACCTGGCAGGCAATGCCGAACTGGTGACGATCAATGTGCTGGCCGTGCTGTTCATCACCAGTCGCCTGCTCTACATCATTTGCTACCTGGCGGACTGGGCGACGCTGCGGTCGCTGGTGTGGTTCGTGGGAATGGCGTTGATCGTGAGTTTTTTTGTGGTGTCGGTCTGAAAGATCCCCAGGGGTTTTTAGCGGCCTCATCGCGAGCAGGCTCGCTCCCACATTGGAACGCATGTCTTCTGTGGGAGCGAGCCTGCTCGCGAAAGCTATCTAACGGTCAGCACTCGCCTCAGGGCTTGGTCTTCTCGGCATCCGCCACCTGCGGTACTTGTGGCAGCGCAGCACCTTTGGGCCAAAGCATCCAGATCTGCCCCTGTTGTTTCATGTCCCCGGCCAGTTGCCCGGCCGCATCGCCAGTGCCCCAGAACAGATCCGCCCGAACCTCGCCGGCAATGGCGCCGCCGGTGTCCTGTGCGGCTACCGGGCGAACCAGCGAGGTACCGTCCGGTTTGGTGGTGGAGAGCCACAACAGGCTACCTAGCGGAATCACCTTGCGATCCACGGCCGCGCTGTAACCGGCGGTCAACGGTACGTTCAGCGAACCGCGCGGGCCTTCGTTACTGTCCGGGTTACGGGTGAAGAACACGTAACTGGGGTTGCTGCCGAGCAGTTCGGGAATCCGCGACGGATTGGCCTTGGCCCAGGTGCTGATGGCGCCCATGGTCACGTCTTCTTTTTTCAGTTCGCCCTGTTCCACCAGCCAGCGGCCGATCGGTCGATACGGATGGCCGTTCTGATCGGCGTAAGCAATACGCAACTGACGACCATTGTCGAGCTGGATACGACCCGAACCCTGGATTTGCAGGAACTGCAGGTTCATCGGATCGGTCAGCCAGGCCACGACTGGCGCCTTGACCCCTTTGCTTTCGATGGCTGCCGCATCGTCGTACGGCTTGAGCACACGACCTTCGAGTCGACCGCGCAGGCGTTTACCCTTGAGTTCCGGGTAAATGCTGTCGAGGGCGACGATGATCATGTCCTCGGGGACGCCATAGACCGGGACATTGGCAGCGCTGGTCTGGGTCAGGCTCCCGGGATAGACCGGTTCGTAGTAGCCGGTGATCAAGCCGTTGGGGTTGTCATTGGCAGCGCGCAGGCCAAAGACATCGAGGTTCTGTTTGAGAAAACCGCGAATGTCGCTGGCGGTTTGCGGCACGTTGGCAGCCGCTGCGCAGGTGCCACCCCAGACCGGGTCGGCCTTGAGTCGGGTACAGGCGCTACGCCACGAGCCGAAGCCGGCGAGCAGGTCGTTGTCTGACACCGCCGGCAGTGCTTCCCATGTGGCGCTGGAGTAAGTGGCCAGGGCGTGGGTTTTCGGTTGTTTGTTGTCGCCACCAGTGCAGCCTGTGAGCAGGGCCACCATCGGCAGGGTCCAGGCCAGGCTGTGACGCCATGCCTTGAAACGGCTGTTCATGGAGTGATTCCTTTGCTGGTTGCCTGAGCGCTCCATGCGCTCAGGCAACCCTTATTGATAATAGGGCTATTGGTCTTTGCCGATGACGCGAGGATACTGGCCGCCGTTTCCCGTGACCTGAAGCCACCATGACTCTTAAAAGACTTTCTGTTGTATTGCTGGCCTGCCTGACGTTGTCCGCTTGTGGCGGAGTCGACCCCAACTCGCCGCTCGGCCAGCGCAAGGCCATTTTCAAGCAGATGCTCAAGACTGGCGAAGACCTGGGCGGCATGCTGCGTGGGCGCATTCCGTTCGATGGCCCGAAGTTCGCCGAGGGCTCGGTGAAACTCGATGCGCTGTCCCGTGAGCCGTGGCAACACTTTCCGCAGGTTCGCGAAGAAGATCACACCAGCGCCAAGAGCGATGTCTGGGAGCAGCAGGCGCGCTTCCAGTCCATGGCCCGTGACCTTGAATCCGCCACCGGTGAATTGGTGATCGCCAGCCAGGTTCAACCCTACAAGGCCAGCAACCTGGGGCCATCGGTGCAGAAAGTCGAAGATGCATGCAGTGCGTGTCATAAGGCGTTTCGGGATCATTGACTCTCGGCTGCGACGGTCTGCTGTTGTGGCGGGGGAGCAAGCTCCCTCGCCACGGTTAGCCTTGGGTGTTGCTTGTTTACTTATCCAGCTCATCCAACGCGTTCTGCAATTCCTTGCGGGCATCGGCGAGTTTGTCTTTGCGTTTGTTGATCTTGTCGGAGTCGCCTTTGCTCATGGCCTTGTCGAGGTCCGCCTGACGCTTGCTGACTTCGTGCCTGGCGTCGAGCACCTTGTTTTCCCGTTCTTTCTTCAGCGAGGCATCGGTGCAGTTCGCTTCGACTTCGCTCAGGGCTTTTTCCAGGCCGGCCTGCTGGTCGGCGTTGCCGTGGACCTTGGCCAATTCGATCTGGTTGACGATACCTTGCTTCTTGGCGGCGCAACCGGTCAGCCCCGGCGCTTCCTCGTCCGCCATCAACGGGGTGGCCAGCACGCTGCAAAGGGCCAACAGGACGAGCGGTGAAAGAAATTTCATAAAAGCTCCATGTAAGAAGACAAGCGGGCCGGTGTGGCAATGGCTTGTTGGAGCCCGGCGGTCCCCTTGGGGTTCCCGCTGGGCGCAAGGCTGACCCCTAAAAGCCGTCAATCCCCGCATCACGTAATGTTTCACTTAAGGCCAGGACCTGCGGATCGCGGAAAAAGGCGTTCAGTTGCGCTGCGCGTCCTGGCCCGATACCGGCCTCGGCCTGCCATTGTTGGATGTCTCGCTGCGCCAGTGCCTGCCATGAATCGCCGAGATGCGCCTGGCCTGTCGGTGGCAATCCCAGGGCTTTCAGCCAGTGCGCGAACGGGCGTTGCCGGGCTCGGTTGAAGCTGTCTGCAAGGCGAGCCGCGCTGCGCTCGCCGAAACCGTCAATGGTAGCAAGCTCTTGGGTATCGAGGGTCAACCAATCCAGCAGACCGTTCAGGTGACCTGTTGAAAGAAGTTTTTCCCAAGTCCCCGGACCTACATTGGGCAGCGCCAGACCCTGCTTGCTGCTGAGCCAGGTCAGGCGCGCGAGAAACTGGCTCTCACAGCCCGGAGTCGGTTGCCAGCAACTCAATAAATGAAAGTCCGCTGCCTGCGGCGCGTTCAATTCGGCGCGTTCGCTGCTGCGCAATACAACGCGATCGAGCCTGGGAATGGTCAGCCCGGCCAGGCTGATGGCAACCTGATCACCCGGGCGTATGTCCAGCGCCTGCCAGCGTTGCAACGAACCGACGCTGACGTGTTTGATCTGCCGGTCATCGAGCTTCACCGGGGTCAGTTCAAGTACCGGAGTTATCCGCCCGGTCCGGCCGATTTTGAAGTGAACCTGGCGGACTTCGGCCAGTGCCTGGGCGAAGGGGTATTTCCAGGCGATGGCCCAGTAGGGTGACTTGGCCTGCCAGCGTTCGGCGGCTGGGCGCTGGTTCTGGCGCAGGACGATGCCGTCGCTGGCAAAGGGCAGGGCGGAGCGATACCAGTGTTCGCGCCAGCGTTCGGCATCAATGACGGAGGCAATGGGCTGGCTGTATGCCGTGGTACTCGGGAAGCCCAGCGCAGTCAGCGCCGCCGCACGCTCGGGCACGCTCGCCGGCCCTTGGGGCCAGTCCCAGACAAACAGGCCGATGCCGGCGGCCTGTTCGGCGCTCAAGACCTTGCGCGCCATCAGGCCGGCCACGGAGGCACGAGCATTGAGGCTGCCGGCCCGGACCTGCACATGATCGGTCAGGCGCCAATACAGTTCGCCTTGCACGAGCAAGTCCCGGGCCTGCGATAGCCGTTGCGGGATGGCCGGAATCTGTCGTGCCGGAGCCGTCCAGTCCTGACCGCTCTCGCCGTCGCCGCGGCTGATGGCCTGGGCCAACAGACCATTGCGGTAAACCAGAGTCACCGCCACGCCATCGATTTTAGGCTGGGCCCAGACGTCCACCCGGTCACGCAGCCATTTTTCGACAGCGGGCCGATCGTGCAGTTTGTCCAGACCGGTGTGGGCGATGGGGTGGGGCAGCGTGCCGCGCGCAGTGCGCAAGGGGTCTGCGGACGGGCTCAGGTTGAAGCAGTGGCGCCATTGGGTGAGTCGCGTGCGGGACTGGTCGTAGAGTTCATCGGCGACCAGTGAGCGTCCCTGGCGGTGATAGCTGTCGTCCCAGAAGTCGATTTGCTGTTGCAGTTTGCCGACTTCGTTCAGGGCGCGTTCGGATGGCCAGCCCGGGCACTCGGCGGCACTGGCGGTCAGGTAGGCAAAGGTCAGTAGAAAGACGAAAAACAGGCGCAGGTCGGGAAGCATCTTGAGCGTCCTTGCTCGGTGAGGTGCGTGAAGGCTAGGTCAGTATCGGTTGGCATAGCGGGCGGGGTTTTTACCGAGTGTTTCTGGTGACAGGGCAGGCCTTTTCGCGGGCTTGCCCGCGAAGGCCGCGACGCGGTGTAAAGCGAATCCAAATAAAAAGCCCCGCAAGGCGCGAACCGTGCGGGGCTTCGGGTGTTGCGGGGAAACCTTACAGGCCGGCAGCAGAACGCAGAGCGTCGGCGCGGTCGGTTTTTTCCCAGGTGAACGTGGTGAAGGTGTCGTCACCAACGGTCTTGGTCGCCGGGGTGCGACCGAAGTGGCCGTACGCTGCGGTTTCCTGATACATCGGGTGCAGCAGGTCGAGCATGGTGGTGATCGCGTATGGACGCAGGTCGAACACTTCGCGGACCAGTTTGACGATCTTGTCATCGCTGATCTTGCCGGTACCGAAGGTGTTCAGCGAGATCGAAGTCGGTTGAGCAACGCCGATGGCGTAGGACACCTGAATCTCGCAGCGCTCGGCCAGGCCGGCGGCAACGATGTTCTTGGCCACGTAACGACCGGCGTAGGCCGCTGAACGGTCAACCTTCGATGGGTCTTTACCGGAGAACGCGCCACCACCGTGACGGGCCATGCCGCCGTAGCTGTCGACGATGATCTTGCGACCGGTCAGGCCGCAGTCACCCACCGGGCCGCCGATGATGAACTGGCCGGTCGGGTTGATGTGGAACTGGGTGTCCTTGGACAGCAGTTCGGCAGGCAGCACGTGCTTGACGATCAGCTCCATCACGCCTTCGCGCAGGTCGTTGTACGACACTTCCGGGTTGTGCTGGGTCGACAGAACGACGGCGTCGATACCGACTACCTTGCCGTTTTCGTAGCGGCAGGTCACTTGCGACTTGGCGTCCGGACGCAGCCACGGCAGCAGGCCGGACTTGCGGGCTTCGGCCTGGCGCTGCACCAGTTGGTGCGAGAAGGTGATCGGTGCTGGCATCAGCACGTCGGTTTCATTGCTGGCGTAGCCGAACATCAGGCCCTGGTCGCCGGCGCCCTGATCTTCAGGCTTGGCACGGTCGACACCCTGGTTGATGTCAGGGGACTGCTTGCCGATGATGTTCATCACGCCGCAGGTCGCGCCGTCGAAGCCAACGTCGGAACTGGTGTAGCCGATGTTGGTGATCACGTCACGAACGATCTGCTCGAGGTCAACCCAGGCCGAAGTGGTGACTTCGCCGGCGATGATCGCCACGCCCGTTTTCACCAGAGTCTCGCACGCCACACGGGCGAACTTGTCTTCAGCAATGATGGCGTCCAGCACCGCATCAGAAATCTGGTCGGCGATTTTGTCCGGATGCCCTTCAGACACGGACTCGGAGGTGAAAAGGGAGTATTCGCTCATCTCGATGTTTTCCTGAAATTACCGATGGTGAGTGTCGCCAGCCGGCCGCTGAAAATGGCGGACCTGGATCTGGAAACCATTACGTAAGCCTACATAGAGGCTTTCCCCGGGAACGAGTCCCGCAGCGGTGGCCCAACGGGCCAAATCGTCCTGTTCAAACCCCAACCAGAGATCACCGCAGGCCTCCTTGGCCCAACTCTGGTTGTGGCTACATAACTCTGTCACTAACAGGCTACCGCCTGGTTGCAGCAAGTGGGCCATGTGCTTGAGCGCATCGGCCGGCGCGGCAAAATGGTGCAGCACCATGTTCAGTACCACGCAATCGGCCTTGAGGCTGACGCCGTTCAATGCATCGGCCAGTTGCAGGCTAACGTTAGTCAGCTTGTCGCGTTCGCAGACCTGGCGCGCCAGTTCGAGCATCGCGGTGCTGTTATCCAGCGCCGTGACTTGCGAGAAGCGGCGCGCCAGTTCCGGCAGGAATGCGCCATCGCCGGGGCCGACTTCAATGGCCGTGGCATCTTTGTCGAAGCTCAACTTGTCGAGCAGGGCCACCACGCTTTCGCGGTACTGCGGCAGGCCGGCGATCAAGTCTTGCTGGGCGCGAAACTTCTCCGCCACCCGTGAGAAAAAGTCCTGGCTGGCGGCCGCGCGTTGCCCATGGACCTGGGCGATGCGCGACTGTACGTCGGTCGGCAGCGTCAGGTTGTCCACTTCTTCGAGCAGGGCTGCGTGCAGTTTGCCGCCCAGCAGTTCGGTGTGGGGCAGGGCGCGGCGGTAGAAAATCGCGTTGCCTTCGCGGCGCGTCGCCACCAGGTCGGCCTGGGCCAGTACCTTGAGGTGGTGGCTCATACCTGACTGGCCGATGCCGAAGATCTGCGCCAGTTCCAGCACGCCGAACGAGTCGTTGGCCAGCGCGCGCAAAACATTCAACCGCAGGGGATCGCCGCCAGCCTTGCACAAGGCCGCCAGCTCATCGCAATCGTCATGTTGAATGGAGGGCACGCGTAAATTCATAAGGCCGGCAGTCTAGTCATGGGTCGAATGCATCGCAAGAGCAATATCAAAAAGTTTTGATATTGCTCGATAGATGGCACTTCTCGGCGTTAGCTTCAGTCAACAAACGGACGGCGGAAAGGATTCATCAACCGAAACCGCCGTTATCCATTGGAAAAACGCCTTCAGATGACTATCTGTCATTGCCCCGAGGCGTCCGGGTGAGGGAAAATGCTCGCCTTTTTTCCGTTTCGATTTACTCACTCTTGTTTCAGAATCCCAGGAGAACAGCGATGCCTAGCCGTCGTGAGCGTGCCAACGCCATTCGTGCCCTCAGCATGGATGCCGTGCAAAAAGCCAACAGCGGCCATCCCGGTGCCCCGATGGGTATGGCGGATATCGCCGAGGTACTTTGGCGCGACTACCTCAAGCACAACCCGAGCAATCCATCGTTCGCCGACCGTGACCGCTTCGTGCTGTCCAACGGCCACGGCTCGATGTTGATCTACTCGTTGCTGCACCTGACCGGCTACGACCTGTCGATCGACGACCTGAAGCAGTTCCGTCAACTGCACAGCCGCACCCCGGGCCACCCGGAACTCGGCTACACCCCAGGCGTAGAAACCACCACCGGTCCACTGGGCCAGGGCCTGGCCAACGCCGTGGGTTTTGCCTTGGCTGAAAAAGTCATGGCAGCGCAGTTCAACCGTCCTGGCCACAACATCGTCGACCACCACACCTATGTGTTCCTGGGTGATGGCTGCATGATGGAAGGCATTTCCCACGAAGTCGCTTCCCTGGCCGGTACCCTGGGCCTGGGTAAACTGATCGCTTTCTACGATGACAACGGCATCTCCATCGATGGCGAAGTCGAAGGCTGGTTCACCGATGACACGCCGAAGCGTTTTGAGTCCTACAACTGGCAAGTGATTCGCAATGTCGACGGTCACGATCCGGAAGAGATCAAGACCGCGATCGACACTGCACGCAAAAGCGAGCAGCCAACCCTGATCTGCTGCAAGACCACCATCGGTTTCGGTTCGCCGAACAAGCAAGGCAAGGAAGATTGCCACGGCGCCCCGCTGGGTGACGCGGAAATCGCCCTGACCCGTGCGGCGCTGAAATGGAATCACGGCCCGTTCGAAATCCCGGCCGATATCTACGCCGAGTGGGACGCCAAGGAAGCCGGTCGCGCCGTGGAAGCCGAGTGGGATCAGCGTTTCGCTGCCTACTCCGCCGCGTTCCCGACTGAAGCCAGCGAACTGGTGCGTCGTCTGAGCGGTGACCTGCCAGCAGACTTCAGCGAAAAAGCCTCGGCCTACATCGCCGAAGTGGCGGCCAAGGGCGAAACCATCGCCAGCCGTAAAGCCAGCCAGAATGCCCTGAACGCGTTCGGCCCGTTGCTGCCTGAGTTCCTCGGCGGTTCGGCTGACCTGGCCGGTTCCAACCTGACCCTGTGGAAAGGTTGCAAAGGCGTCACCGCCGAAGACGCCAGCGGCAACTACATGTACTACGGCGTGCGCGAGTTCGGCATGACCGCGATCATGAACGGCGTTGCCCTGCACGGCGGCCTGGTGCCTTACGGCGCGACCTTCCTGATGTTCATGGAATACGCCCGCAACGCAGTGCGCATGTCGGCCCTGATGAAGCAGCGTGTGATCCACGTCTACACCCACGACTCCATCGGTCTGGGCGAAGACGGCCCGACTCACCAGCCAATCGAGCAACTGGCCAGCCTGCGCTGCACCCCGAACCTCGATACCTGGCGCCCAGCCGACGCCGTTGAATCGGCAGTGAGCTGGAAATACGCACTGGAGCGCAAGGACGGTCCTTCGGCCCTGATCTTCTCGCGTCAGAACCTGCAGCACCAAACCCGTGATGCCGGCCAGATCGCCGACATCAGCCGTGGTGGTTATGTACTGAAGGACTGCGCAGGCGAGCCTGAGCTGATCCTGATTGCCACTGGTTCCGAAGTTGGTCTGGCTGTTCAAGCCTTCGACAAACTGACCGAGCAGGGCCGCAAGGTACGTGTGGTTTCCATGCCGTGCACTAGCGTGTTTGATGCCCAGGAAGCCGGCTACAAGCAATCGGTCCTGCCGTTGCAGGTCAGCGCCCGTATCGCCATCGAGGCTTCCCATGCGGACTACTGGTACAAATACGTGGGCCTGGAAGGCCGCGTGATCGGCATGACCACCTACGGCGAGTCGGCGCCTGCGTCGGCCTTGTTCGAAGAGTTCGGCTTCACCCTGGAAAACATCCTGGGGCAGGCTGAAGAGCTGCTGGAAGACTAAGTCCGGAAATCGGGTTGTCTGAACTGACGCTATCGCGAGCAAGCTCGCTCCCACATGGACGGTGCATACCCTGTGGGAGCGAGCTTGCTCGCGATGACAATGGAACATTCAACGCTGCACTGACGGATTCACCACGGTAATCGAGAACCCCATGCCTCAACCGCGTCCTTACAAAGTTGCACTCAACGGCTACGGCCGGATTGGTCGTTGCGTCTTGCGTGCGTTGTTCGAGCGAGGCGAGAAGGCCGGGTTCGAGATTGTCGCGATCAACGATCTGGCCGACATGGCCAGCATCGAATACCTGACACGTTTCGACTCCACCCATGGCCGGTTCCCCGGCGAAGTGAAGGTCGACGGCGATTGTCTGCATATCAATGGCGACTGCGTGAAGGTCCTGCGCAGTGCCACCCCCGAAGGCATCGATTGGGCGTCCCTGGGCGTCGATCTGGTGCTGGAGTGCTCCGGCGCTTACCACACCCGCGAAGACGGCCAGCGTTTCCTCGACGCCGGCGCCCCGCGTGTGCTGTTTTCCCAGCCGATGGCCAGCGAGACGGACGTCGACGCGACCATCGTCTATGGCGTGAACCAGGATTGCCTGACCGGCGACGAGTTGCTGGTGTCCAACGCGTCCTGCACCACCAACTGCGGCGTGCCGCTGTTGCGTCTGCTGAATCAGGCCATTGGTCTGGATTACGTGTCGATCACCACCATTCACTCGGCCATGAACGATCAGCCGGTCATCGATGCCTATCACCACGAAGACCTGCGCCGCACCCGCTCGGCGTTCCAGTCGGTGATTCCGGTGTCCACCGGTCTGGCGCGAGGTATCGAACGCCTGCTGCCGGAACTTGCCGGCCGAATTCAGGCCAAAGCCGTGCGGGTGCCGACGGTCAACGTGTCCTGCCTCGATATCACGATGCAGACCGCCACCGCGACCGACGCCACCGAGGTCAACCGGATCCTGCGCGAAGCCGCCACCAGCGGCCCGCTCAAAGGCCTGCTGGCCTATACCGAGCTACCCCACGCAAGCTGTGATTTCAACCATGACCCACATTCGGCGATCGTCGATGCCAGTCAGACCCGCGTTTCCGGCCCACGGCTGGTGAACATCCTGGCCTGGTTCGACAACGAATGGGGTTTTGCCAACCGAATGCTGGACGTTGCAGAACACTATCTGCAAACAGCAACTTCAAAAAAACCGTAGGAAGTGCGACCCATGACCGTGTTGAAGATGTCCGACCTCGATCTGCAAGGTAAGCGCGTATTGATCCGCGAAGACCTCAACGTCCCAGTCAAGGACGGTGTTGTCACCAGCGATGCGCGTATCCTGGCCTCGCTGCCGACCATCAAGCTGGCCCTGGAAAAAGGCGCGGCCGTGATGGTCTGCTCGCACCTTGGCCGTCCGACCGAAGGCGAGTTCTCGGCCGAGAACAGCCTCAAGCCAGTCGCCGACTACCTGAGCCGTGCTCTGGGTCGTGAAGTGCCGCTGGTGGCCGACTACCTGGGCGGTGTCGACGTGAAAGCGGGCGACATCGTGCTGTTCGAAAACGTGCGCTTCAACAAGGGCGAGAAAAAGAACGCTGACGAACTGGCCCAGCAATACGCCGCCCTGTGCGACGTGTTCGTGATGGACGCCTTCGGCACCGCTCACCGTGCCGAGGGTTCGACCCACGGCGTGGCCAAGTTCGCCAAAGTCGCTGCTGCCGGCCCGCTGCTGGCCGCTGAACTGGACGCACTGGGCAAAGCCCTGGGCGCCCCGGCACAGCCAATGGCGGCCATCGTCGCCGGCTCCAAGGTCTCGACCAAACTCGACGTGCTGAACAGCCTGAGCCAGATCTGCAACCAGTTGATCGTTGGCGGTGGCATCGCCAACACCTTCCTGGCCGCTGCCGGCCATCCGGTCGGCAAGTCGCTGTACGAGCCGGACCTGCTGGACACTGCTCGTGCCATCGCCGCCAAAGTCAGCGTGCCGCTGCCGGTGGACGTGGTGGTTGCCAAGGAATTCGCTGAAAGCGCCGCTGCGACGGTCAAGCTGATCGCTGACGTCGCTGCCGACGACATGATCCTGGACATCGGCCCGCAGACCGCGGCGAATTTCGCCGAGCTGTTGAAGTCGTCGAAGACCATCCTGTGGAACGGTCCGGTCGGCGTGTTCGAGTTCGACCAGTTCGGAAACGGCACCAAAGTGCTGGCCCAGGCCATCGCAGACAGCGCGGCGTTCTCCATTGCCGGCGGTGGCGACACCCTGGCCGCCATCGACAAGTATGGCGTTGCCGAGCAGATCTCCTACATTTCTACCGGCGGTGGCGCGTTCCTTGAATTCGTCGAAGGCAAGGTTCTGCCAGCCGTTGAAGTCCTGGAAAGCCGGGCCAAGGCCTGAGGGTCGCCCGTTTGACCAGGCAAGGGAGTGTTTACATGGTCAAGACGTTAGCGCTGTTGATCGTCGCGGGTTCACTGGTGGCGTGCGGGAGTAACCCGAAGGCTACACCGGAACCTGCGCCGTCCGAGTCGGAAAAAGGCTGCTACCAGGCTGACTGGCAGGCCGAAACCAACCCGGTGCTCAACAAGCGCTCCGGGCCCGAGGGCCTGGACAAATACGAGACCCAGACACCCGCCAAGGAACATGGCTGCCCTTGACGGGTCTGACTCTTTACTCAGGGCTGGTGGCGTGCGTCGTCAGCCGAGGGACACGGATGAAAGGTTTTATCGCCGTTACGGCGCTGGCGCTGTTGGCGGGTTGTGCTCAGTTGAACCTGTTCCAGTCGTCCACCCCTGTGGATAACTGGACCACCTGGACCTGCGACAGCCAGGCCAAAGTGCTGTGGCGCTACACCGACGACAGCCTTAGGGAAGTCGACGTGCGCCTGGGCGGTGCCGATCAGGTCTACCGCCTGAAGCAGGAACCGGGTGCATCGGGTTCGCTGTACAGCAATGACATGCTGGCGTTTCACATAAAGGGTGAGGAAGGCCTGGTTTACTGGGTCGCCACCAATGATTTGATCGGCCGTGGCTGTCACCTGTAGGAGCGAGCTTGCTCGCGATGGTCGTTAACGATGACGCTGGGTGCCTGAATGCCCACGTTGTCTGGGCCACCATCGCGAGCAAGCTCGCTCCCACAGAGGGACCGACGTTTTAGAGTTGATGCAACACCCGAATCCGCAGCCCGGGCCAACCCCCGATCTGCAAAAACTTGAATAGCCGCCGCCGCTCCGGCAGGCTGGCACGATTAACGACCCTCAACCGGGAGAGATACACACAATGGCACTTATCAGCATGCGCCAGATGCTGGACCACGCAGCCGAGTTCGGCTACGGCGTTCCAGCCTTCAACGTCAACAACCTTGAGCAGATGCGCGCCATCATGGAAGCCGCTGACAAGACTGACTCCCCGGTGATCGTCCAGGCTTCGGCCGGTGCTCGCAAATACGCCGGCGCACCGTTCCTGCGTCACCTGATCCTGGCAGCCATCGAAGAATTCCCGCACATCCCGGTGTGCATGCACCAGGACCACGGCACCAGCCCTGACGTCTGCCAGCGCTCCATTCAACTGGGCTTCAGCTCGGTGATGATGGACGGTTCCCTGGGTGAAGACGGCAAGACCCCGACCGACTACGACTACAACGTCCGTGTTACCCAACAAACCGTGGCCATGGCTCACGCCTGTGGCGTTTCGGTAGAAGGCGAGCTGGGTTGCCTGGGTTCGCTGGAAACCGGCATGGCCGGTGAAGAAGACGGTATCGGCGCCGAAGGCGTTCTGGATCACAGCCAGATGCTGACCGACCCGGAAGAAGCCGCTGACTTCGTAAAACGCACTCAGGTTGATGCCCTGGCCATCGCCATCGGTACCAGCCACGGCGCCTACAAGTTCACCAAGCCGCCTACCGGTGACGTGCTGGCGATCGACCGCATCAAGGAAATCCACAAGCGCATTCCGAACACTCACCTGGTGATGCACGGTTCGTCTTCGGTTCCACAAGAGTGGCTGGCGATCATCAACCAGTACGGCGGCGACATCAAGGAAACCTACGGCGTACCGGTTGAAGAAATCGTCGAAGGCATCAAGCACGGCGTGCGCAAGGTCAACATCGACACCGACCTGCGCCTGGCGTCCACCGGTGCGATGCGTCGCCTGATGGCCACCAACCCGAGCGAGTTCGACCCGCGTAAATTCTTCGGCGCCACCGTCACCGCCATGCGCGACGTGTGTATCGCTCGCTACGAAGCCTTCGGCACTGCCGGCAACGCTTCGAAGATAAAGGCGATCTCGCTGGAAGGCATGTATCAGCGTTATCTGAAAGGTGAGCTGAACGCCAAGGTCAACTAAGCCTTAGCGTTAAACTGCCTTGATGAAAAACCCGCCGAGAGGCGGGTTTTTTTGTGGGCGCTAAATCGATTTTGGCTGAGTCATTGTGGCGAGGGGGCTTGTCGGAATATGCGCTATTGATTGTGATCGATATCCAGCTTGCTGAAGGTCACTTCCCCGCCTTCAGTGGTGTACCCGGTGTTGTCCTGCACATACACCCCGGCCTTGAAGTACAGCGGTTTGTCGCGCCACGTCGTACTGATATTGGTATCCCATTGGTAACCCGCCGCACTGATGCCCAGTGCACCGCCGGGGCTCAAGTGGATGAGGTAGGAAAACTCCTGGTCGAGTTTCACCCCCGTCGCAATGGTGATCACCTGGCCCACATCATCATCGGGATGCATCCGGACTTTGGCGACGATATTGCCGGTGGCTGTACTGGTTTTGTATTGGTATTCGACCTTCACCAGAGGTTTCTGGCTTTGATAGGCATGGATCTGGCCGATGACGATTTTCCCGGAACTCGGCACCTGGTTCACTGCCAGAGTGGCATACAACAAATTGTCGGCATCCGGGTAATACCAGTTGTGCAACGTGCCGTTGCTGTAGGTTTCACGTAATTCGGTGCGCGGATAAATCGCGTTTTCTGTACGAGAGCCGGTCACGGGCGTCCAGAAAAACAATGTGCCGGTGTCGGAATGGAAGTATTGATCCTTGAAGCCGTCCACCAGTTTGGAGGTTTCGACGG
Source organism: Pseudomonas sp. P1_F7 (assembly GCF_056405655.1). Classification (NCBI taxonomy): domain Bacteria; kingdom Pseudomonadati; phylum Pseudomonadota; class Gammaproteobacteria; order Pseudomonadales; family Pseudomonadaceae; genus Pseudomonas; species Pseudomonas sp. P1_F7. The sequence goes on from NZ_JBFUBR010000014.1 coordinate 248,958, forward strand.
TGTACGGCGGGCTGCCGACGGGGACGCTGAGGTTCCAGGTTGCAAGATCGATCATGTCGGTTCTTCCATTTGATTCATGCTGCACGGACGTGCCAGAAGCTCTAGGCCGCACCTTTGGGGCGGCCTTTATAAGCGTAGCGGGATATTTTGTTAATGTTCGTCTGACGGGTGGCTGACGTCAACATCCTGTCGGAATACCATCTTTCCCGGTCTTCATGGGCCTGCACCATCGACCGTTAGTCGGTAAAAAGACACAATGATTAAATGATGGCTCACTGACACCTTCTGCTTTTGCAGAACCGGGTCTAGAGTGAGGGCACAGTATTTGTCCGGTTTTCACGAGAAACCGGCCTGACTCCCCGCAATAAGAGAAGCAGCATGGAATGCGCGCAACCCACGCCAGTAGAAGGCGGCTCAACCCTTTTAGTCGTCGACGATTACCCTGAAAACCTGATCAGCATGCGCGCGTTGTTACAGCGCCAGGACTGGCGGGTCATTACTGCCGCCTCGGGTTTCGAGGCCCTCGGCTTGTTACTTGAACACGATATCGACCTGGTGCTGCTGGACGTGCAGATGCCGGGCATGGACGGTTATGAAGTGGCACGCCTGATGCGTGGTAGCCAGCGGACCCGTCTCACGCCGATCATTTTCCTGACCGCTAACGAACAGTCCCAGGACGCGGTGATCAAGGGCTATGCCAGCGGTGCGGTGGATTACCTGTTCAAGCCGTTCGACCCACAAATCTTCACGCCCAAGGTCCAGGCGTTGCTCGAACACCAGCGTAACCGCCGGGCCTTGCAGCGTCTGAGTCATGATCTGGAATCCGCTCGTGCCTTTAATGCGTCGGTGCTGGATAACGCGGCCGAAGGCATTCTGGTGTTGGGTGAGGACGGTCTGATTCGTTTTGCCAACCCGGCGATGTCGCGGTTGCTCAATGCCCCCGTGCAGGAGCTGCAAGGCAAGGAATTTCTGGACTACCTGCAAAAACCGCATGTCCCGATCTGGGTCGATTCCGAGTTTTTCACGGGCTACAAACGCGGTGAAACCTTGCGCCTGCATGATGCCCTGTTGCGTACGGCACCCGGCCAGCAGGTGCCGGTGGCCTTGTCCTGCGCGCCATTGCCTGCCGAGCAACATGCGATGGTGGTGACCGTGCTGGACATGTCGGTGGTGCGCCATCTGCATAAGCAACTGGAATTTCAGGCGGTCACCGATCCGCTGACCGGGTTGCTCAACCGCCGGGGTTTCTACCAGACCGTAGAGAACCTGCTGTTGCGCGGCGAGCGTTCCGACAGTTCCTGGGTCTTGATGTACCTGGACCTTGACGGCTTCAAGCGAGTCAATGATTCGCTCGGGCACGATGCCGGCGATCGGGTGCTGCGCTGGGTCTCCGAACAGTTGAAGGCCTGCTTGCGGCCCTTCGACATTCTGGCGCGGATGGGCGGCGACGAATTCACCGCGCTGCTGGATCTGGAGTTCCCCGAGCAAGCGGCGAAGATTGCCGAGAAGCTCATCGAGCGAGTGTCGATCTGTCAGCAGATCGACGGCCTCGATATCGCCCTGGGTGCCAGCATCGGCATCGCCACGTTCCCTGATTGTGGTGCCAATCTCGACGGCATGCTGCGGGCGGCCGATATCGCCATGTATGAAGCCAAGCGTGCCGGCCGCCAGCAATATCGCTTCTACGATCATGAAATGAACGGCCGGGCTCGCACGCGGCTGATGCTGGAAGAAAGTGTGCGCACGGCCATCGAGAACCACGATTTCAATCTGGTGTATCAGCCTCAGGTTGCGATTGCCGACGGGCGCATTCGTGGCTTCGAGGCCTTGTTGCGCTGGCAGCATCCGAGCGTTGGCGATGTCCCCCCGGGGCTGTTTTTGCCGTTGCTGGAGGAGGCGCGGCTGATCAGTCGCCTGGGCAGCTGGATCTACCATCGCGGCGCCGGGCAACGCAAAGCCTGGGAGTCCCTGTTTACCGAGGACCTGGTGCTCGGCGTCAGCTTGAGCAGTACTCAGTTCGGCATGCTCAACCTTGTCACCGAGTTGCGCCAGGTGCTGGTGCGCCATGGCTTGCAACCGCATCTTCTGGAAGTCGAGGTCACGGAAGAGGCCTTGATGCACAACCCCGAAGAAGCCCGCAAGCAATTGCGCCTGCTGCACAATTTGGGCGTACGAGTGGCACTCGATGACTTCGGGGCCGGACCGTGCTCCCTGTCGTACTTGCGCGACCTGGAACTGGACACCCTCAAGATCGACCGCCATCTGATCGCCCGGTTGCCGGAGTCGACAAGGGATGCGGCGCTGGTACGCAGTGTGATCGACCTGTGCAAACAGTTCGGGATGCTGGTGATTGCCGAAGGGGTGGAAACCGTCGCGCAGTATGAATGGCTGCAAGCCAATGGCTGTGAGTATGTGCAAGGTTTTCTGGTGGCCCGGCCGATGATGGCCGAAGACACCGGGGTCTTTGTCCAGCCGTTTGACTGGAGCGCGCTGCCCTGCTGAATTCGCTACACTGGCGACCTTTTAGTGACGTGTATTGCCGCCCCGATGACCGTGTTGACATATCTCCAGGCCTATCCCGCTACCTTGCAGGACCAGGTGCGCCAGCTGATCGCCGACGGTCGGCTGGGCGATTACCTGAGCCAGCGTTACCCGCAAAAGCATGGGGTGCAGAGCGACAAGGCGCTGTACACCTATGCCCTGGACCTCAAGCAGGAGTACCTGCGTAATGCTCCGGCCATCGACAAGGTGCTGTTCGACAACCGCCTGGACCTGACCCACCGTGCCCTTGGCCTGCACACCACGATCTCGCGGGTGCAGGGCGGCAAACTCAAGGCCAAGAAGGAAATCCGCATCGCTTCGCTGTTCAAGGAAGCGCCTTGCGAGTTCCTGAAAATGATCGTGGTGCATGAGCTGGCGCACTTCAAGGAATCGGACCACAACAAGGCCTTCTACAAACTGTGCGAGCACATGCTGCCGGGTTATCACCAGGTGGAATTTGATGTGCGGGTGTACCTGACGTGGCGGGATCTGTAGGAGCTGCCGCAGGCTGCGATCTTTTAAGGAGCATTGGATGGACGTAAGCAAGACCAAGAGCAGCTTCTACCGCCGGTTGTACGTGGCGTACTTGATCGACAGCGGGCTGGCCAGCAGTGTCCCGACGCTGACCGAGGTCACCGGCATGCCCCGGCGCACGGCGCAGGACACCATCGCGGCGTTGGCGGATCTGGATATCGTTTGTGAATTCGAGCAGGAAGAGGGCGCGCGCAACCATGCGGGGCGCTATCGGATTCGCGAGTGGGGGGCGATTGATCGCGGTTGGATCGAACGTAATCTGCGGCAGATCAAGGCGGTGCTGGAGTATCCCTGAGATTTGCGTTGCCTGAACTGACGCCATCGCGAGCAAGCTTGCTCCCACAGTGATCGCGGTTGGATCAAAATTATTCAATCCAACCGGAAACCTGTGGGAGCGAGCTTGCTCGCGATGGGTCCTTCAAGGACGACGCATGCCAATGTGTGGAATGCCATCCTCGACAAACTCCTCACCCGTCACGACAAACCCGTACCGCCCGTAATACCCCTGCAAATGCGTCTGGGCCGAGAGGTAGATCGGCGTTTCAGGCCAGCGTTCTTCAATCTGCTTCAACGCCTGGTCCATCAACTCATGTCCAAGCCCGGCGCCTCGTGCGTGTGGAGCAATGATCACCCGACCGATCACTACGTCCCCGCCTTGCAGTTCCGGGTCGAGCAGCCGCAGATAGGCCACCAGTTGATTGCCGTCCCAGGCCATCAAGTGACAAGTGTCACCTTCCAGGTCCTGGCCATCCACGTCTTGATAAGCGCATTGCTGCTCGACGACGAACACCTCGGCGCGCAGCTGCAAAATGGCGTACAGCTGCTCCTTGCCCAGGTCACTGTGGTGTTTGCAGATCCAATCGACTGTCATGTTTTGATTCCCTGAAAACGTCGTTCCGATACTAAGCGCAGTCACGCCAGAAGTCTTTATGGCGGAAGAATCTGTGACATAGGCCAAAATGCCATCATTCATTTCTCGCGCGCATGGCTTCTTTGTGTAATCTGGATCGAAGCGCTGTGCTGTGGCTTCGATGAGCTAATGTTTAGTACCCGGGTCTTGCCGGTATGGAGCCTTGGGGTTTTGGCTGAAAACACGTCGGGCAATCCGCCCGCTAAGGATTTTCTAGCATGCCGCGATTGCATCAAGCATTTGCTTTGATTGGATTGCTGTTGCTGGTTCAGGGAGCGGCGGCAGAAAAACTGCGGTTGGTCGCTGATGCCTGGCCCCCCTTTACCGATTCCACGCTCGTCAACGGTGGTTTGGCCACGGATATTGTCAGTACCGCGCTCGCCAGGGCCGGCTATGCCAGTGAGTTTGAACAAGTGCCCTGGGCACGGGCCTTGATGGGCGTGGGTGAGGGCCGCTACGACGTGCTGGTCAATGCCTGGTACAACGACGAGCGTACAAAATTCGGCCAGTTTTCCGGCGAGTACCTGCTCAATCGCGTACGTTTTATCAAGCGCAAAGACGCGGTCATCGAATTCAATGACCTGCAGCAATTGCACACGTATCCGATTGCCATCGTGCGCGGTTACGCCTATTCGCCAGCGTTCGACAACGACGACTCGTTGCAGAAAATCCCGGTGCACAGCTTCGCCATGGCAGTGCGCATGGTCGCTGCCGACCGGGTCAAACTGACGCTGGAAGATGAGTACGTCGCCCGCTACTACCTGGCCCGTGAGTCACCCAAGGTACGTAATGCCGTGGAATTCCTGCCCAAGCCCTTGAGCGAGAACAGCCTGCATATTCTGGTCAGCCTGAAGAACCCCGAGCATGCACGGATCGTAGCCGGTTTCGATCGCGAGATCGCGGCGATGAAGGCGGACGGGAGTTATGACAAGTTGATGAGGCAGCATGGGATGTAAGTGAGTTGATCCAGATTCTGTGCTGTTGCTGATGGCCTCATCGCGATGAGGCCCGCCCGGACACCGCGGGTCTCAATCCTCACTCGTATCCTTGATCAGATGCGCCGCCAACGTCCGCAACGGCCCGAGCTGACGACAAATCAGCGCCAGTTGCGTCTGCACCAGCCGCTGCCCTTCATCGATTTCATCGGGCATCTGTTCCAGTTCATTGGCCAGTGCTTCTTCTTCATCGCTCTGAATCGCAATCGAAGACTTGCTCGCCAGCCCCTGGGCGATTTCGTCGATGCTCGCAGCCAGTTTCACCCCGGCCCCGTCGATCAAATGTTCACGCACGTCCGCCGGCAGTTGGGTTTCCCGATGTGCGCCCAGGCCTGACAGGTAGCTGAGTAGGGTGTGCGACAGCACCAGGAAGCGGAATCCGACATCCGCTTCCTTACGGAAATGCCCCGGCTCCATCAGCATGTTGGCCAGTGTGGTCGACAGCGCCGCGTCGGCGTTGTGCGCGTTGCGGCGGGCCAGGCGGTAGGCCAGGTCGTCGCTTTTGCCCGCAGCGTATTGCTGCATGATCTGGCGCAGGTAAATGCTGTTGCAGGCCAGGGTGTTGGCCAGCACTTTGTTCAGGCGCCGCCCCTGCCAGTCCGGCAGGAACAGGAACACCGCCAGCCCGGCGATCAGGCTGCCGAGCAAGGTATCGAACAACCGTGGCAGGAACAGCCCGTAACCGTCACCCACCTGGTTGAAGCAGAACAGCACCATCAAGGTGATTGCCGCCGTCGCCAGGGTGTAGCGGGTGGTGCGGTTGGTAAAGAACACCACCCCGGCGGCGATGGCGAAACACGACTGGATCAGCGGGTTCGGGAACAGGTCGAACAACGCCCAGGCCAGGGTCAGGCCGATGGCGGTGCCGATGATCCGCTGACCGAGTTTGCGGCGGGTGGCGCCGTAGTTCGGTTGGCAGACGAACAGCGTAGTGAGGATGATCCAGTAGCCTTGGGACGGGTGGATCAAATGCACCATGGCGTAGCCGATGCTCAAGGCCAGGGGCAATCGCAGGGCATGGCGGAACAGCAGCGAGGTCGGCGTCAGCTGCGTGCGCAACCGCAGCCACACGTCCTTGAGGTTGCGCGGCGAGCGGTCGAGCAGGCTGCTGTCGGTGGCGTCGGCCAGGGCGTCAGGGTTACTGGCATCGCTGAGCAAGCGGTCGAGGGTGCCGAGGTTGGCCGCCAGTGCCCGCAGTGAACGCAGCAAACCACGCCAGGCCGGGTTGCTCTGGATGCGCAGGTGTTCGAGAGAGGCATCCAGGTCGCTCAGGGCTTCGGCGAAATTGGCGTCATAGGTGAACGGCTGGCGCATCTGGATCGATTCGGCCAGGGCCCGGCAGGCTTTGCCTTGCTGGCGCAACAGGCGTTGGCAGCGGAACAGCACGTCGCTGTGGAAGAAGGCGTCGGCCAGGGCGTTGTAAGGATAGTGCGATGAGCTGGCGCGTTCGTGGATGTCCTGGGCGAGGAAATACAGTTTCAGGTAGCGGCTGACTTTCGACCCCGGGCGACCGTTGCCGACCCGGTGCAGGATGATCTCTTTGGCGGCGTTCAGTGCCGCCACCACCCGGCCGTTCTGCTGGGCCAATTCCAGGCGCCGCGCTTCCACGTCCATCTGCCGGATCGGTTCGAACAGCGAAGATTTCAGCTTCAGGTAAAAACCCAGCTCGCGGAACAACCGCGCCAGGCTCTGCTGCACTGGCTGATTGGAAAACAGCGCCTGCCACAACACCGAGAGCAGGCCGTACCAGGCGGCACCGGCCACCAGCAGCACCGGCTCGTGCCAGACATCGATGACCGCGCCGCCACGCTGGTCCACGCCGATCATGGTGTAGACCGACAGAATCAACGTCGCCGAGGCGATCGCGCCATAGCGCTCGCCGAGAGCGCCGAGCATGGTCAGGCAGAACGCGGCCAGGGCGAAGGCGATGATAAACAGCGAGGGGTAGGGGAAGAGCAGTTCGACAGACAGGGCGGCAACCGCGAAACACACCAGCGTCACGGCCAGCGCATTGAGACGGCCCTGCCAGCTGTCGTCGGTCTCGGCCAGGGCGCTGGCGATAATCCCCAGGAACAACGGGATCAGCAGGCCCATTTCGTCCTGATACCAACACAGCGCCATGGTGCCGGTCAGGGCAATGAATACCCGCACGCTGTAGCTGAATTTATCCAGCGCCCAAAGGCGCCGCAGAGACTGGCGGAACGAAGTCGATGACATGAAATGCGAAGGCCTTCCGAGGCAATGACGCTAAATTGAGCCACTAATGACGCCGACGCAATGGCGTCGATCACATCAGACAGCAAAATTTGTTCCTTTGAGCATGGGTGATCTGGGTTGGTCACCGGTTTTGTGGCTGGCCGAGAAACCTGTGGGAGCGAGCTTGCTCGCGATGGCKGACTGTCAGTCAACATCTCTGTTGAATGTTATGCCCTCATCGCGAGCAAGCTCGCTCCCACAGGGATTGTGTTGATTTTTGAATCAGACGTACTGCGCGGCGGCGTATCCGGATGCCCACGCCCACTGGAAATTGAACCCGCCCAGATGCCCGGTCACGTCCAGCACTTCGCCGATGAAGTACAGCCCCGGGCTTTTCAGCGATTCCATGGTCTTGGACGACACTTCATTGGTGTTGACGCCGCCCAGGGTCACCTCGGCGGTGCGATAGCCTTCGGTGCCCGCCGGCACGACTTTCCAACTCGCCAGTTTTTCCGCGATATCGGCCAGTTCCGCGTGGGTGTATTGCTTCATCGGTTTGGAGATGAACCAGTTGTCCGCCAGCAGGTTGGCCATCTTCTTGGTGAAGATTTCCCCGAGCAGGGTTTTCAACTCGCTGTTGGGGCGTTCGGCCTGTTGCTGTTGCAGCCAGTTTGGTACGTCGTGGTCGGGCATCAGGTTGATCTCGACGGTATCGCCGGACTCCCAGAACGACGAAATCTGCAAAATCGCCGGGCCGCTGAGGCCGCGGTGGGTGAACAGGATGTTCTCGCGGAAACTCTGGTCGTTGCAGCTCACCAGGCAATCCACCGACGTGCCGGACAACTCGGTGCACAAGGCCTTGAGCTGGTCGGTGATGGTGAACGGCACGAGACCGGCGCGGGTCGGCAGCAGCTCGTGGCCAAACTGCCTGGCGACCTGGTAACCGAAACCGGTGGCGCCCAGGGTGGGGATCGACAGGCCGCCGGTGGCGATTACCAGCGATTCGCACGTTATCTGGTCGAGCGTCGTGTCCAGCAAATAGCCCTTCTCAAGCTTCTCGATGGTCTGGATCGAGGTGTCCAGGTGCAGGCTGACGCCGACCTGATCGCACTCGTTCAGCAGCATTTCCAGGATGTCGCTGGATTTGTTATCGCAGAACAACTGGCCGAGTTTTTTCTCGTGGTACGGCACGCCATGCTTGGCCACCATGCCAATGAAATCCCATTGGGTGTAACGGGCCAGGGCAGATTTGCAGAAGTGCGCATTCTGCGAGAGGAAATTGCCCGGTTCGGTGTACATGTTGGTGAAATTGCAGCGACCACCGCCCGACATCAGGATTTTTTTGCCGGCCTTGTTGGCATGGTCGAGCAGCAACACCTTGCGCCCGCGCCCGGCGGCGGTCAGTGCACACATCAACCCTGCGGCGCCAGCGCCAATGATCACGACTTCGGTAGAGCGCAAAACGGTGTCCTCTCAGTGTTTCACCACAAAAACAATTGTGGGAGCGAGCTTGCTCGCGATGAGGTCGGCACATTCAACATAGTTGTTGTCTGACAGTCCGCCATCGCGAGCAAGCTCGCTCCCACAGGGAAAAGCGTTGTTCTTACAGGATGCGCACGCGCAACGAACGGCCCTTGATCTTGCCGTCGTTCAAGCGCTGCAAGGCCTGCTTGGCAACGCCGCGCTCCACGGCCACGTAGGCCTGGAAGTCGAAAATCGCGATCTTGCCGACCTGGGCGCCGGGGATGCCGGCGTCACCGGTCAGTGCACCCAGAATGTCGCCCGGACGAACCTTGTCTTTACGGCCGGCGCCGATGCACAGGGTGCTCATCTGCGGCAGCAGCGGACCACCACCCTTGGAGGTGAGGTTGTCGACCTGATCCCAGGTCAACGGTGTCTTCTGCAATTGCTCAATGGCTTGTGCGCGCTGTGCTTCGGACGGCGCCACCAGGCTGATCGCGAGGCCTTTCTCACCGGCACGGCCAGTACGGCCGACACGGTGGATATGGATTTCCGAATCACGGGCCAATTCGACGTTGATCACCATGTCCAGCGAGTCAATGTCGAGGCCGCGGGCGGCGACGTCGGTGGCGACCAGTACCGAAGTACTACGGTTGGCGAACATCGCCAATACCTGGTCGCGGTCACGCTGTTCCAGATCGCCGTGCAGGCCGACGGCGGAGATGCCTTTGGCGGTCAGGTGATCGACGGTTTCCTGGACCTGCTGCTTGGTGAAGCAGAAGGCCACGCAGGAAGCCGGGCGGAAGTGGCCAAGCACCTTGGTCACCGCACTCATGCGGTCGTCCGGGGAAATCTCGTAGAAACGCTGCTCGATCTGCGTGTCGTCGTGGAACGCTTCGGCCTTCACTTGCTGCGGGTTACGCATGAACTTCGAGGCCAGCTGCTTGATGCCCACCGGGTAAGTGGCGGAGAACAGCAGGGTCTGGCGACGTTCCGGGGCCTGCATGATGATTTCTTCGATGGAATCGTAGAAACCCATGTCGAGCATGCGGTCGGCTTCGTCGAGGATCAGAGTGTTGAGACCGTGGAGTACCAGCGAACCCTTGCGCAGGTGCTGCTGAATACGGCCTGGGGTGCCGACGATGATGTGCGCGCCATGCTCCAGCGAAGCGATCTGCGGCCCGAGGGACACGCCGCCGCACAGGGTCAGGACCTTGATGTTGTCTTCGGCACGGGCCAGGCGACGGATTTCCTTGGCGACCTGGTCGGCCAGCTCGCGGGTTGGGCACAGGATCAGCGCCTGGCAACCGAAGTAGCGCGGATTGATCGGGTTCAGCAGGCCGATGCCGAAGGCGGCGGTCTTGCCGCTGCCGGTCTTGGCCTGGGCGATCAGGTCCATCCCCTTGAGGATCACCGGCAAGCTTTGCGCCTGGATCGGCGTCATCTGGGCATAACCGAGGGAGTCGAGGTTAGCCAGCATGGCGGCGGACAGCGGCAAAGTATTAAATTCGGTGGCGATGGTGGTCACGGGACTGGCCTGCAAAACAAAATGTCGCGCAGTGTACCAGTCCGATGGCGATTCGCCCTAAGGCTCTATGTGCTGTTCCGGACGTTTAACACGCCGTCCGTCATTCTTTGACAGTTGCGAGAAGATCGTCGCGGCCAGCATCGCCATGATGCCTACCGTCACGAATGTCAGCTGGAAGGCACCCAGAACCGTGTCTACCCCGTCGTTTCCAATCTCCGCCGTGAACCCGCCGAGCAATGCACCGGCGCAGGCCACGCCCAGGCTCAGGGACAATTGCGCGACCACCGACAGCAGGCTGTTGCCGCTGCTGGCGCTGGCATCGTCGAGGTCGATCAGGGTCACAGTGTTCATCGCAGTGAACTGCAAGGAATTGATCGCGCCAAGGATCGCCAGTAGACACAGCAGCAGCCAGTACGGCGTCTGCTCGCTGACCAGGCCCATGCTTGCCAGCATGATCCCCAGCGCCAGGGTGTTGCCGGTGAGCACGATGCGGTAGCCCAAACGCTCGATCAGCGGCCGCGCGACCCACTTTGCGATCATCGCCGCCGCCGCCAGGGGCAGCATGCTCATCCCGGCCTGGGACGGCGAATAGCCCAGCGCCACTTGCAGCAGCAATGGCACCAAAAAGGGCAGGGCGCCGCTGCCGAGGCGGGCGAACAGGTTGCCGAGAATGCCCACGGCAAAGGTCCGGGTCTTGAACAGCGACGGCGCGAATAACGGATTGTCGATATGCCCGGCACGCAGCCAGTACGCCGCCAGGCACGCCATGCCGCCGAACAGCAGCAACATCACCCGCAGGTGCGGCAGGTGCAATTCGCCCAGGCCTTCCATGGCGATGGTGATCAGAATCATCGCCGCGCCAAACAGCACGAAGCCCAGGCTATCGAAACGGGTGCGCTCGGAACCGCGCAGGTCGGGGATGAATTTCCACACGGCGTAGCAACCGACCAGCCCCACCGGCAGGTTGATCAGGAAGATCCAGTGCCAGGTCAGGTATTGCACCATCCAGCCGCCCATGGTCGGGCCGATCAACGGGCCGAGCAGTCCGGGAATGGTGATGAAGCCCATGATCCGCACCAGTTCCGAGCGCGGGTAGGCGCGCAACACCACCAGCCGCCCGACCGGCAACATCAACGCGCCTCCCAGGCCCTGGATCACCCGGGCACCGATTAGCATGGTCAGGCTGCTCGACAGCGCGCAGAGCAGCGAACCGAAGCTGAACAGCAGAATGGCGCTGAAGAAGATCTTTCGGGTGCCGAAGCGATCGGCGATCCAGCCCGAAGCCGGGATCAGCAGCGCGACCGTGAGCATGTAGGCGATGATCACACCCTGCATGCGCAATGGGTCTTCGGCCAGGTCCCGGGCCATGGCCGGCAGGGCAGTGTTGAGAATCGTCCCGTCGAGGGACTGCATGAAGAAGGCAATGGCGACGACCCAGGGTATCCAGCGGGCGGTTACAGCGTCGAGAGGCGGGCGGTTGGGCATGGGACCTCTTGTGGATGAAGTCAACTCAAAATACTTTGTGATCACAGTCTGTGTGGGAGCGAGCTTGCTCGCGATAGCGGTAGATCAGTCGACACTGATGTTGAATGAAATGGCCCTATCGCGAGCAAGCTCGCTCCCACAAGGTTCCCGGTGTTCCGGGAGTTTGTGGTTACAGCGTTAATGTGAGCCGTTTTACGAGTGCCCCCGGCAACAACGCCGAAGCCGTCGCCCGCTGGCTGTACGTACTCGCCGACAACAACAACTCCCGCTCCTCGGTCAACGCTTCCAGCTGCGAACCGAGCAGGCTGAAGGCGCTGTCATCAAAACGCATGGTGTTGACCGGTGCCTGAATCTCGCCGTTCTCGACCCAGAATGTGGCAAACCGGGTCATGCCGGTCAGGCGTGCGGCCGGTTGGTCCGAGAAATTCAGGTACCACAGGTTGCTGATGTACAACCCTGTGCCCAGTTGCTTGAGGATGTCCGCGTCAGGCAATGCCCCGGCTTTCATGTTCAGCGCGCTCGGCGATTCACCGCCGCTGGCGCCATTGGCGGTCAAGCCGTATTCGGCGGCGCTGCGCGAGCTGACCAGTCGTGCCCCGGCCTTGCCGTCGACGATCAACCCCAGATCGCTGCGCGGATAACCTTCATCGGAAAACGCCGGGCTCAGCGAGCCGCTGACTTTTTCATCCAGCGAGACCAGCGGGCTGAACGCGCTGTCGCCACCGTAGAGCTTTTGCAGCGGGCTGCTTTTGCTGGCAATCGACTGTGCCGAGAAGCCACCCCAGCACAGCATGCCCATGATTTCTTCCAGCGCCGCCGGTGCCAGGTAGGCGCGGTATTGGCCGGGCGGCAAAGTGCGCAGCGGCCGGCCCAGATATTCAAGCTGCTCGCGGGCTAGCTGGAAGCGTCTGGCAAAGCCCTCGCTGTTCCAGTCGTGACCGGCGTAGCTGGCTTTCACGGCCTGGCCGTTCTCGTGGAACAGGCTGAAGTCGAAGTTGAAGCTGTTGGCCTGATGCCAGCCGAAGGCGCCAGAAGAACTGGCAAAGCCACGACTGATCGGGCCCGCAGCGTAGAAACCGACAAGATCCAGGCCTTCGGCGGCCTGGGTGATTTGCGCGACCACCTGCTCAGTGTCCGGCAGCGGTTGCGACTGCACGTTGTTGCTCTGCCAACCGTTGTAGTTGAGCAGCAGATACGGGTCAGGAGGTAGCAGCGGCAAGGTGTCACGCAGCTGTTGCAGACCTTCGCTCAGGCGCTGCGCATCCACCTGCGGATCGCCGGCCAGGGTGATGTGCAGGTCGGCATGGCGGCCTTCGTTGATCAGCTTCAGGCCGATACTTGCCTGTTGCACCTGACCGGCCTGACGCACCTTGGCGTGGTTGAAACGTATGAAGGCCGACGATTCAGCTGCATAGCTGAGGGTGAACTGCTCGGGCTCGCGCAGGGCTGCTCGCAGGCTGTTGACCAGCGCCTTGAACGACGCGGACTGGCTGTTTGAAGGATTCATCATGCGTCTCCTCCGAATACATCAACGTTGCTGAACACGCAGGCCGGTGACGCGTGGCCGACGCGGATCACCTGGTTCGGTTCGCCCTTGCCGCAGTTCGGTGTGCCGAGGACCTTCAAGGTACTGGCATCGCCGACGGCGCTGAGGCTTTTCCAGAACTGCGCGGAGATGCCCCTGTAATTGGGATTCTTCACCACGCCCTTGAGTTCGCCGTTTTCGATCAGTTGGCCCCACTCGCAGCCGAACTGGAATTTATTGCGGGCATCGTCGATCGACCATGAACGGTTGGTCGACATCAGCACGCCGTGTTCGATACCTCCGATCAACTGCTCGATGGACTGATCGCCCGGTTCGATGTTGAGGTTGGCCATGCGGTCGATCGGCGGGCGGTTCCAGCCACAGGCGCGGCTGTTGGCGACACCGTCCATGCCGGCACGGAATTGCGACAACGCACCGCCCAGCGGGCGGAGCAACAGGCCTTCGCGGATCAGGAATTGTTTGCTGGCGGGCGTGCCGTCGTCGTCATGGCCGTAGCTGGCGAGTTCCTCGGGAATGTCCGGGTCGAAGGTCACGTTGAGCAGGCCGGAACCGTATTGCAGGCTGCCGAAATCGCTGGCTTTGACGAAACTGGTGCCGGCGTAATTGCGCTCGTCGCCGAGGATGCGGTCCAGCTCCAGCGGATGGCCGATGGACTCGTGGATTTGCAGCATCATCTGGTCGGGCATCAGCAGCAGGTCACGCTTGCCTTGCGGGGTGTTTGGCGCAAGGAGCAATTGCAGGGCCTGATCGGCCACTTGGGCACCGGCGCCGATCAGGCCACAACGGCTGATGACGTCCGCCGCGCCTTGCTGGCCGAAGTTCTCGCGGCCAAGGCTGCGGGTCTGGCTGTCGTTACCGTCGTAGGCCGTTACGTCCAGGCCGGGGTACACAAAGCGTTGGGCCTGGCGCAGTTCGGCACCGGCGCTATTGAGGTAGATCTGCTCGACGTGGGTGATACCGAGGCTGACCTGCCAGTTCACCAGACGCTCGTCCTTGGGCACGGCGGCCGACTCGCTGCCAAGCAGTTGGTAGCAGTCGCTCAGAGTCGGGAAGGCCTGGTCGAGGTTGGGTGAAAAGTAATCGGCGCGGTCGCTGGATACAGCCTGTTCACGCAGGTCCAGCAAAGCGTGGGGCTTGAGTCGACGGGCCTGGAGTTCGGCGCGTTCGAGGGCGGCTTGCAGGCCTTGTTGCGACAGGTCGTTGGTGGCCGCATAGGCCTCGACGCCATTGACCCGCACGGTCAGCATCGCGCCTTCGTCGCGGCTCAGGCTCGGTGGTTCGGCGACGTTCTTGCGCACCGACAGGTACTGCCCGGATTCGCGCACATAACGCAGGGAAAAGAATTCAGCACCCGTGCGCAAGGCAGCGAATCGCTGCTTGAGCTGGGGATGGAAATCAAACATTCATGAACCTCCTGGGTATGGAGTGGCGATGGAGCGGTGTTGCGAGGGGGGGGGAACGATTGCGTGGCGCTAGATTAGGCCTGCGAAGGGGGGAGGATCAAGTTTGGATCTGTGGAGGGGGGGATTACTGGGAGCTGTGTGTTGTTTGTTCGGGCGCCATCGTCGGAACGCCGCCCGGAGCAAGCTCGCTCCCACAGGGGGCTCGGTTGGATCACAAATCTGCAATCCAACCCGAAACCTGTGGGAGCGAGCTTGCTCGCGATAGGTTCGACGCGGTCTGTCGACTTATGCAGTCTGGCTCAAATCCCGCACCGGCTTGCCCTTCACCGGCGCTTCACCGGCCACATAGTAAGTGGCGGTGCTGCGCGGCAACGGCTTGCGGCCGCGGATCTTGTCGGCGATTTTCTCGGCCATCATGATCGTCGGTGCGTTGAGGTTGCCGGTGGTGATGATCGGCATGATCGACGCATCGACCACACGCAGACCCTGCATGCCATGCACGCGACCTTCGCCATCGACCACGGCCATCTCGTCGGTGCCCATCTTGCACGAGCAGGACGGGTGGAACGCGGTTTCGGCGTGCTCGCGGATGAACTTGTCCAGCTGTTTATCGGTTTGCACTTCGATGCCCGGGCTGATTTCGCGGCCACGGAAGGCGTCCAGCGCAGGTTGCTGCATGATTTCCCGGGTCAGGCGGATGCCGTCGCGGAATTCCTGCCAGTCCTGCTCGGTGGCCATGTAGTTGAACAGGATGCTCGGGTGCTGGCGCGGGTCCTTGGACTTGGCCTGGATGCGACCACGGCTTGGCGAGCGCATGGAGCCCATGTGCGCCTGGAAGCCGTGCTCCTTCACACCGTTGCTGCCGTTGTAGTTAATCGCTACCGGCAGGAAGTGGTACTGGATGTTCGGCCATTCGAATTCCGGACGGGTACGGATGAAACCGCCGGCTTCGAACTGGTTGCTGGCGCCGATGCCGGTGCCGTTGAACAGCCACTCGGCACCGATGGCCGGCTGGTTGTACCAGAGCAGCGACGGATACAGCGAGACCGGTTGGGTGCAAGCGTATTGCAGGTACAGCTCAAGGTGATCCTGCAGGTTTTCACCGACGCCCGGCAGGTCGTGGACCACCGGAATGTCGAGCTTGTTCAGCAGTTCGGCCGGGCCGACGCCGGAGCGTTGCAGGATCTGCGGCGAAGCGATGGCGCCGGAGCATAGCAGTACTTCCTTGCGCGCTTTGACTTCAACGCGCTCTTCAGCCGCGCCAACCAGGTAACGCACGCCGACCGCACGCTTGCCTTCGAACAGGATCTTGTCGGTCAGGGCGTGGGTGACGATGGTCAGGGTCGAACGCTTCTTGGCGACGTCCAGGTACCCGCGAGCGGTGGAGGCACGACGACCTTTAGGCGTCACGGTGCGGTCCATCGGGCCGAAGCCTTCTTGCTGGTAGCCGTTCAAGTCTTCGGTGCGCGGATAACCGGCCTGCACACCGGCTTCAACCATGGCATGGAACAGCGGGTTGTTGCCGGCTTTCGGCGTGGTCACGCTGACCGGGCCTTCACCACCGTGGTAGTCGTTCGGGCCGATGTCGCGGGTTTCCGCTTTACGGAAATACGGCAGGCAGTCGAGGTAGGTCCAGTCTTCCAGGCCTGGCAGTTTCGCCCAGCCGTCGTAGTCCATGGCGTTGCCGCGGATGTAGCACATGCCGTTGATCAGCGAAGAACCGCCCAGGCCCTTGCCGCGACCGCACTCCATGCGACGACCGTCCATGTGTGGCTCCGGATCGGTTTCGTAGGCCCAGTTATAGCGACGGCCTTGCAGCGGGAACGCCAGGGCGGCCGGCATCTGCGTGCGGAAGTCGAAACGGTAGTCCGGGCCGCCCGCTTCGAGCAGCAGGACGGTGACGCCTGCGTCTTCGGTCAGACGGGTCGCCAGGGTGTTACCGGCCGAGCCGGCACCGATGATGATGTAGTCGAATTCTTGGGACATTGAATGCACCCTCTTTGAAGTTGGTCAGGTCAGGCCTTGGTGAGTGCTGCGCACTCGATCGCGAGCAGGCTCGCTCCCACATTGGAATGGGGACTCCTGTGGGAGCGAGCCTGCTCGCGATGACGGCCTCGCAGGCGAAGCGAATGTCGCCTTAGAACACCGAGACGTAATCGCCCAGCTCGACCTGTACCGATTTGATGCGGGTGAAGTTGTTCAGCGAGCTGATGCCGTTCTCGCGGCCGACACCCGACTGCTTGTAGCCGCCAACCGGCATCTTCGCGTCGGACTCGCCCCAGGCGTTGATCCAGCAGATACCGGCTTCCAGCTGATGAATCACGCGGTGGGCGCGGTTCAGGTCCTTGGTGACGATACCGGCGGCCAGGCCGAATTCGGTGTCGTTGGCGCGACGGATCACTTCTTCCTCGGTTTCGTAGGACAGGATCGCCATGACCGGGCCAAAGATTTCTTCACGGACGATGGTCATGTCGTCGGTGCAGTCGGTGAACACGGTTGGAGCCACGAACGCACCTTTGGCGAACTCGCCGTCGGTCAGGCGCTCACCGCCGCACAGCAGGCGGGCACCTTCTTCCTTGCCCTTGGCGATGTAGCCCAGCACGCTTTCCATGTGCGCAAAGCTGACCAGCGGACCGAAGTTGGTGTTTTCGTCTTCCGGGTTGCCGATGCGGATGCGTGCAACGCGCTCAGCGATCTTGGCTTCGAAAGCGGCTTTCAGGTGGGCCGGTACGAACACGCGAGTGCCGTTGGTGCAGACCTGCCCGGAGCTGTAGAAGTTGGCCATCATCGCGGTGTCGGCAGCGCGATCGAGGTCGGCGTCGTCGCAGATGATCAGCGGCGACTTGCCGCCCAGTTCCATGGTCACATCCTTGAGCGAAGAGCTCGAAGCGCTGGCCATGACTTTCTTGCCGGTGTCGGTGCCGCCGGTGAACGAGACTTTCTCGATGCGCGGGTGTTCGGTCAGCCAGGTGCCGACTTCACGGCCGCTGCCGGTCAGAACGTTGAACACGCCGTTTGGCACGCCGGCTTCGGTGTAGATCTCGGCCAGTTTCAGGGTGGTCAGCGAGGTGACTTCACTTGGCTTGAAGATCATCGCGTTACCGGCGGCCAGGGCTGGTGCGGATTTCCACAGGGCAATCTGGATCGGGTAGTTCCACGCGCCGATACCGGCCACGATGCCCAGCGGCTCGCGACGGGTGTAGACGAACGAAGTGGTGCGCAGCGGAATCTGCTCGCCTTCGATGGCCGGGACCAGACCTGCGTAGTACTCCAGTACGTCAGCGCCGGTGACGATGTCGACGTAGCGGGTTTCGGAGTACGACTTGCCGGTGTCCAGGGTTTCCAGGGCGGCCAGTTCGTCGTTGCGCTCGCGCAGGATTTCCACGGCGCGACGCAGGATGCGCGAACGCTCCATGGCGGTCATCGCGGCCCAGATTTTCTGGCCCTTTTCGGCGCTGACCACAGCGCGCTCGACGTCGTCCTTGGTCGCACGTTGTACTTTTGCGAGGACTTCGCCGTTAGCCGGGTTGATGGCTTCGAAAGTGGCGTCGCTGCTGGCGTCACTGTAAGCGCCATCGATGTAGAGTTTTTGCAGTTCGAAACGGGCCATAAAGTCCTCGCAAGAGCATTAAGTGGTTGGCACGGTTCGGTGGTTGAGCGTTTATGTGTGCTCTAACTCACCCGCTTGGCCAGTTGGGTATCCATGTATTCGTAAGCGATCCGTTGTGCCTGCCCGGTGTCGAAAGCATCTCCCGACAGCGCGCCGCGCAACCACAAGCCGTCAATCAACGCTGCCAGGCCCCGGGCGGCGCTGCGCGCATCATTGAGCGGCAGCACGCGGCGGAACTGGCAGCACAGGTTGGAATACAGACGGTGATCGTTGATCCGCTGCAACCTGTGCAAAGACGGCTGGTGCATGCTGGTGGCCCAGAAGGCCAGCCAGGTTTTCATTGCCGGGCCATTGACCTGGCTGGCGTCGAAGTTGCCTTCGATGATCACCTGCAGATGCGCCCGTGGGCTGTCATCTTTCAGCGCCTGTCGGCGCAGGGTGACGTTCTCGCTCAGGACGGTCATCAGGTACCCCATGGTGGCGGCGATCAGGCCATTCTTGTCCTGAAAGTAGTGACTGATGATGCCGTTCGAGACACCGGCCAAACGGGCGATCAGCGCAATGCTGGCGTCCCCCATTCCGACCTGATCGACGGCCTGCAAAGTGGCTTCGATCAATTGCTGGCGGCGGATGGGTTGCATACCGACCTTGGGCATCTTGCACATCTCCTTAGGCCTTCCGGTGGACGTAGGACGGCTACCGGGTTGAAGGCCAGTCTATTTTGTTTTGATTGAACGTTCAATCAACAAAGAATAAGATCTGCGACAAATCGTCGCTGCCTACAGATTTTTCCTACATGTAGCGGCGGAAAAAACGACTTCCGAAACTGCTCGAAACCTACGCGCCGCGGCGCTCCAGGGGTTTCGGGCTTTTTTCGGGCTGTCTTTATATCACCCGCCGGTCGGCTGCCCACTAACCGATTGGTCGGGTAACACGTTTGTCTTGCGTTCTTCTCTCGCACTGCCCGGAGCATCTGTGCCATGAGTTCTGCCTCGCTAATAAAGACCCCACCCGAGAAGGTGACGGTCAACGGTTGGGTGTTCTACACCTCTACCGCGTTGATTCTGTTGTTGACCGCCATTCTGATCATCGCCCCGCAAGAGGCCGGCAGAATGCTGGGTATGGCGCAAGCCTGGTTGTCCCGCAGCTTCGGCTGGTACTACATGGTGGTGATTGCCGCCTATCTGATTTTCGTCGTCGGCCTGGCGTTTTCGTCCTACGGCAAACTCAAGCTCGGCAGCAAGGACGACACCCCGGATTTCAGCTACGGCGCCTGGGCGGGGATGCTGTTCTCCTCGGGTATCGGCATCTCGTTGCTGTACTTCGGCGCGTCGGAGCCGCTGGACCACTACTTCAACCCGCCGGAAGGTGTGGCCGGCAGTAACCTTGCCGCCCGTCAGGCCGTTCAGTTGACATTCCTGCACTGGGGCCTGCACGGCTGGGCGATTTACGCATTGGTCGGTCTGGCCGTTGCCTACTTTGCTTACCGGCATAACCAGCCGCTGGCGTTGCGTTCGGCGTTGTATCCGCTGGTGGGCGAGCGTTGGGTCAAAGGCGCGGCCGGTCATGCGGTAGACGGCTTTGGCATGTTCGTGACCCTGCTGGGTCTGGTGACCAACCTGGGGATTGGTTCGCTGCAAGTGTCGTCGGGCCTGGAAAACCTGTTCGGCATGGAGCACAGCAACACCAACCTGCTGATCGTGATCATCGTGATGAGCACCGTGGCGACCATCGCTGCCGTGTCGGGCGTGGAAAACGGCATCCGTCGTCTGTCCAACCTCAACATCGTGCTGTTCAGCGGCCTGCTGATTTTCGTCCTGTTGTTCGGCCCGACCCTGCACCTGCTCAACGGCTTCGTGCAGAACGTCGGCGACTACCTGAACGGCGTGGTGCTGAAGACTTTCGACCTCTATGTGTACGAAGGCGACAGTGAGAAGTCCGACCGCTGGTTGGGCCTGTGGACCCTGTTCTACTGGGCTTGGTGGATTTCCTGGGCGCCATTCGTGGGCATGTTCATCGCGCGTATTTCCCGTGGTCGTACCGTGCGCGAACTGGTCGCCGGCGTGCTGCTGATTCCGCTGGGCTTCACCCTGGCGTGGCTGTCGATCTTCGGTAACTCGGCCCTGGACCTGGTGATGAACCACGGGGCGGTAGAACTCGGGAAGACGGCGCTGGAACAGCCGTCCATGGCGATCTACCAGTTGCTTGAGCATTACCCGGCGTCGAAGGTTGTGATCGGCGTATCGATTTTTGTCGGTTTCGTGCTGTTCCTGACCCCGGCGGATTCCGGCGCGGTGATGATGGCCAACCTGTCGTGCAAGGGCGGCACCGTCGATGAAGACGCGCCGCACTGGTTGCGGATTTTCTGGTCGGCGGTGATCACCCTGGTGACCATCGGCCTGCTGTTCGCCGGCAACTTCGAAGCCATGCAAACCATGGTGGTGCTGGCCGGTCTGCCGTTCTCGGTGGTGCTGGTGTTCTTCATGTTCGGCTTGCACAAGGCCATGCGCCAGGATGTGCAGATCGAACAGGAACAAGCCGAGTTGGCGGCACGCGGTCGTCGTGGTTTCAGCGAGCGCTTGACCCAACTGGACCTGCAACCGAGTCAGTCGATCGTGCAGCGTTTCATGGACAAGCACGTCAGCCCGGCGCTGGAAGATGCGACGGTGCAAATGCGTGCTCAAGGTCTGCAAGTGCAAACGCTGCTGGGCAAGTCCAAGCGTTGCATGGGCGTGCGGGTCGAGATGGAAGAGGGCAACCCTTTCGTCTACGAAGTGAGCCTGGACGGTTACCTGGCCACGCCGACCGAATCGGCTCAGTCCGATGAGGCGCGTCAGCGTTACTACCGCGCCGAGGTGTACCTGCACAACGGCAGCCAGGACTACGACTTGATGGGCTTCACCCAGGATCAGATCACCCGTGACGTGCTCGATCAGTTTGAAAGCCATCGGCAGCTCCTTGGCCGGGTTTATAGCTAAGAGGTGAGGGGCGCGGTGTTTCAGTTGCACCGCGTCGCTGCTTGAAAAGATCGCAGCCTTCGGCAGCTCCTACGCCGAACGCATTCCCCTGTAGGAGCTGCCGAAGGCTGCGATCTTTTGATCTTCTACAAACAAAAACGCCGCGATTCTATCGCGGCGTTTTTGCATCTGTTGCCTTACCCCAGGTTCTTGCCGAGCAGTGCGTGATACAGCTCACTGTCGCCGAGAATCCCCACCACCTTGTTGTTGTCATGCAGCACCAGCTTGTTGCCGGTCTGATAACGAATCTGCAACGCGTCGCGCATGCCGATGTTCGAGTCCACCAGGGTTGGTCGACGACCCAGGCCTTCAACGGCCTGACCCGGTATCCAGTTCTGCAAGTCCAGCGCAGACCCGTTCTGGCGAGCTCCTTTGATGGTATTGCCTTCGGCCAGGTCCAGCCACGAATCGCCGCCCGGATCCAGGCACACCGAACCGTTGATGCGTTTGCAGTTGTCCAGGGTGCGCATCAGGCTGCGACCGCACAGTACGTTCAGCGGGTTGGTGTGGGCCACGAAGGTCCGCACGTAGTCGTCCGCAGGGTTGAGGACGATTTCTTCCGGTTTGCTGTACTGGATGATCCGGCCGTCTTTCATGATCGCGATACGGCTGCCGAGTTTCAGCGCTTCATCAAGGTCGTGGCTCACGAAGACGATGGTCTTGTGCAGCTTGCGTTGCAGTTCCAGCAGTTCGTCTTGCAGGCCCTGGCGGATCAGCGGGTCGAGGGCCGAGAACGGTTCGTCCATCAGCAGAATGTCGGCGTCCATTGCCAGGGCACGGGCCAGGCCAACACGTTGCTGCATACCACCGGACAGCTCGTTGGGTTTCTTGTTGCGCCACTGGGTCAGGCCAACCAGCTCAAGCTTGTCGTCCACCAGTTTGCGCCGTTCTTTCTCGGGACGACCCTGCATCTCCAGGCCGAAGCTGATGTTTTCGCGAACGGTCAACCAGGGCATCAGGGCGAACTTCTGGAACACCATCGCGATACGCTTGGTGCGCATCATTTTCAGTTCTGCCGGCGTGCACGAGGCAATGTCGATCTGCTTGCCTTCGTGCTCGACGAACAACTTGCCGCGGCTGACGGTGTTGAGGCCGTTGATGCAGCGCAGCAGGCTGGACTTGCCGGAGCCGGACAGACCCATCAGTACGCAGATTTCACCTTTTTCGATATCCAGGCTGGCCTTTTCGACCCCCACGATCTGCCCGGTCTTTTTCAGGATCTCGTTACGGGTCATGCCTTGATCCAGCAGCTTGAGTGCCTCGCGTGGATCCTTGGAGAAGATAACGTCAACGTTATCGAAGCGAATAATGCTCATGCGTCACCCCCTACTTTGGCGTCGGGTTGTTTGCAGATACGGTCGAGCATGATCGCCAGCAGTACGATCGCCAGGCCAGCTTCGAAGCCCAGGGCGATATCAGCAGTGTTCAGTGCGTTGACCACCGGTTTGCCCAGGCCATCGGCGCCCACCAGTGCCGCGATCACCACCATCGAAAGGGACAACATGATGCACTGGGTGATGCCGGCCGCGATGCTTGGCATGGCGTGGGGCAGTTCGATTCGCGAGAGCAGCTGACGTCGCGAGCAGCCAAAGGCCTTGCCGGCGTCCATCAATTCTTCCGGAACATCGCGGATACCCAGGTAGGTCAGGCGGATAGGCGCGGCAATCGCGAACACCACCGTGGAGATCAGGCCCGGGACCACACCCAGCCCGAAGAGGGTGAGGGTAGGAATGAGGTACACGAAGGTCGGTACGGTCTGCATCAGATCGAGTACCGGACGCATTAAAGTATAGAACATCGGCTTGTGCGCGGCGACGATGCCCAGCGGCACGCCGATGACCACGCAGACCAGGGTGGCGAACAGCACCTGGGCGAGGGTTTCCATGGTTTCCTGCCAGTACCCCAGATTGAGGATCAGCAGAAAGGAGGCAACGACAAACGCGGTCAGACCCCATTTGCGTTGAATGAAGTGTGCCAGTAGTGCGATTAGGCCGATCAGTGCCAGCGGGTTGAACCAGGTCAGCGCAAACGTCACGCCGTGGATCATCGTTTCCAGTGTCACGGCGATTGCGTCGAAGGTGCTGGCGCCGTGTTGCGTCAACCATTCAACGAAGCTCGCGATGTACTGGCCTAAGGGGATTTTCTGATCAATCAGCATGGTAGTGAACGTCCGCATGCAAGGAAATAAAACAGCCTGGCGGCCGAAGCCGCCCGGCATAACCGGTTTTCTTTATTTCAAGGGCCCGGCCAGTTTGGCTTTCACGGCCTCCAGGCCTGGTTTACCGTCAATGGTGGTCACGCCAGCGAGCCAGGTATCGAGCACCTGTGGATTGTTTTTCAGCCAGGCCTTGGCGGCCGCGTCAGGTTTCATCTTGTCATCCAGGATGTTGCCCATCAGCGAGCTTTCCATGTCGACGGTGAACTCCAGGTTCTTCAGCAACTGGCCGACGTTGCTGCACTCCTGCGCATAACCCTTGCGGGTGTTGGTCGCCACGGTGGCGGCACCGAAGTCCGGGCCGAAGAAATCATCACCACCGGTCAGGTATTGAATCTTGAAGCGCTTGTTCATCGGGTGCGGCGCCCAGCCGAGGAATACCACGGCGGTGTCGCGTTTCTGTGCACGGTCCACCTGCGACAGCATGCCGGCTTCGGAGGATTCGACGACTTTGAAACCGGCGGTCTTCAGGCCGAAGGCATCCTTGTCGATCATGCTCTGGATCAGACGATTGCCGTCGTTGCCAGGCTCGATGCCGTAGATCTTGCCGTCGAGCTCTTTCTTGAATTTGGCGATGTCGGCGAAGTCATGCAGCCCCTTGTCGTACAGCGCTTGCGGGACGGCGAGGGTGTACTTGGCGCCCTTGAGGTTGGTACGCACGGTTTCCACGGTGCCGGCATCTCGGTAGGCCTTGATGTCGTTTTCCATGGTCGGCATCCAGTTGCCCAGGAACACGTCCATGTTCTTGCCGTCGGCCAGGGACTTGTAGGTCACAGGCACGGAAATCATGGTGGTCTTGGTCTTGTAGCCGAGGGCGTTAAGTACAACGCTGGTGGTCGCGGTTGTCGCGGTAATGTCGGTCCAGCCGACATCGGAGAAGTTTACGGTACTGCATTGCGCCGGTTCTGCGGCTTGCGCCAGAACCGGCAGACTAAGCATGGCGGCCAACAACAACGACGGGGAACCTTTCATGGATGGACTCCTTGGTGTTTTTTTTGGCAGTGTTCCGACTGGACCACCGCACTTATAGGTTGCGGTTGGATGGCGTTTTGGAGACAGCTCTACCACGGCGCCTTGCAATCGAGTCGATATGATCATGTACCAGTGAAAATCTGACGCCTACAGGGTGCGTCGTATCCAGTACAGGGATGGTCGCATCCAGTGTCGGTGACGTCGTTTACAGATTTTTTCAGCCCATTTTCCCCCTCTGAA
This sequence comes from Pseudomonas sp. P1_F7, assembly GCF_056405655.1. Classification (NCBI taxonomy): domain Bacteria; kingdom Pseudomonadati; phylum Pseudomonadota; class Gammaproteobacteria; order Pseudomonadales; family Pseudomonadaceae; genus Pseudomonas; species Pseudomonas sp. P1_F7. Next base: position 273,611 of record NZ_JBFUBR010000014.1, read on the forward strand.
CCGCAAAAAAACGGCGAAAACACGGCGTAAAAGACACGCGGCGCTGGTGGGCATGAGTGCGTCGGTTAGAGACGTCGAACAACTGGATAAAAGCTTGATGATGCGGTCATCTCGGCGGATTGCAGCTTGAGCGTAGCAGCTCCGTCACCGTGCGTTTTTGCGTGCGCAGTGGGCCCATCCAGGAGTTCGGCAGTAATGGCTATCAGTGTTTTCGACCTGTTCAAAATCGGCATCGGCCCTTCCAGTTCACACACCGTGGGGCCCATGCGGGCGGCGGCGTTGTTTGTGCAGGGCTTGCGTGAGCGCGGGCTGCTTGAGCAGGTACGGCGTGTCGAAGTCCAGCTGTTCGGCTCGTTGTCGGCCACCGGTATCGGCCACGGCAGCGACAATGCCGTGATCATGGGGCTGATGGGCGAGTGGCCGGATGCGATCGATCCGTCGCAAATCGGCATTCGTATCGCCACCCTGCGTGAGACCGATACGTTGCTGCTCGACAGTCGCTTGCCGGTGCCCTTCATCTGGGCCCGGGACATGCGCCTGATCGACGAGAACCTGCCATTCCACCCCAACGCCATGACCCTGATTGTCGAGGGTGATGACGGCGAGTTGCATCGCGACACCTACTATTCGGTCGGCGGCGGTTTTGTCGTCGATGAGGCTCAGGCCTCCAGCGGTGTCGTCGACCTCGACCGCACCGTGTTGCCATATGACTTTTCCAGTGCGGCCGAGCTGCTGGAGCTGTGTAAAAAGCACAAGCTGCGCGTGGCTGAATTAATGATGGCTAACGAGAGGGTGTGGCGCAGCGAGGACGAAATCCGCAGCGGCCTGATGAAACTCTGGCAAGCCATGCAGGATTGCGTTGAACAGGGCCTGAAACACGAAGGCATCCTGCCCGGCGGGCTGAACGTGCGCCGCCGTGCGGCCAAGCTGCATCGCAGCCTGCAGGAACTGAACAAACCCAACGTGATCGGCTCGACCTTGAGCGCCATGGAATGGGTCAACCTGTTCGCCCTGGCGGTCAACGAAGAAAACGCCGCCGGCGGGCGTATGGTCACGGCACCGACCAACGGCGCGGCGGGGATCATTCCGGCGGTGTTGCATTACTTCATGAAGTTCAGCGAAGCGGTGACCGACGCCAATGTCGTGGATTACTTCCTCGGTGCGGCGGCAGTGGGAATCCTGTGCAAGAAGAACGCCTCGATCTCCGGTGCCGAAGTCGGCTGCCAGGGCGAAGTCGGTTCGGCCTGCGCGATGGCGGCAGCCGGGTTGGCTGAAATCCTTGGTGCCACGCCAGAGCAACTGTGCAATGCGGCGGAGATCGGTCTGGAACACAACCTCGGCCTGACCTGCGACCCGGTGGGTGGACTGGTTCAGGTGCCGTGCATCGAGCGCAACGCGATTGCCGCGGTGAAGGCGATCAACGCCGCGCAAATGGCATTGCGGGGCGATGGTCAGCACTTTATTTCGCTGGATCGGGTGATCCGCACCATGCGTGATACCGGTGCGGATATGCATGACAAATATAAGGAGACATCGCGGGGTGGGTTGGCGGTGAGTGCGGTGGAGTGCTGAGACCGCGTCGACCCCATCGCGAGCAAGCTCGCTCCCACAGGATTCGGTGTGGATTGGAGAAGTGAGACACACCATAAATCCCTGTGGGAGCGAGCTTGCTCGCGATAGCTTCAGACCAGTCAAAACTGCGCACTAAGTGAACACCAGCTCAAAAGCGCGCCACCTTTTAGAGCGTCGCTTACAGATAAATTGTCTTGCCACTGATCGAGGGCCAACCAGCCTTCGACCGCCCGTCGCCCGTGCCTGCGGTGACACTCTTTCCCGGCCGCTCGTAGCCCTGTTCCCACAAGTGCTACCGAATTGCTCACAGCTTGTGGGCCGGGGCGCTTGCCAGCCCTGATGGCCATTTAAATCCCCACGCCTTGCGAGACATATATAGACACATTCCGACGTCGTTTTTAGGAGTTATTGAACGCGCATTCAAATTTAGGCATGGCAATTGCTCTGTCATTACAAAGCCCGTCTCCCACGCGAGAACGATGGCGATAAAAAGAGCCTCCGCCTGAGGCCATCACCCGCTTTGTGTGAGGAGATACCGCGATGACGACGTTCAACTCCGGGGCCCAACCCCAGAACCGTGCGCCTCAATCCATCGGCTTTCTGCTGCTGGACAATTTCACGCTGATTTCTCTGGCCTCCGCAGTGGAACCCCTGCGCATGGCCAACCAATTGTCCGGTCGCGAGCTGTATCGCTGGACCACCCTCACCGTCGATGGCGGCCAGGTCTGGGCCAGTGACGGCCTGCAGATCACCCCCGACGCGTCCATGCACAAAGCCCCGCCAATGGACACTGTCATCGTCTGCGGCGGTATCGGTATTCAGCGCACTGTTACCCGCGAACACGTGTCATGGCTGCAAAGCCAGGCCCGCCAGTCCCGCCGCCTCGGCGCGGTGTGCACCGGCAGCTGGGCTCTGGCCTGCGCCGGCCTGCTCGACGGTTTCGATTGCAGCGTGCACTGGGAATGCCTGGCGGCGATGCAGGAAGCTTTCCCGCGTGTAGCGATGAGCACCCGCTTGTTCACCCTCGACCGTAACCGTTTCACCAGCTCCGGCGGCACTGCGCCGCTGGACATGATGCTGCACCTGATCAGCCGTGATCACGGCCGTGAACTGTCGGCGGCCATTTCGGAAATGTTCGTCTACGAGCGCATCCGCAACGAACAGGATCACCAGCGTGTGCCGCTCAAGCACATGCTCGGCACCAACCAGCCGAAGTTGCAAGAAATCGTCGCGTTGATGGAGGCCAACCTCGAAGAGCCGATCGACCTCGACGAGCTGGCGGTGTATGTCGCGGTATCCCGTCGTCAGCTCGAACGCCTGTTCCAGAAATACCTGCACTGTTCGCCGTCGCGTTATTACCTCAAGCTGCGCTTGATCCGCGCGCGCCAGCTGCTCAAGCAAACGCCGATGTCGATCATCGAAGTGGCGTCGGTCTGTGGCTTCGTGTCCACGCCGCACTTCTCCAAGTGCTACCGCGAATATTTCGGCATTCCGCCGCGTGACGAGCGCGTAGGGTCCAACACCACCCAGCAAGTGGCGATGATGCCGCTGCCGCAAGCGCTGGTGCTGTCGCCGTTGTCCGGGCCGTTGTCGGCGCTGAGCCAGGCGCGTAATGAGTCGACTTTCGCTAGCGTAAGGCTTTAAGCCGAGAAGCCATTAAAAGATCGCAGCCTTCGGCAGCTCCTACAGGGAACGTGTTTCAACTGTAGGAGCTGCCGAAGGCTGCGATCTTTTGATTCTCTGTCAGCCGCGATGGCTTTGCTGATACTCCGACAACGCCGGCAGCAATTGTTTGTCGATGGCCTGGCGCACTGCCGGCAGGATCGTCGCGCTGCTGGTGTACATCTCCTTGACCATCTTGCGAAGCTCATACGCCCGAGCATCGTCCAGGCCCCTTACCACGCACTCGCAAGCCTGCTCGGCAGTGGCTCCACTGGGCACGTTGAATCCCAACGACTTGAGCTGGCCCAACAGGTCTTCCTGGTCTATCAAATCGGCGTGCATCATGACGCAATCCTTCTTCAGGGAACGGTGTCGTGGTTCGATTCTGGTGGGGGTGCCGGGTGTCGGCAAGGACGATTTGTCGCAATGGCAGCATTGGCTATGAACAGGTCGTTTTCGGGCAACTTACCGGCCAAAGGAGGGGGCACACTGGACTCAGCTCGCTTCACGAAGGTTTGGTCACCCTCGCACGGCAGCTCCTCAACAGTACCCTCTGCCTCGATCCTGTCACGGCTTGATCGGGGCTTTTTTTTCGTTTGAAAAGCAAAAGATCGCAGCCTCCGGCAGCTCCTACAGGGGAACGGTGTATACCTGTAGGAGCTGCCGGAGGCTGCGATCTTTTCAACGGTTTAACGCTGTAACACCAGAATCCGCGACAACAACTCATCCCGGTCGACATAGCAACCCTGGAAATGCCGGGCGCCGGTGGCGGGGTCGAAGGCGTTGCGGGCATGCAGGGTGCGGCGGTTGTCGAAGCACCACAGCTCACCGGGATTGATCCGCTGCATCAACCTGAATCGAGGCTCGCGGGTCATCGCGATAAAGCGCCGGTAGGCCTGATACAGCCTTGGCATCTGCTCCACCGATGCATCGAACGGTCCGCGCAGAAAGTTTGCCATGCGGATTTCCGACACCTGCCCCAACGCATCCAGGGCAATGATCGGCGCCAGACAGCGGTAGTCGCTGTGACGGTCCTTGTTGCGAAACTCCACGGGGATTTCGCAGAGGCTTTTGAAGGATTCGGGGTCTTCCCGACGCAAGGCGTCGGCAATGGCAAAACCATCGACAAAAATGCTCTCGCCACCCTCGGCGTCATTGACCAGGCAATGCAGGAATTGCAGCCCCGGTTGCAACTCCCGGGTCGGCAAGTCGCTGTGCAGCGGCAGGTTGAAGGCGGTGTAGGCGTTGCTATCGGCGTCGGCCTTGGATTGCACGTTGAACAGCACGCCGAAATTGCTCTCGCGGATGAAGGAAATGCGTTGGGCGATCAGCTTCAACGAGCCGGGCTCGGTGGGTACGCCACGGACCTGGGTCAGTCCGACATCGCGCACGGCCAGCAACCATTGCAGCAAGGCGTCGGAGTCGTTCATCAGTGCTTGATACTCGAACACCGGCAACGATAAATCGTTGTGCCAGAGCCTGGCTTTCGGTTTGCCTGCCTGGCGTTCGGCACGGGATTCGTCGTCATAGGCATGGGCGCGCAGCCAGCCAGGGTCGAAGCGGCTTGAGTGGCCGTCCTGCCAATCAACCGCCAGGCAGCCATCGTTGTCGATACTGGCGTTATCGGGCATCAGATCTTCAGCCACATCGACGATTTCAAGCACTTGCTCGCGGGTCACGCTGTAGACGCACTGCGGGCACGGGCAGTTATCCCGCAGCCATTGATGGTGGAAAGGGCTGACGCGATTGTCGGCCCACTTCACCAGAACACGGTCCGCCAGGGTCTGCACGCCAGTCAGCGCGCTGATCAACGGATAGGTACGAAAGTCGGCAAATGCAGCAGCGGTGTTCATGGCGATCTCCTTGTTATTTTTTTTGGGGTAATGCGATCACTCGGCCAATGTACTCGGGTGTTGGCAGGTCCGCCTGTTCGGCGACGATAGCTTGCAGCCGGCCCAAGGACAGTTCGCTGAACGGCGCCGAACGCGGCCCGGCGAGATCCACGTGCAGCAGCATCTGTTCGTTGCCAGCAAGCTCCTGGGCATCACCGACCAGATGCAGGCTGTGATAGAGGTGAACGCGCTTGCTGTCGTGGGCGATGATTTGGGTGTGCACTTCGACCTGGGCGTCGAGCTTCACTTCGTGCAGGTAATTGAGGTGCAGTTCGAGGGTGAACAGCGAGTTGCCGCTGGCCTCGCGGCTGTTGCTGTCCAGGCCCAGGCGATCCATCAGGGCATCGGTGGCGTAGCTGAAGATCAGCAGGTAGAAGGCGTCGCGCAGGTGGCCGTTGTAATCGACCCAGTCGGGGATGATGGTGGTTTGGTAGGTGGTTAGGGTGGGCATCGTTTCTGATCCAATTTGTGTGGTGACTGGACTGCCGCTATCGCGAGCAAGCTCGCTCCCACAGGTGACCGAGTTGTATCAGACACCTGCGATCAAATGTGGGAGCGAGCTTGCTCGCGATGGGGTCAGCACTGCTGGCCCAAAGCCTGGGCTTACTCGCTGAAAGCCATCCCATGCTTCTCTTTGGTGGTCTTCACCGCCTCCAGCACCGCCAGCAGGCAGTCATCACGATAGCGCTCCAGCGCCGAAATGCTGTGTTTGCCCAGTTGATCGCTGGTGCCATCGACCACGTCGTCGATCAGTTTGTCGGTCAGCTCCGGTGCCGGCAGGTAGGTCCACGGCAATTGCAACGCTGGGCCGAACTGCGCCATGAAGTGGCGCATGCCGGCATCGCCACCGGCCAGGGTGTAGGTCAGGAAGGTGCCCATGAACGACCAGCGCAAGCCCGCGCCGAAGCGGATGGCATCGTCGATTTCGCCGGTGGTCGCCACGCCGTCGTTGACCAGGTGCAACGCTTCACGCCAAAGCGCTTCGAGCAGGCGGTCGGCGATGAAACCCGGTACTTCCTTGCGCACGTGCAGCGGGCGCATCCCCAGGGATTCATAGACCTTCATGGCCGCTTGCACCGCTTCAGGGGCGGTGTTTTTGCCACCGACCACTTCCACCAGTGGCAGCAGGTAAACCGGGTTGAACGGGTGACCGACCACGCAACGTTCCGGGTGCCTGGCACTCTCGTAGAACTCGCTCGGCAGCAGGCCGGAGGTGCTGGAGCCGATCAACGCATTAGGCTTGGCCGCCGCGCTGATTTTGCTGTGCAGGTCCAGTTTCAGCTCCAGCCGTTCCGGGGCGCTCTCCTGGATGAAATCGGCATCGCGAACGCACTCTTCGATGGTCGCGACAAAGCGCAGGCGATCCTGCGATGCACCCGGCGCCAGGCCTTGTTTCTCCAGCGCACCCCAGGCATTGGCGACGCGTTTGCGCAAGGCGGCTTCGGCACCGGGGGCCGGGTCCCAGGCCACTACATCCAGACCATGGGCGAGGGCGCGGGACACCCAGCCGCTGCCGATGACACCGCTGCCCAGCGCTGCGAAGGTTTTGATTTCGGTGATGAAGGTCATGGCAATTTCCTGAATTTGGCTCGGAAAAAAAACTGTGGGAGCGAGCTTGCTCGCGATGGCGGTATTCCTGCCGCAGATGATGCTTCGGATGTACCGACGTCATCGCGAGCAGGCTCGCTCCCACAGGGGGAAAGTGTGTAAGGGTCAACCGCGCTTGGTCAGGCCCATTTTTGCCCGGCCTTCAGCTGGGGTCAGGACGCGGGCACCGAGGCGGCTGAGGATTTCACCGGCGCGCTCGACCAGTTGGCCGTTGGTCGCCAGTACGCCCTTGTCCAGCCACAGGTTGTCTTCCAGCCCGACTCGCACGTTGCCGCCGAGCAACACCGCTTGCGCCGCCATCGGCATCTGCATGCGACCGATACCGAAGCCGGCCCAGACCGCGTCGGCCGGCAGGTTGTCGACCATGGCTTTCATGGTGGTGGTGTCCGCCGGCGCGCCCCACGGGATGCCCAGGCACAGCTGGAACAACGGGTTGTCGAGCAGACCTTCCTTGATCATCTGCTTGGCGAACCACAGGTGGCCGGTGTCGAAGATTTCCAGCTCGGCTTTCACGCCCAGCTCTTGAATACGTTTGGCGCCAGCGCGCAGCTGGGCCGGGGTGGAGACGTAAATGGTGTCGCCGTCGCCGAAGTTCAGGGTGCCACAGTCGAGGGTGCAGATTTCCGGCAGCAGTTCTTCGACGTGGGCCAGGCGGGTCAGCGGGCCGACAAGGTCGGTATTCGGGCCGAACTCCATCGGGTTCTCGCCGGCACCGATCTCCAGGTCGCCGCCCATGCCGGCGGTGAGGTTGACGATGATGTCGACGTCCGCCTCGCGGATGCGCTCCATCACTTCGCGGTACAGCGCCACGTCACGGCTGAACTTGCCGGTTTGCGGGTCACGCACATGGCAGTGAACCACGGTGGCGCCGGCCTTGGCGGCTTCCACGGCGGCAGCGGCGATTTGTTTCGGGGTGACCGGCACGTGTGGGCTCTTGGCGGTCGTGTCGCCAGCACCGGTGAGTGCGCAGGTGATGATGACGTCGTGGTTCATGAGGCGGTTCCTTACAGGCGAGTTTTTGGTTTTGGCCAGGTGTGACGGTCCCGTTCGCAGCCCGTCGGGGCTGCGACTCGGTGGTTCGTTCGGGTTTATTTACTGGTCAGTTTCAGGTTTTCAGCGGCCGGTTTGCCATCGAAGGTGGTGACGCCTTCAAGCCAGCGCTTTTTGTCCTGCGGGTGATCCTTGATCCATTGCTTGGCCGACTCGAAAGCGTCCTTGTGATCCAGCAGCGGCTGCATCATCCGGCTCTCGTCTTCGGCGGTGAACGTCAGGTTGCTCAGCAGGCGACCGATGTTCGGGCATTGCTCGGCGTATGTCGGTGCAGTGACGGTCCACACCGTGGCCTTTCCTTCGTCCGGCCCAAGGGCGTTTTCACTGCCGGTGAGGTAGGTCATTTTCACGTTGACGTTCATCGGGTGCGGCGCCCAGCCGAAGAACACCACGGCTTCGTTGCGACGTACGGCGCGATCCACGGCGGCGAGCATGCCGGCTTCACTGGACTCGACCAGCTGGAACTTGCCGAGGCCAAACTGGTTCTTGGAGATCATCGCCTTGATCTGGGTGTTGGCGCCCGAGCCAGGCTCGATGCCGTAGATCTTGCCGCCCAGTTCCTTTTCGAATTTGGCGATGTCAGCGAAGGTTTTCAGGCCCTTGTCGGCGAGGTAGGTCGGCACGGCTAGGGTCGCGCGGGCGTCTTGCAGGCTCGGGGCTTCAAGCACCTTGACCTGTTTGGCGTCGACGAACGGGGTGATGGTCTGGGTCATCAGCGGGTTCCAGTAGCCGAGGAACAGGTCCAGACGCTGGTCGCGGATCCCGGCGAAAATGATTTGCTGGGAGGCGCTGGTTTGTTTGGTGCTGTAGCCGAGGCCATCGAGCAATACCTGGGTCATGGCACTGGTCGCGATCACGTCGGTCCAGTTCACTACACCCATGCGCACGTTCTGGCACGCGGCGGGTTCGGCGGCCATGACACTGGCGCTCAGCAAAGCGGTACCACTGAGTGCAAGAACACAGCTGCTGATCAGTCGTTTCATCTCAGGTTCCTCGGCAGGTCGTTTATTGTGAGTTCCGGTGTCTGATGCGCCGGTGATGCCAAGTTACGCAGCAAAGCACCGATGAAAGCGCACTGCGGCGACCAGCTCTTGCACTGCAGCGACCTGTGCTCTTGAATGCCGCTGGCAAGTGGCGTATCAACATCCCTACGCTGCCCGCCCTCTCGTTACCTGGCCTCCTGTTACCTGCTAAGCGAGTGCGCTCCATGTCCCAGGATTTCTACTTCTTGTTGATGCCGGGTTTCTCGGCCATTGGATTTATCTCGGCCATCGAGCCGTTGCGGGTCGCCAATCGCTTTCGCGGCGAGCTCTATCGCTGGCATGTGCTGAGCGCCGATGGCGGGGCGGTGCTGGCCAGCAACGGCATGTCGGTCAACGCCGATGCGGCGCTGGAACCGTTGAAAAAAGGCGCGACGCTGCTGGTGGTCGCCGGGTTCGAACCCCTGAAGTTCACCACCCCGGCGCTGGAACACTGGTTGCGCCGCCTGGACAACGAAGGCGTGACCCTCGGTGCCATCGACACCGGCAGCTTCATCCTCGCCGAAGCCGGCCTGCTCGATGGCCATCGCCTGACCCTGCACTGGGAAGCCATCGATGCCTTCAAGGAGTCCTATCCACAGCTCAGCGTCACCCAGGAACTGTTCGAGATTGACCGCCGCCGCATCACCTCCGCCGGCGGCACCGCTTCCATTGATCTGATGCTGGATCTGATCGCCCAGGCCCACGGCCCCGATCTGGCGATCCAGGTCAGCGAGCAATTCGTGCTCGGCCGCATCCGCCCGCGCAAAGACCACCAGCGCATGGAAGTTGCCACCCGTTATGGCATCAGCAACAAGAAACTGGTGCATGTGATCGGTGAGATGGAACAGCACAGCGAACCGCCGCTGAGCACGCTGGAACTGGCGGAATCGATCAAGGTGACGCGGCGGCAACTGGAGCGCCTGTTTCGCCTGCATCTGAACGACACGCCGAGTAATTTCTATCTGCGGTTACGATTGGAAAAAGCGCGGCAGTTGCTGCGACAGACGGACATGAGCGTGCTGGAAGTGAGTATTGCCTGCGGGTTTGAATCCCCGTCGTATTTCACCCGCAGTTATCGGGCGAAATATGAGCGCTGTCCGAGGGAAGACCGGCGTACCGCCAAAGCCTGAACACCTGATAACCCTGTGGGAACGAGCTTGCTCGCGATGAGGTCGGCACATTCAACATTGATGTCGACTGCTCTACCGCCATCGCGAGCAAGCTCGCTCCCACAGGTTCTTGGTGTTCCGGTAGTTGATTTACTTCTTCATCAACGCCGAGCACGCCGCCTTATACGCTTCATGCTGATACTTGTTCAGCGTTCCCGGCAGTTCGAAGTTGTGCTTTTTGGCCTGGGCATTGATGGTCTGCGGCGAAAGCAAGGTCACCTCGCAATTCTCCAGCAACTGGAAAATCCCTTCGATCTTGAACGTCGTCGGCCCACCGGCGAATTCGCCTTTCTTGCTGCGCTTCTTGATCGCGATGCGGTCGATGGAATTCTCACGCACAAACGAAGCGACCTGAGCGGCGAACACTTTGACGTTGGCGGCTTCGTCGTCATCGTTCAGGGCAATTTTCTTGGTGGCGAGCGCGATATGGCTCAGCGCCTGACCGTCCAGCGTGGCCACGGCGATGATCGCTTCGCTGCCTTTGATTTCGATGCCGCAGACTTTCATGTTCAATCCCATTAGTGACAGAGGGTGTGCAGCTTACAGCTCAAGCTGGCTGGCAGTGATACCAAACGCCAAAGCGATTTTTTCGCGAGTGGCTTTACGGGGCTTGGCGACTGTTTCCTGTTGGGCAAAGGCAGGCTGGGTTATGCCCATGCGTTTGGCTACTTCATCCTGGGTAAGGTTCAAATGTTCGCGCCAGGCGCGGATAGGGGTAGCGCCATCGACGATACGGCTCACCACCTCATGGGGGATCAAGTCGGGCTCGATTTTCTGCGCCACGTATTGTGCATAGGGAATGACCACGAAGGCTGGATTGCCTTCGGCGTCGTTGATGATTTGGATGTCAGTAGGTGCGTTCATCGCGGAAAAATATAAGTCTTTTATAAGATTCGAGAATATTTGCTTATATTTTATCGGGCGACTACCAACAACATTTGTCGGCATGTTGCGTGAAAAGCCCGCAGAGCAGGGGCTTTGGACAGAAGCTGTAGGTCAGATCAGAGTGCTTTGTGGGAAAAGGGTTTTTTGGCGATTGAAAGCTGGTGGTGGTGCCAGCTTTCAGCAGGACATTCAGGACTATTCCTGCCCAATCGACTCCAAAAACTCCGACCGTTCATCACTCATTCGCGCCACGCAATCATTCTGCGCAATGGTGAACGCCTTGCTGCCAGCGGTGGCCGGGAAGGCTTCGACGGCGCAATCTGCGTCGCGGGTCTTCAGCCATTGCTGTTGGGCGGCTTTGATCTTGGCGGTGATGTCGGCCAGTTGCGACGGGTTTTTGCCGTACTGCGACTGCATGCGCTCGGTCAGGCCCTGGAGGTTCTCCTTGAGCAGGTCTTCGGCGGTGGTTTTGCTGAAGGCCGAGCATTCCAGTGTCTGGACGTCGTTTTCGACTTTGTCGCACGGGTTGTCGTCGGACACCTCCGCTGCGTGTACGCCGGTCGCAATCAGTGCCATTGCCAGAATGATCGATTTCATTATCGTCGCCGCTCTTGTCCAGTGAAGCATCCAGTGATGCGGCGAATTCTGGCCCAAGCCGAGGGCCTTGAACAGGTCGGAGATTGTGCCTGGCGACGACCCTTTGTCGCGGATTGACGCTTTCGGCAAACCCCCTGTCGTTTTTGCACCCGGTCGCCCCTGCACCGAGGCATATGCTGGCCCCAAAGCGCCGGCAGACGATTCGGCGCATGAATCGCTAATAGGGGACAGCCTGATGAGCCCAGCCGAATTGCACGCCGACAGCATCGTTATCGACGGGCTGATTATTGCCAAGTGGAACCGTGAACTGTTCGAAGACATGCGCAAGGGCGGTTTGACCGCGGCCAACTGCACCGTGTCGGTGTGGGAGGGCTTTCAGGCCACCGTCAACAACATCGCCGCGAGCCAGAAGCTGATCCGCGAGAACAGCGACCTGGTGATTCCGGTCCGCACCACCGCCGACATCCGTAAAGCCAAGGAGCAGGGCAAGACCGGCATCCTTTTCGGCTTCCAGAATGCCCACGCCTTTGAAGACCAGATCGGCTATGTCGAAGTCTTCAAGCAGCTTGGCGTCGGTATCGTGCAGATGTGCTACAACACCCAGAACCTGGTGGGCACCGGTTGCTACGAGCGTGACGGCGGCCTGTCGGGCTTCGGTCGCGAAATCGTCGCCGAGATGAACCGGGTTGGCGTGATGTGCGACCTGTCCCACGTCGGTTCCAAGACTTCCGAAGAAGTCATCCTCGAATCGAAGAAGCCGGTCTGCTACTCCCACTGCCTGCCGTCGGGGCTCAAGGAGCACCCGCGCAACAAGTCCGATGAAGAACTCAAGTTCATTGCCGACCACGGTGGTTTTGTCGGCGTGACCATGTTCGCGCCGTTCCTGGCCAAGGGTATCGATTCGACCATCGACGACTACGCCGAAGCCATCGAGTACGTGATGAATATCGTCGGCGAAGACGCCATCGGTATCGGTACCGACTTCACCCAGGGACACGGCCAGGACTTCTTCGAATACCTGACCCACGACAAGGGCTACGCCCGCCGCCTGACCAGCTTCGGCAAGATCATCAACCCGCTGGGCATCCGCACCGTGGGCGAGTTCCCGAACCTGACCGAGACCCTGCTCAAGCGCGGCCACTCCGAGCGCGTGGTGCGCAAGATCATGGGCGAGAACTGGGTCAACGTCTTGAAAGATGTCTGGGGCGAATAAACCGCCGCACTTCTGAATCCTTTCCCGCTGCCGTCCGTGCAGCGGGCAACACAACGAATTTTCTGGAGTTAAGTTTCCATGGCCAAGATCGCCCCGCAATTGCCAATCGAAGTCGACAGCGAAACCGGTGTCTGGACCTCCGACGCCCTGCCGATGCTGTACGTGCCGCGCCATTTCTTCGTCAACAACCACATGGGCATCGAGGAAGTGCTGGGCGCTGAAGCCTACGCCGAAATCCTCTACAAGGCCGGCTACAAGTCCGCTTGGCACTGGTGTGAAAAAGAAGCCGAATGCCACGGCCTGGAAGGCGTCGCGGTGTTCGAGCACTACATGAAGCGCCTGTCGCAGCGCGGCTGGGGCCTGTTCAAGATCCAGGACATCGACCTCGACAAAGGCACCGCCAGCGTCAAGCTCGAACACTCGGCATTCGTCTATGTGTACGGCAAGGTCGGGCGCAAGGTCGACTACATGTTCACTGGCTGGTTTGCAGGGGCCATGGACCAGATCCTCGCCGCTCGCGGCAGCAAGATCCGCACCGTGGCCGAACAAGTCTACGGTGGCTCCGAAGAGGGCCACGAAGACGGCTTGTTCACCGTCAAGCCGTTGTAAGTCGAGGAACCCGCCATGGCTTTCGAAGCAATGTTCCAGCCGATCCAGATCGGCAAACTGACCATCCGCAACCGCGTGCTCAGCACCGCGCACGCCGAGGTCTATGCCACCGACGGCGGCATGACCACCGACCGGTACGTCAAGTATTACGAAGAGAAAGCCAAGGGCGGGATCGGCCTGGCGATTTGCGGCGGCTCCTCCAGCGTGGCCATCGACAGCCCGCAAGGCTGGTGGAAGTCGGTGAACCTGGCGGATGACCGGATCATTCCGCACTTCCAGAACCTGGCCGATGCCATGCACAAGCATGGCGCCAAGATCATGATCCAGATTACCCACATGGGCCGTCGTTCCCGTTGGGATGGCGAGCACTGGCCAACCCTGCTGTCGCCGTCGGGCATCCGTGAACCGGTGCACCGTGCGACCTGCAAGACCATCGAGCCGGAAGAAATCTGGCGGGTGATCGGCAACTACGCCAGTGCTGCGGCGCGGGCCAAGGCCGGTGGCCTGGACGGCGTCGAATTGTCAGCCGTGCACCAGCACATGATCGACCAGTTCTGGAGCCCGCGGGTCAACAAGCGTACTGACGAATGGGGCGGCAGCTTCGAGAACCGCATGCGTTTCGGCCTGGAAGTGATCAAGGCTGTGCGCAAGGAAGTCGGTCCGGATTTCTGCGTCGGCATCCGTCTGTGCGGTGATGAATTCCACCCTGATGGCCTGAGCCATGAGGACATGAAGCAGATCGCCAAGTACTACGACGACACCGGCATGATCGACTTCATCGGCGTCGTGGGCTCGGGTTGCGACACCCACAACACCCTGGCCAACGTTATCCCCAACATGAGTTATCCACCGGAGCCATTCCTGCACTTGGCGGCCGGTATCAAGGAAGTGGTCAAGGCGCCTGTACTGCACGCGCAGAACATCAAGGACCCGAACCAGGCGACCCGCATTCTGGAGGGCGGCTACGTCGACATGGTCGGCATGACCCGCGCCCACATCGCCGACCCGCACCTGATCGCCAAGATCAAGATGGGCCAGGTCGACCAGATCAAACAGTGCGTCGGCGCCAACTACTGCATCGACCGCCAGTACCAGGGCCTGGACGTGCTGTGCATCCAGAATGCCGCGACCTCCCGTGAATACATGGGCGTGCCGCACATCATCGAGAAAACCACCGGCGTCAAACGCAAGGTGGTGGTGGTCGGTGCCGGCCCAGCCGGGATGGAAGCCGCTCGTGTGTCGGCCGAACGTGGCCACGACGTGACCCTGTTCGAGAAGAAAGAATTCATCGGCGGGCAGATCACCACCGCCTCGAAAGCCCCGCAGCGCGACCAGATCGCCGGCATCACCCGCTGGTTCCAGCTGGAGCTGGCACGGTTGAAAGTCGACCTGCGCCTGGGTACCGCGGCGGATGCGGCGACCATCCTGGACCTGCGTCCGGATGTGGTCGTATTGGCGGTGGGCGGTCATCCGTTCCTGGAGCAGAACGAACACTGGGGCGCGGCTGAAGGCCTGGTGGTCAGCAGCTGGGACGTGCTCGACGGCAAGGTGGCGCCGGGCAAGAACGTGCTGGTCTACGACACCATTTGCGAGTTCACCGGGATGTCGGTCGCCGACTACCTGGCCGACAAGGGCAGCCAGGTCGAGATCGTCACCGACGACATCAAGCCGGGTGTGGCCATTGGCGGTACGTCGTTCCCGACTTACTACCGCAGCATGTACCCCAAAGAAGTGATCATGACCGGCGACATGATGCTGGAGAAGGTCTACCGCGAAGGCGACAAGCTGGTGGCGGTGCTGGAAAACGAATACACCGGCGCCAAAGAGGAGCGGGTGGTGGACCAGGTGGTGGTGGAAAACGGCGTGCGTCCGGACGAAGAAATCTACTACTCGCTGAAGGAAGGCTCGCGCAACAAAGGCCAGATGGACATCGAAGCCTTGTTCGCGATCAAGCCGCAACCTTCGCTGAGCACCACGGGCGACGGCTACTTGCTGTTCCGCATCGGCGACTGCGTGGCTCAGCGTAATACACACGCTGCGATCTATGACGCGCTGCGGTTGTGCAAGGATTTCTAAGAGCTTGTGGATAACCCTTGTAGGAGCGAGCTTGCTCGCGATGGACATGAACGATGACGCGGGAAGTCTGACTTAGCGCGGCGTTCTCAGGTTTTTCGCGAGCAAGCTCGCTCCTACAAGGAATCGGGCAAGGCATCCAGGTAGTTTGGCCTGCAAGACCCTGCGGTCTTTGGGAGCTTCACCTATGTTGAACACCCTTCTTCCAATCCTGTTGTTCGCAGCCATCGGCCTTGGTGTCTTGGGCGCGTTGCGGCGGGTGGCCATGTGGCGCCGGGGCCGGGCTTCGAAAGTCGACCTGATCGGCGGCCTGTTCGCCATGCCCAAGCGCTATATGGTCGACTTGCACCATGTGGTCGCGCGGGACAAATACATTGCCAACACCCACGTCGCCACGGCCGGCGGTGCGGTGGCGTCCATCGTGCTGGCGATTCTGGTGCATGGTTTCGGCCTGCATAACCGCTTCCTCGGCTACGCACTGCTGTTGATGACAGCGGTGATGTTCGTCGGCGCGATCTTTGTTTACCTGCGTCGGCGCAATCCGCCGTCGCGCCTGTCGAAAGGCCCGTGGATGCGCCTGCCGAAAAGCCTGCTGGCGTTCTCGGTCTCGTTCTTCCTGTTGACCCTGCCGGTGGCCGGGATCCTGCCGGAAAACTTCGGTGGCTGGCTGTTGGCGGCGATTCTCGGGGTTGGCGTGTTGTGGGGCGTGTCGGAACTGTTCTTCGGCATGACCTGGGGCGGGCCGATGAAGCACGCCTTTGCCGGTGCGCTGCACCTGGCCTGGCACCGTCGCGCCGAACGCTTCGGTGGCGGTCGTTCCACGGGCCTCAAGCCTCTGGACTTGAACGACCCGACCGCGCCACTGGGCGTGGAAAAACCCAAGGATTTCACCTGGAACCAGTTGCTCGGCTTCGACGCCTGCGTGCAGTGCGGTAAATGCGAAGCGGCGTGCCCGGCGTTCGCTGCCGGCCAGCCGCTGAACCCGAAAAAACTGATTCAGGACATGGTCGTCGGCCTTGCCGGTGGCACCGATGCAAAATTCGCTGGCAGCCCATATCCGGGCAAGGCTATTGGCGAGCATTCAGGGAACCCACATCAACCGATCGTCAATGGTCTGGTGGATGCCGAGACCCTGTGGTCGTGCACCACCTGCCGCGCCTGCGTCGAGGAATGCCCGATGATGATCGAGCACGTCGATGCCATCGTCGACATGCGCCGCCATCTGACCCTGGAAAAAGGCGCCACCCCGAACAAGGGCGCGGAAGTCCTGGAAAACCTCATCGCCACCGACAACCCGGGCGGCTTCGCGCCGGGCGGGCGGATGAACTGGGCAGCAGACTTGAACCTCAATCTGCTGAGCGAAAAGAAATCCACCGACGTGCTGTTCTGGGTCGGCGACGGCGCCTTCGACATGCGCAACCAGCGCACCCTGCGCGCCTTCGTCAAAGTGCTCAAGGCGGCGAAAATCGACTTCGCCGTGCTCGGCCTCGAAGAACGCGACAGCGGTGACGTGGCCCGGCGCCTGGGCGACGAAGCGACCTTCCAGCTGTTGGCCAAACGCAACATCCAGACCCTGGCCAAGTACAGCTTCAACCGCATCGTCACCTGCGATCCACACAGCTTCCACGTGCTGAAAAACGAGTACGGCGCGTTTGATGGCAACTACCTGGTGCAGCACCACAGCACCTACATGGCGGAAATCATCGATGCTGGCGCGCTCAATCTCGGTCAGCACAAAGGCGACAGCGTGACCTACCACGACCCGTGCTACCTCGGCCGCTACAACGGCGAATACGAGGCACCGCGCCAGGTGTTGCGCGCCCTCGGGATCGAAGTGAAAGAGATGCAACGTTCCGGCTTCCGTTCGCGCTGCTGCGGCGGTGGTGGCGGCGCGCCGATCACCGACATTCCCGGCAAGCAGCGGATTCCCGACATGCGCATGGATGACATCCGCGAAACCGGCGCCGAACTGGTGGCCGTGGGTTGTCCACAATGCACCGCGATGCTTGAAGGCGTGGTCGAACCCCGGCCGATGATCAAGGACATTGCCGAACTGGTGGCTGATGCGCTGCTCGAAGACGCCGCGCCGGGAAAGCCTTCGGCACCGGCCAAACGTGAACCTGCGGAGGTGCACTGATGAGCGACATTATCCGCCGCGACCCTCGGGCCGAATGGATTGCCCGCAACCGTCTGCACCCGCTGCACGCGGCCATGCAGCCGGCGCAACACAGCTGGATGGGGCCTAACGGCGTCATCCGCAAGAATCCCCATGGCATCGGTTTCATTGGCCCCAACGGCATCAAGCGTATCGACCGTAGCGGCGCTCAGCAGGGTGGCGCGACCAAGCGCACGGCTGCCGTCGAAGTGCAATTGCCGCTGCATCAGGTGCCCGCGCCGGCGTTTTACATCAGCGTGGTGCCGGACATGGTCGGTGGTCGCTTGAGCAGCCACGACCGCGACTTGTTGGGCCTGGCCCATCAACTGGCCGGCAAGGACGGTGCGGTGCTGGCCGTGGTCTTCGGCGAGCACAAGGAAAACGCTTTCGCCACGACGGGCGTCGACCGCCTGCTGGTGCTGGATGGCGAAGAATTCAACGGTTATGCACCGGAACAACGGGTCCAGGGCCTGCGGGCTGTGGATAACCAGTTCAGCCCGCGCCACTGGTTGCTGCCGGACAGCCGCAGTGGCGGCGGCGAACTCGGTCGACGTTTTGCCGCGGCACTGGGCGAGCGCCCGGCCACGCGGGTTTGGCAGGTCAAGGATCAGGAGTGCATCGGCCGCGCCGGCGCGGGTCTGCAAGACCTTGCCCGTCCGCTGGCGCGATTGATTCTGGCGGCTGTCGAGTGCGCCGAACCGGTCAGCGAAACCCGTCACGAAGCGCTGCCCGTGGAGTTATCCACAACCGTGGCGCGCAGCCTGTCACGGATCGAAGATCTGGGCGCGGTGGCAGTCGATCCGGCGGCAATCCCCATGGCCGAAGCCGAGTTCATTTTCTCCGGCGGCAACGGGGTCAAGGACTGGGGGCTTTTCCACCAGACCGCCGAAGCTCTCGGCGCGACGGAAGGCGCATCGCGGGTGGCGGTGGACGACGGCTTCATGGCCCGCGATCGTCAGGTCGGGGCATCCGGTACCTGGGTTACTGCACGGGTCTATGTGGCGGTGGGGATTTCCGGGGCGATCCAGCACCTGCAAGGCATCGGTGCCTGCGACAAGGTGGTGGCGATCAACCTCGACCCCGGCTGCGACATGATCAAGCGTGCCGACCTCTCGGTGATCGGCGAGAGCGCGGAGATTCTTCAAGCCTTGATCGAGGCGGTAGAGGCTTACCGCAACGACGCCAAGCGCGATGCGGCTTAAGGGAAGGAAAGGGTTATGAGCACGAAAATCATCAGCCTGGTGTCTATCGGCGCCCACCCGACGTCCGGTCGGCCCCGCCGCGCGGAACAGGATGCGCGGGCGGTAGAACTGGGCCTGCAACTGGCTGGGGATAACTTGCAGGTGCTGCATGCCGGTGACATCGCCGAGCCTGCATTGCGCGCTTACCTGGGCATGGGTCTTGAGCAACTGCATGTGCTGGAGCAACCGCAAGGCGCCGACGCGATACCGGCACTGACCGAGTATCTGCGCGATGCCGGTGCTCAGGTGGTGTTGACCGGCAGCCAGGCGGAAACCGGCGAAGGCTCGGGCATGTTGCCCTTCTTGCTGGCCGAAAGCCTGGGCTGGCCGCTGGTGGTGGGGCTGGCGCAGGTCGAGTCCATCGATGGCGGTTCGGCGTTGGTGCTGCAAGCCTTGCCGCGCGGTCAACGTCGTCGTCTGAAGGTGCGCCTGCCGTTCCTGGCGACTGTGGATAACGCCGCGCCCAAGCCTCGCCAGAGCGCTTACGGCCCGGCCCGACGCGGCGTGCTGCAAGCGCAGGACGTCGAGGTCATCGACGATGAACTGCTCGCGGTCGCCACCCTGCAACCGGCCAAGCCACGGCCCAAGCGCCTGAAGGTGATCAAGGCCAAGAGCGGTGCCGACCGCATGAAGGCCGCGACGGCCAAGGCCAGTGGTGGAGGCGGGCAGGTGCTCAAGGGTGTGACGGCTCAGGCCGGCGCCGAGGCGATTCTCAAACTGCTGATTGAAGAAGGTGTAGTTCGCTAGCAAACACTGTGGGGGCGGCTTGTTCGCGAAAGCGTCGTATCAGGCGGCATTGATGTCGACTGATACTCCGTCATCGCGAGCAAGCTCGCTCCCACAGGATCTCTTCGTCCCGCACCACACTCGTCAGCCCGGTGAGCTACAGTTTTCTATGCGCTGATCAAGGGTGCGGCATGCTTTCGGGAGTTTTCAGACATTCAGCGCTGACTCATAAAACCCTGTTTTTATGACTGGTCTGAATATGAGGACTTTCGCTCTTCTGTTGCTCTTTGCATTGGCCATGTGGTTATCCACAGGCTTGATCTCTGCCGCCCAGACACAAGCGTCCGAGGCTGATCAGGATTTTTACCGCTGGATAGACTCCGAACAGGGTCGTAGCGCGTCCCTGGCGCAACTGCGGCAACAGTGCGACAAGGTGCTGGATGCCGATAGACACCTCAGCTGCTCGGTGACGGTCTTCGCCAGATTGCTCGAAGCCAAAGCCGCCAACCAAATCCCCGAATACTATCTGGCGATCAAGACCAAGCATGCTGGGGCGATTGCGGCCAGCGCCGATCTGAAGCCTCTGTTCTCCACGTTCGGCAGCAAATCACTGGCTATCCTGGCGGCGACCGGTGATTTCACGGTCAACGGTTCGGCGCGGCATGAGGTGCTGCCGCTCCATCCGTATGCCGGCGACTTTTACATCGCTGAGCAAGTGCTCCCATTTATCGAGGTCGGCGCGGCCAATGGTGTCTCGGCGCGTTTTGTACTGGACACGGGCGCACCGCAAACCCGGGTTAACATCGACACTGCGAAACAGATGGGCATCAGGTTGTTGCCCGATGCTTTTTATCGCTACAGCACGTTTTATGGCGAAAAGGACTTGGCCGCGAGACTGGGAATTCTCCGGTCGCTGAAAGTCGGCACCCGCGAGTTCAGGAACGTCCTGGTCTTTGTCAGCGACCGGGATAATCTGTTGGGGCTGGATCTGATCAGCAAGCTGGGGCGCTTGAAGATCACCAGCAGAACACTGGAGCTGAATCCGCCGCCCGCCACACGCTGTGATGCGTCGATTGTCATTAGCCGCCTGGATCTCAATCAACGGTTGGTGATGGCCGCACAGCTGGATCGCCGGGCAACGCAGGCCATCATCGATACCGGAAATGTCGACTACCTGACGGCCTCGTCGCCCGGCAGGCAAGTCAGCGTTGTGCAGGCGCTGACACCGGGCAGCTCGAACGGTTACACCAACACCAACACCAACACCAACACCAAGCGCTTCCAACGCTTCGTCGGCATATTGGCCCTGCAAGGCAACACCATGGCGGTCACCTACAAATACTACCTGGGCTTTACCATCCCGCCGTCGCTGATTGGTGGGCAATACGTCCCGTCGATATTGCTCGGATGGCGCGCGTTCAAAGACTTTGAATTGAACCTGGACCTGGATTCAGGTCGCTCATGTCTCAATAAAGTCTGAACAACTTCGGTGTTTACCCACAATCCCTGTTGGTGGTTCTGTGGATAACATGTTCGCCCCTCGCTACACCCCATACAAATCAAGCCCTGCAAGGTGTCGTTCAAAAAACAACCAGCCTTGCTCGTGGTTTTTCCAAGCTTTTTCAAGGGGATAAGTGCTGCTGTGGATGCAGACTTGCCCCCAATCTCTGTTGGCGCTTCTGTGGATAAGATGTTTGCTATCGGCTGTAGGCCTTATAAACAGCGGCTTTCATGGTTGCGATCAAAAAGTGATCAATTGGTATATCTGAGCCATGGAATTCCACGCAAACACCGGTTTCTTGCGGGTTGTAGCGGTTTTCCACAGAACCTTCGAAGTTAACCCCAAAGTCTGTTGGCGCTTCTGTGGATAAGGTGTTCGCCATCCTCTGAAAGCTATGCAGGCCGTACCTTTTAGGCTTCTGATCAAAAAATGACCAGTCCGCCCATGGAAGCATGCTTCTGGATAAGTCACGATTTTTCTTTGGTTTTTGTGGAGAAATTTTGCAGTCTTTCCACAGTTGTCCCCAATAGCTGTGGGTGGAGATGTGGATAACTTGTTTGTGGAAGGCTGGGAGGTGCAGCGGGCATAGGTCTGAACGAGATAGATCATATTTCGTACAGTTCTAATGAGGAGAGGAATTACCGGGAGGAGTGTGTTGATACAGAGGGCGCCATCGCGAGCAAGCTCGCTCCCACAGTGGATTTGTGAACGACACAGATCGAGTGTGGGAGCGAGCTTGCTCGCGATGCTTTTGATGTTTAGCCGCTAACCGGAACCCCTTTGAGGTACGGCGCAGGCTCGGCCCCCAGGTTGTTCAGCAGACGCTCGCTGTACCAGTCCACGAAGTTCACCACGCCGAACTCATAGGTCTTGGAGTA
The DNA here is from genome assembly GCF_056405655.1 of Pseudomonas sp. P1_F7. Classification (NCBI taxonomy): domain Bacteria; kingdom Pseudomonadati; phylum Pseudomonadota; class Gammaproteobacteria; order Pseudomonadales; family Pseudomonadaceae; genus Pseudomonas; species Pseudomonas sp. P1_F7. The sequence goes on from NZ_JBFUBR010000014.1 coordinate 295,464, forward strand.
CGGGCCAGGCTGGTACGCGCTGGAGTTGATGCCGCGCTGGTTCTCTTCGGCCAGGCGACGGTCCTGGTCGTTGGTGGCGTCCCAGACCTGGCGCATGCGCTCCACGTCGTAGTCCACACCTTCGACCGCGTCCTTGTGCACGATCCACTTGGTGGTGACCATGGTTTCCTGGGCGCTGATCGGCCACACGGTGAACACGATGATGTGATCGCCCATGCAGTGGTTCCAGGAGTGGGGCAGATGCAGGATGCGCATCGAGCCCAGGTCCGGGTTCTTGATGCGGCCCATCAGCTTGGCGCAGCCCTGTTTGCCGTCCATGGTCATCGACACGGTGCCCTTGAGCAGCGGCATGCGCACGATGCGGTTACGCAGGCCGAAGCTGGCGTGGGCGTAAGGGATCTTCTCGGCTTCCCAGGCAGCGGCGGAGGCGGCCACGTGGTCCTTGAACGCCTGGTCGGCGCGCGGATCGGTGACGTCGTCCCATTCCAGCAGGGTTTTCAGCAGTTCCGGGTGCGACGCGTTGCAGTGGTAGCACTCGCGGTTGTTTTCCAGCACCAGTTTCCAGTTGGCCTTTTCCATCAAGGTGGTTTGCACCGCCACCTTGGTGTTCTCCATGTCGTACGGTTCCATGTAGTGGTTGAGCGTCGACAGGAAGTCATCGATGGCCGGCGGGTTCTCCGCCAGGCTGATGAAAATGTAGCCGCCGGCGGTCTTCACGTTTACCGGTTTGAGGCCGTACTGGTTCATGTCGAAGTCGGCGCCCATTTCGGTGCCGGCGAATAGCAGGCGGCCGTCGAGTTCGTAGGTCCACTGGTGGTAGTGGCAAACCAGCTTGGCAACCTTGCCCTTGTCGCTGGTGCACAGGCGCGAGCCACGGTGGCGGCAGACGTTGTGGAACGCGTGCACCACGCCTTCGGCGCCGCGGATCACGATGATCGGGTTCTTGCCGATTTGCAGGGTCAGGTAGTTGCCCTTGGCAGGGATCTCGCAGGTCATGCCGGCGATCAACCACTCTTTCTGAAAGATTTCCTGCATGTCGATATCAAACAGGCGCTCGTCGGAGTAAAACGGCTGCGGCAGCGAGAAGGTGCGCTCGCGCTCTTGCAGCATCTGTGCGGTGGCCTTGCGTGCGGGTTCCAGCGGATCGCCCAGGCTCAGGGTAGTAGTGACGTCCATCGTTTAATCCTCAAGGCCATTCTGTGTGGCCGGCGAAAGTGGCTGATCAGGGTTGCTACGCAAGGTGTAATGGTTGTGTCTTGGTATGGGGCGAGTGTGGGGCCGGCGCTGGCCAGAACCTTATCCATGGGCGACATGGTGCAATCTGTTCCCGACGCGCAAGCCCCGGTCGTTGGGGGCTGGTCGCGATAAGCATGTCAATGTCGCAGATAGGTAAATGGGTGGTTCGCGCTATACGCAGAATCGCCAACATGAAGGCCGACAGTCGGCCGTGGAGATCAGCATGTCCAATAGTTTCCTGAATCCGGTAACCACCCAGACCTGGGCCAATGGTCGACACATCGTCCGTTGCGTCAAAGTCATCCAGGAAACCTGGGATGTGCGCACCTTTTGCTTCATGGCCGACCAGCCGATCCTGTTCTTCTTCAAGCCGGGGCAGTTTGTCACCCTGGAGCTGGAGATTGAAGGCCAGCCGATCATGCGTTCGTACACCATTTCCAGTTCGCCATCGGTGCCGTACAGCTTTTCGGTAACCATCAAGCGGGTGCCGGGCGGCAAGGTGTCCAACTGGTTGCACGACACCCTGCACGAAGGCCAGGAGCTGGCGGTGCACGGGCCGGTCGGGTTGTTCAATGCCATGGACTTCACCGCGCCGAAGGTACTCTACCTAAGCGGCGGCGTTGGTATCACGCCGGTCATGTCCATGGCGCGCTGGTTCTACGACACCAACGGCAATGTCGACATGGTGTTTATCCACAGCGCCCGCTCGCCTAAAGACATCATTTACCACCGTGAGCTGGAACACATGGCGTCGCGGATCGACAACTTCAACCTGCACCTGATCTGCGAGAAGCACGGTATGGGTGAGCCCTGGGCCGGTTATCGCGGTTACCTGAACCACAGAATGCTTGAATTGATGGCGCCTGACTTCCTTGAGCGCGAAGTATTCTGCTGCGGCCCGACACCGTATATGAATGCGGTCAAGCGCTTGCTGGAAGCTGCTGGCTTCGACATGTCGCGTTATCACGAAGAATCCTTCGGTGCGACCCCGCCAGAGGCGCGCGCTGACGCCGTGGAACACGCCGAACAAGCGGCCGAGGCACCGGAAGTCGACGCCGCTGACTTGCATCAAGTGGAATTCACCACCTCCGGCAAGAGCATCCGCGTGGCCCCGGGCGAGACCGTGCATGCGGCGGCGGCCAAGGTCGGTCTGATGATTCCGAAAGCTTGCGGCATGGGGATTTGCGGGACGTGCAAGGTGTTGAAGCTGGGTGGTGAAGTGGAGATGGAGCACAACGGCGGGATCACCGAGGAAGACGAAGCGGATGGGTTCATCCTGTCGTGCTGCAGCGTGCCGAAGGGGGATGTGCGGATCGAGTTCTGATAAACACCATCTCTCCCTGTGGGAGCGAGCTTGCTCGCGATAGCGGAGTGTCAGTCGACATCAATTCTGAATGTCAGACCGCAATCGCGAGCAAGCTCGCTCCCACAGGTACGGTGTTTTTCAGTCGACGAAAAGATCAGGCATCAGCGTATCGCTGCTGTCCGGTGCAAACCGATAGTGTTCGAACTCGGTCGCACCGTTCTCCCGCAAAATTTCCTCATCAATCAACAAACGCCCGGTGATGCTGCGTCCGCTGCTGCTGAGGATCACATGGGCGGCATCCGCCATGATCGCAGGCAGGCGCGCATGCTTGAACGATTCCCTCGACCCCAACTGAAACTCAATGGCGGCGGTGGCGATCATGGTCTGTGGCCACAGTGAGTTGACGCTGATCCCGTAATTCCTGAACTCCTCGCTCATGCCCAGGGTCAGCATGCTCATGCCGTACTTGGTGACGGTGTAGGGGCTGTACTGGGCGAACCACTTGGTGGCCAGGTTCAGCGGCGGGGACAGGTTGAGGATGTGGCCGCTGGACTTCTTCAGGTATGGCAACGCAGCCTGACTGCACAGCAATACGGCGCGGGTGTTGATCTGGTGCATCAGGTCGAAGCGCTTGAGTTCGAGGTGCTGGACCCCGGTCAGCTTGATTGCCCCGGCGTTGTTGATCAGTGCATCGATGCTGCCAAAATGTTCGTTGGCCTGGGCCAGCGCCTCACGTACGGCAGCCTCTTCACGTACATCCACCTGCAAGGCCAGCGCCTTGCCGCCTGCGGCTTCCACTTCCCGGGCCACGCTGAAAATCGTGCCCGGCAGCTTGGGGTGGGGTTCGGCACTTTTGGCGGCGATCACAATGTTGGCCCCATCGCGTGCGGCCCGCAGCGCGATCTCGCGGCCGATGCCGCGGCTGGCGCCGGTGATGAACAGGGTTTTGCCTTGTAGGGACATGCGGACGCTCCTGATTATTGTTATGTGAGCGGATCGGCTCGACAGACAATGTAGACGAAGTCGTTCAGGAGCTGTGGCGAGAGATGTGACGGAATGTAGGAGGAAAGGGATGAGCGATTCGGTGGCGAATGAGCGTGCTCGCGATGGCGGAGCGTCAGCTGACATCCATGCTGGACGCGCTGGCTTCATCGCGAGCAAGCTCGCTCCCACAGGGGAGCGGTGTAAACCAGAGTTCTAGTGGGACATGACTTCACGGATATCCCGCGCCAGTTCACGCACGCGCTCTTCCTCGGTGTCCCACGAGCACATGAAGCGTGCGCCGCCGTTGCCGATGAAGGTGTAGAAGCGCCAGCCCTTGGCGGTCAGCGCAGCGATGGCCGGCTCCGACAGTTGCAGGAACACGCCGTTGGCCTGTACCGGGAACATCAGCTCCACGCCGGGAATGTCGCTGACCAGCTCTGCGAGCAATTGCGCGCAGTTGTTGGCGTGGTTGGCGTATTTGAGCCAGGCGTCGTTTTCCAGGATCCCGACCCACGGCGCCGACAGGAAGCGCATTTTCGACGCCAGTTGTCCGGCCTGTTTGCAGCGGTAGTCGAAGTCTTCGGCCAGCTTGTGGTTGAAGAACAGAATCGCCTCGCCCACCGCCATGCCGTTTTTCGTGCCGCCAAAGCACAACACGTCGACGCCGGCCTTCCAGGTCAGGTCGGCCGGGGTGCAGCCGAGGAATGCGCAGGCGTTGGAGAAGCGCGCGCCGTCCATGTGCAGGTTCAGGCCCAGTTCCTTGCAGGTGGCGCTGATGGCGCGGATTTCGTCCGGGGTGTAGACGCTGCCGACTTCGGTGGCCTGGGTCAGGGTCACGACGCGAGGTTTCGGGTAGTGGATGTCCTGGCGCTTGAGCGCGACCTCGCGGATCGATTCCGGGGTCAGCTTGCCGTTTTCAGTGCGGGCGATCAGCAGTTTGGAGCCGTTGGAGAAGAATTCCGGGGCGCCGCATTCGTCGGTTTCGACGTGGGCGGTTTCCGAGCAGATCACGCTGTGGTAACTCTGGCACAACGACGACAGGGCCAGCGAGTTGGCGGCGGTGCCGTTGAAGGCGAAAAACACCTCGCAGTCGGTTTCGAACAGTTTGCGGAAATCGTCGGACGCGCGGGCGGTCCACTCGTCGTCGCCGTATGCACGCTGGTGGCCGTGGTTGGCCTGTTCCATGGCGGCCCAGGCTTCAGGGCAGATGCCGGAATAGTTGTCGCTGGCAAATTGTTGGCTCTTGTCGGTCATGGCCTGCTTCCGTGGTCGAGATGCCTATGGTGAAGCGTCCCGTGGTCAATAAGGGTGCGCGCTGTACCCAAGATCGTCAGGTGGAGCGCACAGGATGTCGCTGTCGGGAAAATACAGTGTCGAAGGGCAATTATGCACGTGACAATGCACAAGACCATGCACTTAAAGCAGCGCGACGGGGCACTGGATCTGCTCAAGTGGCTGGCGCTATTGAGCATGGTGCTCGATCACCTGCGATATGTCGGTTATTCCGCCGATCTGTTGTATGTGCCGGGACGCCTGGCGTTTCCGTGGTTCTGTCTGGCAATGGCGGCCAATCTGGCGCGCGTGCGGACTACGACGACCGGTGGTCAGTGGCGCTATCTAGGGTGGTTGTTGCTGTTTAGCGCGGTGAGTGAAATTCCTTACCGGATGTACATTCCCAATCCCGACACCTTGAACGTGCTGCCCACCCTTGCCCTGGGCTTGCTGGTGATTCGTGGCTGGCAGCAGCCGGTGCTTGCGTCGCGCTTGCTGGCGGTGGGCGCGGTGCTGCTGGCAGGGTTTTTCTCCCAGAGATTGATGTTCGGGTTCTTTGGCGTGCTGTTACCGCTGGCGATATTGCTGGTACTGCAACGACCCTGGTACTTCGCACTGTTGGCGGGGTTGGTATGCCTGGCGGCCAATCAGTGGCAGGTGCTGTATCACGCTGCTCGCCTGGGCAATGCTGCGGCGATTCCGGCCATCGTCACGTGTCTGATTGCGCCATGGCTCGGGCTGTTCTTGTTGCGACATGCCGGGGGCGTAAAACCACCACCGATGCGGCGCTGGGCGTATGCGCTGTATCCCGTGCATTTCCTGCTGTTGCTGGCAATACGGCAGGCCATCGCCTGACCCTGTAGGAGCTGCCGCAGGCTGCGATCTTTTGATATTGACCTTCTAGCGCCGGCGTTGACGCCAAAAGATCGCAGCCTGCGGCAGCTCCTACAGAGGCATGCGTAACACCGTATGGCAGTCCATGTCGTAAACGCACCTTTGCGTGGCGCCCGTAGGCATTTGACGACTCCAAGCCAGTCATACCATCGCTACCAAAGGGCACTGCCGAAAAGCCAGTGCCTCACCGAGACGAATGGCGCACCGCCGCCGCTGGGAGAGACGCGATGTTCAGCAAGCAAGACCAGATCCAGGGTTACGACGATGCACTGCTGGCGGCGATGAATGCCGAGGAGCAACGTCAGGAAGATCACATCGAGCTGATCGCGTCGGAGAACTACACCAGCAAGCGCGTGATGGAAGCGCAAGGCAGCGGCCTGACCAACAAATACGCCGAAGGTTATCCGGGCAAGCGTTACTACGGCGGTTGCGAGCACGTGGACAAGGTTGAAGCCCTGGCCATCGAGCGCGCCAAGCAACTGTTCGGTGCCGATTACGCCAACGTCCAGCCGCACTCCGGTTCCTCGGCCAACAGCGCCGTGTACCTGGCCCTGCTGCAAGCCGGCGACACCATCCTCGGCATGAGCCTGGCCCACGGCGGTCACCTGACCCACGGCGCCAAAGTGTCGTCTTCGGGCAAACTGTACAACGCCGTGCAGTACGGCATCGACACCAAAACCGGTCTGATCGATTACGACGAAGTCGAGCGCCTGGCCGTCGAGTGCAAGCCGAAGATGATCGTTGCCGGCTTCTCGGCTTACTCCAAGACCCTCGACTTCCCGCGCTTCCGCCAGATCGCCGACAAGGTCGGTGCGCTGCTGTTCGTCGACATGGCCCACGTTGCCGGTCTGGTCGCTGCCGGCCTGTACCCGAACCCGCTGCCTTACGCCGATGTGGTCACCACCACTACCCACAAGACCCTGCGCGGTCCGCGTGGCGGCCTGATCCTGGCCAAGGCCAACGAAGAAATCGAGAAGAAGCTCAACGCGGCAGTTTTCCCGGGTGCCCAAGGCGGCCCGCTGATGCACGTGATCGCCGGTAAGGCGGTGTGCTTCAAGGAAGCGCTGGAACCAGGCTTCAAGGCTTATCAGCAGCAAGTGATCGACAACGCCCAGGCCATGGCCGGCGTATTTATCAAACGCGGCTACGATGTAGTGTCCGGCGGTACCGACAACCACCTGTTCCTGGTCAGCCTGATCCGTCAGGGCCTGACTGGCAAAGAGGCGGATGCAGCACTCGGTCGCGCCCACATCACTGTGAACAAGAACGCTGTCCCGAACGATCCACAGTCGCCGTTCGTAACCTCCGGCCTGCGCATCGGCACCCCGGCGGTCACCACGCGCGGCTTCAAGGTGACCCAGTGCGTCACGCTGGCCGGCTGGATCTGCGACATCCTCGACAACCTCGGCGACGCCGATGTCGAGGCCAATGTCGCCGAGCAAGTGGCGGCCCTGTGCGCGGACTTCCCGGTTTATCGCTGAGTGCGGTTTTGGAGTAAATGACTATGCAACGCTACTCGGGCTTCGGCCTCTTCAAACACTCCCTCAGCCATCATGAAAACTGGCAGAAAATGTGGCGCACGCCGACCCCTAAAAAGGTCTACGACGTGGTCATCGTCGGCGGTGGCGGGCATGGTCTCGCCACGGCTTACTACCTGGCCAAGGAACACGGCATCACCAACGTGGCCGTGGTCGAGAAAGGCTGGCTGGGCGGCGGTAACACCGCGCGCAACACCACCATCGTTCGCTCCAACTACCTGTGGGATGAGTCGGCGCACCTGTACGAACACGCGATGAAACTGTGGGAAGGCCTGTCCCAGGACCTGAACTACAACGTGATGTTCTCCCAGCGCGGCGTCTACAACCTGTGCCACACCCTGCAGGACATCCGTGATTCCGAGCGTCGGGTCAGCGCCAACCGCCTCAACGGCGTCGACGGTGAACTGCTCGATGCCAAACAGGTTGCCGACGAGATTCCGTACCTCGACTGCTCCAAGAACACTCGCTACCCGGTGATGGGCGCCACCGTCCAGCGTCGCGGCGGCGTGGCCCGTCACGATGCCGTGGCCTGGGGCTTTGCCCGGGCTGCCGACGCCCTCGGCGTGGACCTGATCCAGCAGACCGAAGTGATCGGTTTCCGCAAGGAAAACGGCGTGTGCATCGGCGTTGAAACCAACAAGGGCTTCATCGGCGCCAAGCGCGTCGGCGTAGTGACCGCCGGTAACTCCGGGCACATGGCCAAGCTCGCCGGTTTCCGCCTGCCGATCGAATCCCACCCGCTGCAAGCGCTGGTGTCCGAGCCGATCAAGCCGATTATCGACAGCGTGATCATGTCCAACGCCGTGCACGGCTATATCAGCCAGTCCGACAAGGGCGACCTGGTGATCGGCGCCGGTATCGACGGCTACAACGGCTACGGCCAGCGTGGTTCGTACCCGGTGATCGAGCACACCGTCCAGGCCATCGTCGAGATGTTCCCGGTGCTGTCGCGCGTACGCATGAACCGTCAGTGGGGCGGCATCGTCGACACCACGCCGGATGCCTGCCCGATCATTTCGAAAACCCCGGTACCGAACATGTTCTTCAACTGCGGTTGGGGCACCGGCGGCTTCAAGGCCACACCTGGCTCGGGCAACGTGTTTGCCGCGAGCCTGGCCAAGGGTGAAATGCACCCATTGGCCGCACCTTTCTCCATCGACCGTTTCCACAACGGTGCGTTGATCGATGAACACGGCGCTGCTGCGGTTGCCCACTAACAGGAGAAATCCCCATGTTGCATATCTTCTGTCCTCACTGCGGCGAACTGCGCTCCGAAGAGGAATTCCATGCATCCGGCCAGGCGCACATCCCGCGTCCACTGGATCCGAACACCTGCACCGACGAGGAGTGGGGCGACTACATGTTCTTCCGCGATAACCCGCGCGGTCTGCACCACGAGCTGTGGGATCACGTCGCCGGTTGCCGTCAGTACTTCAACGTCACCCGCGACACCGTGACCTACGAGATTCTCGAAACCTACAAGATCGGCACCAAGCCACAATTCACCGACAAGACCGATAGCCCGAAAGCGGCCAGCACGGCTCTGGGAGAGAAGGTATGAGCCAGATCAATCGCCTGTCCAACGGCGGACGGATCGACCGCAACAAAGTCTTGACCTTCACCTTCAACGGCCAGAACTACAAAGGCTTCGAAGGCGATTCCCTGGCCGCTGCACTGCTGGCCAACGGCGTCGACATCATCGGTCGCAGCTTCAAGTATTCCCGTCCGCGCGGCATTTTCGCCGCCGGTGCCGAAGAGCCGAACGCGGTGCTGCAGATCGGCGCCACCGAAGCCACGCAGATCCCGAACGTGCGTGCTACGCAACAGGCGCTGTATCAGGGCCTGGTCGCCACCAGCACCAACGGCTGGCCGAGCGTGAACAACGACATGATGGGGATTCTCGGCAAGGTCGGCGGCAAGCTGATGCCACCGGGCTTCTACTACAAAACCTTCATGTACCCGCAATCGTTCTGGATGACTTACGAGAAGTACATCCGCAAGGCTGCCGGCCTGGGCCGCTCGCCGACCGAGAACGATCCGGACACCTACGACTACATGAACCAGCACTGCGACGTGCTGATCGTTGGCGCTGGCCCTGCTGGCCTGGCGGCAGCACTGGCGGCTGCGCGCAGCGGTGCCCGCGTGATCCTCGCCGATGAGCAGGAAGAGTTTGGCGGCAGCCTGCTCGATTCCCGCGAAAGCCTCGACGGCAAGCCTGCGACCGAGTGGGTCGCCAGCGTCATCGACGAACTGAAGAACACCCCGGACGTGCTGCTGTTGCCGCGCGCCACGGTCAACGGCTACCACGACCATAACTTCCTGACCATTCACGAGCGCCTGACCGATCACCTCGGCGACCGCGCACCTATCGGCCAGGTGCGTCAGCGCATCCACCGGGTTCGCGCCAAGCGTGTGGTGCTGGCGACCGGCGCTCACGAGCGTCCACTGGTCTACGGCAACAACGATGTGCCGGGCAACATGCTTGCCGGCGCCATCTCGACCTACGTGCGCCGTTACGGTGTGGCACCGGGCAAGAAGCTGGTGCTGTCGACCAACAACGACCACGCCTACCGCGTTGCCCTGGATTGGCTCGATGCCAGCCTGCAAGTGGTGGCCATCGCCGACGCCCGCAGCAACCCGCGTGGTGCGCTGGTGGAAGAAGCACGCGCCAAAGGCATTCGTATCCTCACCGGCAGCGCCGTGATCGAGGCCCGCGGCAGCAAGCGCGTGACCGCTGCCCGTGTGGCCGCCATCGATGTCAAGGCCCACACCGTGACCAGCCCTGGCGAATGGCTCGAATGCGACGTGGTGGCCAGCTCCGGTGGCTACAGCCCGGTGGTTCACCTGGCTTCGCACCTGGGTGGCAAGCCGATCTGGCGCGAAGACATCCTCGGTTTCGTACCGGGCGAAGCACCGCAGAAACGCGTGTGTGTCGGCGGCATCAACGGCGTCTACGGTCTCGGCGATTCTCTGGCCGACGGTTTTGAAGGTGGCGTTCGCGCTGCTGCCGAAGCCGGCTTCCAGTCGGTTGAAGGCGTGTTGCCAAAAGCCCTGAGCCGTCTCGAAGAGCCGACCCTGGCGCTGTTCCAGGTGCCCCATGAAAAGAACACCGCACGGGCACCGAAGCAATTCGTCGACCTGCAAAACGACGTCACCGCTGCCGCCATCGAACTGGCGACCCGCGAGGGCTTCGAGTCGGTCGAACACGTCAAGCGCTACACCGCGCTGGGCTTCGGCACCGATCAGGGCAAGCTCGGCAACGTCAACGGCCTGGCCATTGCTGCCCGTTCGCTGAACGTGACCATCCCGCAGATGGGCACCACCATGTTCCGTCCGAACTACACGCCGGTGACCTTTGGCGCTGTGGCCGGTCGTCACTGTGGGCACATCTTCGAGCCGGTGCGCTACACCGCACTGCATCAATGGCACCTGAAAAACGGTGCCGAGTTCGAAGACGTTGGCCAGTGGAAACGTCCGTGGTACTTCCCGAAATCCGGTGAAGACCTGCACGCGGCAGTGAAGCGCGAATGCAAAGCCGTGCGCGACAGCGTCGGCCTGCTGGACGCTTCGACCCTGGGCAAGGTCGACATCCAGGGCCCGGATGCGCGTGAGTTCCTCAACCGCGTCTACACCAACGCCTGGACCAAGCTCGATGTGGGCAAGGCGCGTTATGGCCTGATGTGCAAAGAAGACGGCATGGTCTTCGACGACGGCGTGACGGCTTGCCTGGCTGACAACCATTTCGTCATGACCACCACCACCGGCGGCGCAGCTCGTGTACTGCAGTGGCTGGAGCTGTACCACCAGACCGAATGGCCGGACATGAAGGTGTACTTCACCTCCGTCACCGACCACTGGGCAACCATGACCCTGTCCGGGCCGAACAGCCGCAAGCTGCTCAGCGAAGTCACCGACATCGACCTGAGCAACGAAGCCTTCCCGTTCATGACCTGGAAAGAAGGTCTGGTCGGCGGTGTGCCGGCGCGGGTGTTCCGGATTTCGTTTACCGGCGAGCTGTCGTACGAAGTCAACGTGCAAGCCGACTACGCCATGGGCGTGCTGGAAAAAATCGTCGACGCCGGCAAGAAATACAACCTGACGCCGTACGGCACCGAAACCATGCACGTGCTGCGGGCCGAGAAGGGCTTCATCATCGTCGGTCAGGACACTGACAGCTCGATGACCCCGGACGACCTGAACATGGGCTGGTGCGTCGGTCGCACCAAACCGTTCTCGTGGATCGGCTGGCGCGGCATGAACCGTGAAGATTGCGTGCGTGATCAGCGCAAGCAACTGGTTGGCCTGAAGCCGATCGATCCGAACAAATGGCTGCCGGAAGGCGCGCAACTGGTGTTCAACACCAAGCAGGCGATCCCGATGACCATGGTTGGTCACGTGACTTCCAGTTACCTGCACAACTCCCTGGGCTATTCGTTCGCCATGGGCGTGGTCAAAGGCGGGTTGCAGCGGATGGGCGAGCGGGTGTTCGCACCGCTGGCCGACGGCAGCGTGATCGAGGCGGAAATCGTTTCTTCGGTGTTCTTCGATCCGAAAGGCGATCGCCAGAACGTGTAATCGATCGCTCCCGCGCCTTGCGCGGGAGCGGCACAGAATTCAGGACAGGTGCTTTATGACCGCAGCCAATGTTTACCAACAACGCCCAACCTCCGGGGCCAAGGCCGAGTCGTCGCTGCATCACGCCGACCTCACCAGCCTGGTGGGCAAGGGTCGCAAGAACGCCGGCGTGACCGTGCGTGAGAAGAAACTCCTCGGCCACCTGACCATCCGTGGCGATGGCCACGATGCCGCGTTTGCCGCCGGCGTGCACAAGGCCCTCGGCATCGAATTGCCGGGTGCGCTGACTGTCATCGTCAAAGGCGAAACCAGCCTGCAATGGATGGGGCCGGATGAGTGGCTGCTGATCGTGCCGACCGGTGAAGAGTTAGCCGCCGAGCAGAAACTGCGCAAAGCGCTGGGCGATCTGCACATTGCAATCGTCAACGTCAGCGGTGGCCAGCAAGTCCTCGAACTGAGCGGCCCGAACGTGCGCCAGGTGCTGATGAAGTCCACCAGCTACGACGTGCACCCGAACAACTTCCCGGTGGGCAAAGCCGTCGGCACGGTGTTCGCCAAGTCGCAACTGATGATCCGTCACACCGCCGAAGACACCTGGGAACTGTTGATTCGTCGCAGCTTCTCGGATTACTGGTGGCTGTGGTTGCAGGATGCTTCTGCCGAGTACGGCCTGAGCGTACAGGCCTGATCACAACCGACCCTGTAGGGGCGAGCTTGCTCGCGATGGACTTGAGAGCGACGCGTTAATCCAGGAAGTACGCGTTTTCGTTGACGCCCATCGCGTGCGAGCTCGCTCCTACACTACCGATGTCTTAGGAGTCACCGCACCATGAGCCGCGCCCCAGACACATGGATTCTGACCGCCGACTGCCCAAGCCTGCTCGGCACGGTGGATGTGGTGACCCGCTTTTTGTTCGAGCAGGGCTGCTACGTCACCGAGCACCACTCCTTCGATGATCGGCTCTCGGGCCGTTTCTTCATTCGTGTGGAATTCCGCCAACCCGATGGTTTCGACGAGCAGTCGTTCCGCGCGGGCATGGCCGAGCGTGGCGACGCCTTTGGCATGATCTTCGAACTGACCGCGCCGAACTATCGGCCGAAAGTCGTCATCATGGTTTCCAAGGCCGATCACTGCCTCAACGACTTGCTCTATCGCCAGCGCATCGGCCAATTGTCGATGGACGTGGCCGCGGTGGTCTCCAACCATCCGGACCTCAAGCCACTGGCCGACTGGCACCAGATTCCGTACTACCATTTCCCGCTGGATCCGAACGACAAGCCATCCCAGGAACGTCAGGTATGGCAGGTCATTGAAGAGTCCGGTGCGGAGCTGGTGATCCTTGCGCGCTACATGCAAGTGCTGTCGCCAGAGTTGTGCCGCAAGCTCGATGGCAAGGCGATCAACATCCATCACTCCCTGCTACCCGGTTTCAAGGGCGCCAAGCCCTATCACCAGGCCTACAACAAGGGCGTGAAACTGGTGGGCGCCACAGCGCATTACATCAACAACGATCTCGACGAAGGGCCGATCATTGCCCAGGGTGTGGAGGCAGTGGATCACAGCCATTACCCGGAAGACCTGATCGCCAAGGGGCGGGATATCGAAGGGCTGACCCTGGCCCGGGCCGTTGGGTATCACATTGAGAGAAGAGTGTTTTTGAACGCCAATCGTACGGTCGTTCTTTAAATCGCCATCGCGAGCAAGCTCGCTCCCACAGGGTTTTGTGTCGTTCACAAATCTTGTGTCCACCCCGGTCCACTGTGGGAGCGAGCTTGCTCGCGATGGGGCCATAACAGACAACACAAGACAACAGGCAATAACCAGAGCACTTAACGCGCTGCCTGCCTGGGCAACGCGGTTCCATAAAAACAACAGCGAGGTGAAAGCATGTCTGGCAATCGTGGTGTGGTGTATCTCGGCGCTGGCAAGGTCGAAGTACAGAAAATCGACTATCCGAAAATGCAGGACCCGCGTGGCAGGAAGATTAACCACGCCGTCATCCTGCGTGTGGTTTCCACCAACATCTGTGGTTCCGACCAGCACATGGTGCGCGGTCGTACCACCGCTCAAACCGGCCTGGTGCTGGGCCACGAAATCACCGGCGAAGTGATCGAGAAGGGCAGCGACGTCGAGAACCTGCAAATCGGCGACCTGGTGTCCGTACCGTTCAACGTCGCTTGCGGGCGCTGCCGTTCCTGCAAAGAGATGCATACCGGCGTGTGCCTGAGCGTCAACCCGGCGCGTCCGGGCGGTGCCTATGGTTATGTCGACATGGGCGACTGGACTGGCGGCCAGGCCGAATACGCCATGGTGCCGTACGCCGACTTCAACCTGCTGAAACTGCCGGATCGCGACCGGGCGATGGAAAAAATCCGTGACCTGACTTGCCTCTCCGACATCCTGCCGACCGGCTATCACGGCGCCGTGACTGCCGGCGTTGGCCCGGGCAGTACCGTGTACATCGCCGGTGCCGGTCCGGTCGGTCTGGCGGCGGCCGCATCCGCTCGCCTGCTGGGCGCGGCGGTGGTGATCATCGGTGACGTCAACACCGTTCGTCTGGCCCACGCCAAGGCCCAGGGTTTCGAAATCGCCGACCTGTCACTCGATACCCCGCTGCACGAACAGATCGCTGCACTGCTGGGCGAACCGGAAGTGGATTGCGCCATCGACGCCGTCGGCTTCGAAGCCCGTGGCCACGGCCATGACGGCGTGAAACACGAAGCCCCGGCTACCGTGCTCAACTCGCTGATGGGCGTGGTGCGTGTGGCAGGCAAGATCGGCATCCCCGGCCTCTACGTGACCGAAGACCCGGGCGCTGTCGACGCTGCCGCGAAAATGGGCAGCCTGAGCATCCGCTTCGGTCTGGGCTGGGCTAAATCCCACAGCTTCCACACCGGCCAGACCCCGGTGATGAAGTACAACCGCGCGCTCATGCAAGCGATCATGTGGGATCGGATCAACATTGCTGAAGTGGTGGGCGTTCAGGTGATCAGCCTGGATCAGGCGCCGCAGGGTTATGGCGAGTTCGATGCGGGTGTGCCGAAGAAGTTTGTGATTGATCCGCATAAGATGTTTAGTGCGGCGTAAGGGCTTTTAAGAAAAGGAAAAGGGTGACTTAATGTCGCCCTTTTTCGTTGCGAATAATATCTCTTGATTGGGCGGATGTCTGGGGTCTGGGGGTGGGCCTTAAAGTGCTTTCTAGTTTAAGTATTCTTTGGTTTATTACGTCGACCGCAATGCGGTTAAGTTCTGATTGATTAGCGCTTTTTGACTCTGCATCCGAGCTGATCAGCCGTTTAATTGTTCTTTGATCACTTGCTATTAGTTCTTGAACGGCCGATTTGGAGGCGGCATCTGCCTGATCGGTTGCTGAAGAGGTGCGAAGGGTTGTTGAACTTGTATCATCGAGGAAATCGTCGATGCTTTTTGATGTGTGTTGTTCATCGGCTCGCAGATGGGCTGGGTTCCTTCGAACGGCTGTGATTGGTTCGGTTTTTTTATACGTCCCTACAAGCGAGTCTGCCGTTGCAGGTGTACTTCTGGATTTTTTGAATGTCTGAGCTGACTTCCAGAGCTTAAGTTTCTTAATCTTAAGTAAGTTAAATGCATGCCCGCTCGGATCGCTTCTATTTACCGGATCCCCCACACAATACGCATACCCATTCAACCCACCCTTCCCAAACGGACTCCAACTGTCCGGGCTATTAAACCGCATCAACACCGAATTAAACGCCCGGTAGCCATTACCCAACAAATAGCATCCCGTCACCGGATCCGGCCGTTCGCCGTTGAAGCCGAGCAGGCTCAGTAAGCCGTTTTCGGAAGGCCGGTGGCCGTAGGGTGAGTAGGCGAAGGGATGGGGGCGAGTTGCGTCGAATACGTTCAATACCGAACGCTGTTGATCAGTGGCAAGCAAGTGCGCTTCCATGGCCCCACTCTGACGCTGCTGCTGAGCCAGCAGTTGATCCTCATGCTGCATGATCGAACGCTGCACAGCGTCTTGAATCTCGGTGGCCAGACGATCTTTCAGGTAAAAGCGTCGGGTGGGGGCCTGCGTAGAGGGAGTGCAATCAACCAGACGATCCAGCGGGTCGTAGTGGTAGCGGCAGAGCAGGAATTCTCGATTGGGGAGCATGGCCGGGTTCCTGAAGGAGTTTGTCGATTCAGGGTTTTACTGTGGCGAATTCGAACAGAGCCGCCCACTAGCAGATCTGATAGTGCCGCAGGCTTCTGGGCTGCTTTGTGACGAGCGGGTGGGAAATGGGTGGAAACCTGAGGAACATGCCCGCGTTTGCCCGGTCAAATCGGCAGCTTTGCGCCTGTAAGCCGGGCGTTTTTCATGACGCAAGAGGATGTCTGAATGAAGATTTCACGCGGTTTTGCCCTGGCATCACTCCTGACCCTGGCGGCCAGCCCGGTCTTCGCACAGTTCAGTCTGGGTGATGCGGCCAATGCCATTGCCGGCATGAAGGGCGGTGACGCGGCCGCGACCGCCGCACCAACGCCGCAGACAGCCGACCTGCTGAGCACCCTCAGTGAATTGGACATCACCCCACAGCAAGCCATCGGCGGCGCCGGGGCGATGCTGGGGCTGGCGAAGAACCAGTTGAGTTCGACCGACTACTCGGAACTGGCCAAAAGCGTGCCAGGCATCGACATGCTCTCGGGCGGCGGTGAGTTGGGGGCATTGGCCGGTCTGCTCGGCTCCAGCGGCAAAGCTGCAGGACTGGACAATGCCCTGGGTAACGTCAAGGACACCAACGATCTGAACAACGCCTTCAGCGCCCTGGGCATGGACAGTGGCATGATCGGCCTGTTTACCCCGGTGCTCCTGCAGTACCTCGGTCAGCAGGGCGTCGGCGGTACGCTGCTGAGCAGCCTGGGCAGCATCTGGGGCACCGGCACCGGCACCGGAAGCTGATTCAGCGGCGCCCGGCGCGCAAGGCGTCGATACGCTGATCCTTCTCGATCCAGAGCTGGTTGACCCAGTTCTGGGTTTTTTCACGAAACAGCGGATCGTTTTCGTAATCGCCCTGCCACAGCGCCGGGTCGAGTTCGCGGGTCTTGATATCGATGATGACCCTTGGCACGTTGCCGCTGATCAAGTCCCAGAACCCCGGAATCTTCTGCTGCGGGTAAACCACCGTCACATCAAGGATCGCGTCCAGCTGTTCACCCATTGCCGCCAGCACAAAGGCCACCCCGCCGGCCTTGGGCTTTAGCAGGTGATTGAACGGTGACTGTTGCTGGGCTCGTTTAGTCGCCGTGAAACGTGTGCCTTCCAGATAATTGACCACGCTCACCGGCTGGCGCTTGAACAGTTCGCAGGCCTGTTTGGTGATCTCCAGATCCTTGCCCGCCAGTTCCGGGTGCCTGGCCAGGAACGCCTTGCTGTAGCGCTTCATGAACGGGTAATCCAGCGCCCACCACGCCAGGCCCAGGAAAGGCACCCAGATCAGCTCTTTCTTGAGAAAGAATTTGAAGAATGGCGTACGCCGGTTCAGCGTCTGGATCAGCGCCGGGATGTCGACCCAGGATTGATGGTTACTGATCACCAGATACGAGGTATCACGACGCAGATCGTCACCGCCGCGGATGTCCCATTGGGTGGGGATACACAGGCGGAAGATCAGCTTGTCGATCTCGGACCAGGTCTCGGCAATCCACATCACCGACCAGGAGGCGTAATCGCGAAAACGGCCGGGTAGGACCAGTTTGAGCAGGGCAAACACCATCAACGGCCCGATCAGGACCAGGGTGTTGAGCAGAAGCAGCAGGGTCACGAAACAGCCGGTGAGCAGGCGGCGCATAAGTCACTCGTGGAAGCGGTTGGGCGCGCCATGATAAGCAGCTTCGGGTAACAGGCCAAATCGGGGCTGACGAATGTTTCACTTATGGGGCGGTAACCTTGTGGGAACGATCAAGCGAACAGCGGTCTAAAATCCGGCTGTTCACTCTCATGGAAACCCATTACGTGAAATCCCTCCTTGCAGTGCTCTCCCTTATCGCCCTGCCGGTCATGGCCGCCGAGCCGACCCTCTATGGGCGCTACGAATACATCGCTCTGCCGGAAATCGGCGGTCAGGTCCTCAAGGCCAAAATGGACACCGGCGCCCTGACCGCGTCGCTGTCGGCCAAGGACATTGAAACCTTCAAGCGCGACGGCGAAGACTGGGTGCGTTTCCGCCTCGGCACTAAGGATGCTGGCAATCAGGTCTACGAGCACAAGGTTGCGCGGATCAGCAAGATCAAGACCCGTTCAGAAGAGGAAGAGGGTGACGACGAAGTGATCGCACCTACCAAGCGCCCGGTGGTCGACCTGGAGTTGTGCCTGGGCAACGTCAAGCGCACGGTCGAGGTCAACCTGACTGACCGCAGCAGCTTCAACTATCCGTTATTGATTGGTGCGAAGGCGTTGCGGGAGTTTGGGGCGGCGGTGAATCCGGCTCGTCGGTTTACGGCGGATAAGCCGGATTGTTGATGATATGAAAGGGGCACCTTCGTAGGAAGGTGCCAAGCTAGATATGATCCGTGTTTGGTTCAGCTTGAAAAATAACCCGGCTCACCCCGACGTATATCCCTATTACTAATGGGTGGTTCTCCGAAGAAGTTCAGCTCTCTGATTGTTGTTTCACTGTCTATGGTTTTTAAAATGTTGTTCCTTTCGGTGCCGACATTTTGCCATGCACTTACAGTATTCCTAAATTGAGCAAGCTCTTGTGTTGACATGTGTTCAACAGAATCTGAAA
The DNA here is from genome assembly GCF_056405655.1 of Pseudomonas sp. P1_F7. Classification (NCBI taxonomy): domain Bacteria; kingdom Pseudomonadati; phylum Pseudomonadota; class Gammaproteobacteria; order Pseudomonadales; family Pseudomonadaceae; genus Pseudomonas; species Pseudomonas sp. P1_F7. Next base: position 314,019 of record NZ_JBFUBR010000014.1, read on the forward strand.
CAGCAGTATGACTTGAAGTGAGGGTGCCGATGTTCGGCGCCCTGTTAGGTGAGGTTGCTGAATTACCGCTTGTACTGTTTGCATTATTCAAACGAAGCTTCTGATCCATGCTCTTACCGTCGACAAATGCTTGGTCGAGCTCTTTTCGGAACTGTTTCTCCTCCTTTTTTGTCAGTTTTGCCTGCTTTTGTTTTGAGGGGATTTTGGAGGGGATCTGTACGCGCCCTGGATTGCCACGAACTTGTTGCCATGCACCAATTTGTACAACGGTTTCGGGTTTGGCTGCTTTTTTCATCACGCCGATTCTTCTTAGAAAAATTTTAAGCGGACGCCAGGTGTGGCCCGTTGGATCTGTGCGATTTACCGGTTCTCCCCCACAGTACGCATAAGCATTAACCCCACCCTCCCCAAACGGACTCCAACTATCCGGACTGTTAAACCGCATCAACACCGGATTGAACTGTCGATATCCATTCCCCAAATGATAATGCCCGGTCACCGGGTCCGGCCGTTCGCCGTTGAACCCGAGCAGGCTGAGCAAACTGTTCTCCGCCGGGCGATGGCCGTAGGGCGTGTAGGCGAGGGGATTAGGTTGAGTCGCGTCTAGTGCGTTGAGCACGGATCGTTGTTGGTCAGTTGCCAGCAGCGTGGCGGTCACCTTGGCGTCGAGGTGATTGTGTTGTGCCAGCAGTTGGTCATCTTGCTGAAAGATGCTCCACCGAGCGGAGCCCTGAATTTCAGTGGCCAGTCGACTTTTGCAATGAAAACGCTGGATAGCGGACTGCTGCAGCACCGTGCGGCCATTCTGGCGATCCAGCGGATCGTAATGGTAGCGGCACAGTACGGTTTCACGAATTGAATTGGGCATCGACTGAACTCCGTTCAAGGTCCGGATGGCAGGACCTTGAGCATCGGAGTTTTTTCAAAAACTGCCTACTAGCAGAACTGATAGTGGCCGCTTCAAACCTTCGGCATCGTCGCAATCATCGAAGGCCGCTGACTCACCTCGAAATACCACGCCGCGAGTTGCGGATTGGCTTCGCGCCAGTCCAGATCCGGATGGCGCAGGTCCAGGTAACCCAGTGCGCAGGCCACGCTGATTGCGGCCACGTCGAAGTGGCAGGTCAACTCGGCAATCGCGTCCTTTTCCAGCAATGCCAGGGCACGGCGGATTTTGTCGCGCTGGCCGTCGAGCCATTCGTCCCAGTGTTTCTCCGGGGCACGCAGGGCGACTTCATAGCGCACCAGCACGGCTGCGTCCATGATCCCATCGGCCAGCGAAGCGAGGGTCAGGCGCCGCCAGCGGGCCGAGCCTTCGCGGGGGATCAGCGGGTTGCCGACGTGCTGCTGATCGAGGTAATCGAGGATGACCCGGCTGTCATGGATGACATTGCCATCGGCCAGGCGCAGCGCCGGGATTTTGCTCAAAGGGTTGTCGTCGATCAGGGTCAGGTCCGGGTTGACCGGGGTGAGCACGCTGGTCTGCAACGCCACGCGGTTCTGCTGGCCGGTTTCGTGCAGCAGCACCATGACTTTACGGACGAAGGGGGAGAGCGGGTTGTGGTACAGGGTCATGCTCGGGGCGGACATGGCAGCGTCTCGGTCGGTGGCAGTGTCGGGCAGCATAGCGCGTTGAACCGAGACCTCAAGATCACACTTTCCTGTGGGAGCGAGCTTGCTCGCGATGACGGTATGCCAGTCGCTATCAATGTTGACTGATCTATCGCCATCGAGAGCAAGCTCGCTCCCACAGGGATCAGCGGCGTTGCAGGAGGCCGCGTAGAGCTAGCACAGCTGGGATGCCTAGCCCCAACCAGCTCAACGAATCCCAAACACCATCCCCGAGCAAAGCAGCAAACAACCCTGTCGCGCTGAGCACTGCGATGACGGTCGGAATGGCAAACACTTTCCAGAAGTTTGATTGCCGGGGCTTCATGCCAAATTCTCCGCTTTTTCCAGCACAGGCCTGGCCGCCTTGCGCCTTACCACCCACAGGTAGACCCCGCTGCCGAGCACGATGATGGTCAGCACATCCAGGGTTGCCCAGAGGATCTTCATCGGCATGCCGCCGTAGTCACCGAAGTGCAATGGCTGCGACATGCCCATGGCGTCCATGTACCACGGTCGTTCGGCCACGGCGGTGACTTGCAGGGTGCTGGCATCGATCAACACAGGTGTCAGCAGGTGCGAGGTCAGGTGCGTGCTGCCTTTCATGAACACCGCGTAATGGTATTCGCTGGAAAACCGCGTGCCGGGGAAGGCGATGAAGTCCGGCTGCATGCCCGGCGCGACGTCCCTGGCGATGTCGAGCAGACGGGTAGCCGGTGCCAGTTGCGTGAGCGGCGGCGCATCGCGGTACGGCGCGACCATCGCGTTCAGGCTGTCGTTACGCCAGGCGGCAATGATCAGGTCGGCACAAGCACTGATCACGCCGGTCACGCCGACTACCAGGGCCCAGGTCAACGTCACCACACCGATCAGGTTATGCAGGTCGAGCCAGCGCAGGCGCGTGGATTTGTTCTGGCGCACGGTGGCGAATTTCAAGCGGCGCATGAACGGCAGGTACAGCACCGTGCCGGAAACGATCGCCACCACGAACATAATCCCCATGAACGCCAGCAGCAATTTGCCCGGCAAGCCGGCGAACATGTCCACATGCAGGCGCAGCATGGTCAGCATGAAACCGCCGTTAGCCGATGGCGTCTCCAGCGCTTCGCCGGTACGGGCGTCGAGCATGAAGGTGTGGGACGAGTTCGGCTCGGTGCCGGCGGTCGCCGCCATGATGGTCAGCACCGCGTTGGGCTCATCGTCCTCGAAGCCGAAATACTGCATGACTTCGCCGGGGCGATGTTGCTCGGCGGCCTGCACCAACTGCTGCAAATTCAGGTGCGGGGTGTCCGCCGGCATTTCCTTCACGTCAGGCACATTGCCCAGCAAGTGGTCGATCTCGTGGTGAAAGATCAATGGCAGGCCGGTCAGTGCCAGCAGCAACAGGAACACCGTACATATCAGGCTGGTCCAGGTGTGAATCGCGGACCAGTGGCGAATTGTTTTACTTTTCATTTCATAGCCTTCAGAAAAACCAAAGCCGTCCACGAAGGACGGCCTGGTCATTGGGCGTGTCAGCTCAAAGCGTTACCACTTGTACGTTGCACTCGCGACGACACTGCGCTGGTCGCCGTAGTAGCAGTAGAAGCTGTCGCAAGTCGAGATGTAGTCCTTGTCGAACAGGTTGGTCGCGTTAACGGCCAGCGAAGCGCCTTTGAGGCTGTTGTCCAGGCGACCGAGGTCGTAGTGAACCACCGCGTCGAACACCGTGTAGGCGCCGGCCTTGCCCAGCCAAGTGTTGGCCTGGTCGCCATAGGTATTGCCGGTATAGCGCGCGCCAGCGCCGATGCCGAAGCCATCCAGCACGCCGTTGTGCCAGGTGTAGTCGCCCCACACCGACGCTTGCTGGTTTGGCATCAGTTGCAGGCGATTGCCCTTGTAAATGCCATCTTGCACTTCGGATTTGGCCAGAGTGTAGGCAGCGGTAACCTTGAGGTTTTCGGTCACGTCGGAAACAGCTTCCAGCTCCAGGCCTTTGACTTTCACTTCGCCGGTCTGGCTGGTGACCGTCACGTTGCCCACGTTGTTGGTGACGGAAACGTTTTTCTGGGTCAGGTCATACACAGCCGCCGTCAGCAGCGTGTTGCTGCCCGGTGGCTGGTACTTGATCCCCAGTTCCCATTGCTTGCCTTCGGTCGGCTTGAACGACTCGGCGTAGGACAGGTAGGGCACGAAGCCCGAGTCGAACACGTAGCTGATCGCCGCGTTGCCGCTGAAGTTCTTGTCGCGCTCGGTGTTGGTGGCATTGCCCTTGTTGAAGAACGTGGTACCGGTGTGGACCCAGTCTTCACGACCACCGAGGGTCAGGCGCCATTGGTCGAGGGCCATCTGGTCCTGGAGGTACAGGCCGGTCTGCTGGGTCTTCTGTTCATAGTCATAGAAGGCAGTGGAGCGTGCCGGACGGGTGATCGGCAAACCATAGATCGGGTCGTTGACGTTGATGCCCGGCGCGCTACCGAAGATCGACAGGTAGTTGGTGGTGTTGCGCTGGTGGTCCAGGCCGATCAGCAAGGTGTGGCTGACGTCGCCGGTGACGAAGTCGCCCTGGAAGTTGTTGTCCACGGCGAATTGGGCGATGTCTTCGTCGACATTGGTGGTGCCTCGGCCGGTGTTGCCTTGATCGTCGACGACAAACCCGAACTCGGCAAAATCAGGGTTGTAGCTGTTGACGGTCACGGCCTGGAACGACAGCTCCGACTTGGTGTAGCGCAGGTTCTGCCGGAACTGCCAGACATCGTTCAGGCGGTGTTCGAAGGCATAACCCAGTGCGTAGTAGGTGCGGTCGTAAAAGTCGTAGTTCGGGTCACCCAGGTTCTTGTGGTGGGAGATCTCGCCGAATGGCATGTCGATCTTGGTGCCCTGGATCGGATAGAACTGACTGGTGATACCGGTATCGTCACGGGTGAACTGCGTGAGCAGGGTGAACCTGGTGTCTTCGTCTATGTTCCAGGTCAGGCTTGGCGCAATGTTGTAGCGCTTGTCATCGATGTGGTCGATGGGCGTGCCGCCGTCGCGCAGCACGCCGCTGAGGCTGTACAGGAACTGGCCTTCGTCGTCGATCTTGCCGGTGCTGGCGAAGTTGATCTGGCGATGGTTGTCGCTGCCGTACTGCAGTTGGACTTCGCTGCTGGCTTCGGCGCTTGGGCGACGGCTGACCATGTCCAGCAGGCCGCCTGGCGGGGTCTGGCCATACACGGACGAGGCCGGGCCGCGCAGCAGCGCCAGGCGGTCGAGGTTCCAGGTTTCCTGTTTCGGGTTGGCGTACACACCTTTTGGCAGCGGCAGGCCGTCGAGGAATTGAGTCGGTTCGAACCCCCGCACGCGCAACCAGTCGGAGCGGGTGTCGCTGCCGAAGCTGCCGGCGGTGATGCCCGGCAAGTAGCGCACGGCATCATCGAGGGTGTGCGCGTTGCGGTCGTCCATCTGCTCACGAGTGACGACCGAAATCGAACGCGGCGCCTCGACCAGCGCGGTGTCGGTCTTGGTGCCGGCGGCGGTGCGTTTGGCCAGGTAGCCCTGTACCGGGCCCCAGGCGCTTTCAGTGTCTTGCACGCCGATCACGCTGGTGGCCGGCAGATCCATCACACCCTCGGGCACGGCCATCAGGGTGTAGGTGCCCGCACTACTCTGCTCCAATTGCAGGCCGGTGCCACGCAAGGCTTCGCGCAGGGCGCCGGTTGCATCGAACTGGCCTTTGACCGGCGCCGAGGTCTTGCCCGCCGCCAGGGACGGATTCAACGACAGGGCCAAACCGGCCTGGCTGGCAATCTGGTTCAGGGTGTTGGCCAATGGTGCGGCCGGCAGGTTGTAGGCGTGGACGCTGGACACCTGTTCAGCGGCGAACAGTTGGCTGCTGGCCAAAGGGGTGCAAAAGGTAATGGCGACCGCCAGCAAACTGCGGCGCAACAGGGAGTCTAGCGAACGAGGCATACAGCGGTTCCTGAATGGAAATATTTCTCAATTGCCTGTGTGCCGAACGAAAATCAAAAAGTGATAGGGTTGGATGAAAATAATTTCGATTCAGAAGTCGGTTGCGGCTGGTACTGGGTCAAAACGGTTTTTGCAAGGAGTCGAACGCCGCCATCGCGAGCAGACACAAAGTTTTTCAGGGCTTGGTATCAGCCTTGGCCACGACCTTCACCCACCACTGTGTGTGCTGTTCGATCTGCACCGGCAGGGTCGGCAGTAGGGCATTGAGCGCCAGGTCGGTGTCGCGCAGCGGGAAGCTGCCAGTGATGCGCAGGTCGGCCACTTCCGGCGCGACGCCGACGTAACCGGGTCGATAGCGGCCGATTTCATGCACCAGGTCTTCCAGCCGCGTGTTGTCCACCACCAGCATGCCGCGGGTCCAGGCATCCGCGCCGAGGTTGACGGCCAGAACCGGACCCAGGCCGTTGTTGCGGATCAACACCTGCTGGCCTTCACGCAGAATCTGTTCGTCAGGGTTGGACTCGGGGTGAACCGCCACTGCCGACTGCAACACGCTCAGGCGTGTGCCTTGTTCCTCGCGCTTGACCAGAAACCGCGTACCCAGCGCGCGCATGCTGCCTTCACGGGTTTCGACGATGAACGGCCGGGGATCGCCATGGCCGGTTTCAACCAGGATTTCGCCTTCCTGAAGCACGATGCGCCGCTGCTTTTCATCAAAGCGCACATCCAGGGCGCTGTGGGTGTTGAGATTGATCAGCGTGCCATCGGCCAGGCGCAGGGTGCGCTGCTCGCCAACGGCGGTGCGCTGGTCTGCCAGCCAATAGTCGATCGGCAGGTAACGTTCCCCGGCGAACAGCGCCAGGCCGATCACGGCAACGACACTGGCTACACCGTTGCCGAGCTTGCGCACCCGCCGGCGGATGCCTTCGCGCGAATGCAGCAGGGCGGTGCGGGCCGGGCCGCTGGCCACGCTGAAACGCTGGTCGAGCATGCCCAACTGGCGCCACGCGCGGGCGTGCTCTTCGTGGGCCGCGTGCCACTTGGCGAACTCTTCGCGCTCTATCGGGTTGGCGGAGTCCATGGACAACTGCCAGGCAATCGCCGCATCCAGTATGTCGGCCGATACCGGTTTGGAACTGAGCGGGTTCACGTCGGCTCCCCATAGAGTGCGATGTAGCACTGACGAATGCCTTGGGCCAGGTACTGGCGCACCCGCGGCACCGACACCCCCAGGCGCTCGGCGATTTCTGCGTGGCCGAGGCCGTCGAGACGGTTGTAGAGGAACGCCGCCCGGGCCTTGCTGGAAAGCTTGCCGAGCAAGCGGTCGATGTTTTTCAGGTCTTCGAGGATTATTTGCTGCTCTTGCGCCGATGGTTGTTCGGCTTCGGGAACCAGCATCAACTCGGTGAGGTAAGCCTGCTCCAGCGCGGCGCGCCGGAAATAATCGAACAGCAGGCCCTTGGCGATCGCCACCAGGAACGCCCGGGGCTCGCGCGGGACCTTCAGTTCCTCACGGCCCAGCAAGCGTACGAAAGTGTCCTGGCTCAAGTCTTCGGCCCGCTGCGGGCAGGCGACATTGCGTCGAAGCCAGGCCAATAGCCAACCGCGATGGTCGCGATATAACGCACCGACGAACTCACTTTGAGGGCTTGGGACTGACGACACTCCGCATCACCGATTGGGAAATATTAACTAACGAGAATTGTTCGCGATTGTGTCAGAGGCGAGGGAGGTAAGCAATTGGCGTTGGTCGGGTGGGAATTAGGCGACGGCCCCTGTAGGAGCGAGCCTGCTCGCGAAAAATTATCTGGCACCTCGGTCTTGCCAGAAAAACGTGTCACCGTTGACGATTTTCGCGAGCAGGCTCGCTCCTACAGGGATTGCGTATAGGTCAGAACGACGGCGCCTGCTGTCGGCGCTTCCACTGATTCAAGCGCTGTTGCAAATTCAACGGGCTATGTATCTGGTGCTGCCGCGCACGGCTGAACAGGATCAGCATCAGTTCGGCGGTGGCCAGGGCGTCGGCGCTGGCGTGGTGGCGCTCGAAGACTTCGAGCTTGAACCAGTCGATCCAGTCGTCCAGCCCTGCCTCGCGAATGTGCGCTTGCGGGCATAGCAGCGGCGCAATGTCCGCCACGTCCAGAAACGGGTGCTGCAATTTGAAACCCAGATGATCTTTCAGCGCACGGCCGAGCATGTGCTGGTCAAACGGCGCGTGGAAGGCCAGCACCGGACTGTCCCCGATGTACTCCATCAGGTCGAGCAGTGCTTCTGCCGGGTCGCTGCCCGCCGCAATGGCGCTGGGGCCAATGCCATGGATCAGCACGCTGGGACCGAGTTTCACTTGCGGATATTGCAGGGTGCGTTCGAACTGCTGGCGAAAGTCGATGGCCCCGTCCTCGATCACCACCGCGCCGATGGACAGCACGTGGTCCTTGTTCAGGTTCAACCCGGTGGTTTCCAGATCGAGCACCACCCAGCGTTGCTCGCGCAGGCTGCACTCCGCCAGGTCGGCAGCTGTCGGTAATTGCTCCAGCCGATGTTGCAGGTGGGCGGGCAGGGTGGGGCTCGGCGGACGCAGCCATGAAAACAGGCTCATAACTGATACCGCAAAGTCAGGCTGCTTTGCAGGCGTTGCGCCTGGCGCAGGGACTCACGCAGAATGCGTCGGTCCAGATGATTGAGGCTGTCGGGATCGACCCGGTTTGAGTAAGGAAAATTCTCCCGGGTCTGTAGTTGATGTTGCTGCATGCGGGTTTGCTGGATGAAGTGATAGGCCTCTTCGTACGCGGCGCCGTCCAGGGGGTCGATGACCTCCTTGGCGACCAACTGGCGAAAACGCTCCAGCGTGTTGTTCGCTTCGATACCGTGGACCAGGGCCAGCAACCGGGCGCCGTCAACAAACGGTGCCAGGCCCTGAATCTTCAGGTCCAGGGTGGCCTTCTCGCCATTTTTGCGCGCCAGCACGAATTCGCGGAAACGCCCTACGGGCGGGCGATTGCGCAGCGCATTCTCGGCCATCATGCGTTGGAACAAACGGTTGTCGCCGACCTGATCGAGAATGCCCCGACGCAACTGCTCACAGCCTTGCTCGCTGCCCCAGACCACGCGCAAATCGAAATAGATGCTCGAACCCAGCAGGTTCTCCGGGGTTGCCTCGCGGATAAACGCCGCAAAGCGCCGCGCCCATTCGGCCCGGGACAGGCACAGCTCGGGGTTGCCGGCCATGATATTGCCCTTGCACAAGGTGAAGCCGCACAGCGCCAGGCTCTGGTTGATCTGCTGGGCAATGGGCAGCAGCTTGCCGCGAATCTCGGCGGCATGGGCCGCATCCCTGGCTTCGAACAGAATGCCGTTGTCCTGATCGGTGTGCAGGGTCTGCTCGCGACGGCCTTCACTGCCGAAACACAGCCAGCTGAACGGCACGCCGGGGTCGCCTTTTTCGGCGAGGGTCAGTTCGATCACCCGGCACACGGTGTGGTCGTTGAGCAAGGTGATGATGTGGGTGATCTGCGTCGAGGACGCACCGTGGGCCAGCATGCGCTCGACCAGTTGACCGATTTCGCCCCGCAGCGCCACCAGGTTTTCCACCTTCTGGGCATTGCGGATAGTGCGGGCCAGGTGCACCAGGTCGACCCGTTGCAGGGAAAACAGATCGCGCTCGGAAACCACGCCGCACAAGCGTTGGTCCTTGACCAGGCAGACATGGGCGATGTGCCGCTCGGTCATGGCAATCGCCGCGTCGAAAGCACTGTGATCCGGCGACAGGAAGAACGGCGCCCGGGTCATGTGCCCCTCGATCGCTTCGTTGAAGTCACTGCTGCCGTTGGCCACGGTCTGGCGCAGGTCGCGCAGGGTGAAAATCCCCAGTGGCGCCTTGAGTTCATCGACCACCACGATGCTGCCGACCTGTTGTTCGTGCATCAACGTCACGGCTTCGCGCAATGGCGTCTGCGGGGCGCACGTTACGGGGTGACGCATGGCCAATTCGCCCAGTCGTGTATTGAGCGAATATTGGGTGCCGAGGGTTTCCACGGCTTTTTGCTGCACTTGCTGGTTGACCTGATCCAGCAGGCTGCTGACGCAGCGCAGGGCGAAGTTGCGGAAGGTGTCCGATAGCGAAAACAGACGGATGAACGCCGGCTTGTTCAGTTGCAGGCAGAAAGTGTCTTCGCCGGCCAGGTGCTCGGTGCGGGTCGCCCGTTCACCCAGCAACGCCGCGAGGGGGAAACACTCGCCAGTGGTGATTTCGAAGACCGTTTCGGTGCCACCTCTGGCCGTATGTGGGCGCTCGCCCACGACCCGGCCTTGCTTGACGATATAGAAGTGCTCAACCGGGCCGTCGGCGGGTTTGATGATGCTCTCGCCGGGGGCGTAAAAACGCAGCTGACATTGCTCGACCAGATACGCCAGGTGAGCGTGTTCCATCTGGTTGAAGGGCGGGAAGCGCTGAAGGAATTGCAACGTGCCCTGGATGTTCTGCAACACCGCGGTTTTCCCTGCCTGTGTGAAGGCGTCCGCTTTACTCATAACCATTACCGCAGTCTTTTTTTGAATTGTTGTAGTCGGATGACCCAGACATGGTCGACCCCTGTGGCCGGAGTGCCCATTGGACGTAAGTCTAGGTAGGCGGTTGGCGCGCTGAAATGTCGGAAGAGTCCTACGCAACTGTGCGAAAAACCTCTCTGCTGCCCTATTGGACTATTCTCCGACGAGGTGCACATTGATGGTCTGCTTAGCGATGTCTCACTGCTGTGCCAGGGAATTGTATTGAACATATAGGGAAAGCCATGCCCGACCACGATATTTTGAGTGACGCCGAGCGCGAAGCGCTGAGTGCCGTCATGCTGGAACCTGACCTGCCGCTGCAACGGGTGCTGATCGTCGACGACGATAAAGACGCCCGCGAGCTGTTGTCAGAGATCCTCGCGTTGGAGGGCATTTGCTGCATGACGGCAGCCAGTGGCGAAGCGGCACTCAAGATCCTGGCGACCGAGGCAGAAATCAAAAAGCCCTCGATCGGTTTACTGATCACCGACCTGCGGATGGGTCACGTTGATGGTTTGGACCTGATCCGTCAGGTACGCGAATCGGAAAGGGCGGCATTGCCAATCATCATTGTCTCGGGTGACGCCGACGTGAAGGACGCTATCGCCGCGATGCATTTGAGCGTGGTGGACTTTCTGCTCAAGCCGATCGACGCCAGTCATCTGCTGACAATGGTAAAACGCGAATTGGGCATTAAATAACTGATCTCCTGTAATTGTTAATTACAGGTTTTAGTTGTTTTTCTGAATTTAACTTGTAATCAAGTTTGTCCAATTTATCTGCGAAAAAACCACTCACAAATAGTTCGTTTTTTCTTTCGATGATTCAGTTATTGTTCAGCTCTTGAAACCGATGTCGGCGTTTGTTTGATGTCGTACTTGGTTTGATAAAATCTGTCGTAGCACTATCCGGGTTACCAGTTTGGCTCTCCGATTTTAGTTGCTTGAGCATGTTGATGGTTGTCGTGTGTTCAGTCTGCGGCTAGCTCCTGCGGGCGAAATACTGACAAGGGTCAGGTCATTACTCTTCCTGGATTGTGTGGATGTGTATCGCAATGAGGACGATATGATAAAGAGAATGGAATTTCGCGATCTTGTACTTATTGTCGGTGTGACAATCATGTGGGGCAGCAATTTTACGGTAATTGATATCAGTCTTGACGGTATCGATCCGTTCATATTGACAGCGTTGCGCTTTACTTTCTGCGCATTGCCACTGGTGTTCTTCATCCCGAAACCGAAGGGTGTCAGTACTTTTGTAACTATCGTCTACGGTCTGTTGTTTGGTATCGGAATGTGCTGGCTGATGAACTATGGCATGTTTCTTGGCGTCAGTGCCGGCGTGACATCTTTGCTCTTGCAATTCAGTGCTTTTTTCACGGTCATCTGGGGAGTACTGCTGTTTGGCGAGAAAATGACGGCAATACAAGTGGCCGGCATTCTCATGGCGTTGGTGGGGCTGATGTTTATTATTCATGTAACGCACGGTGATGCCGAAAGCTTTGGACTTTTTCTGGTACTGCTCGGCGCATTGTTCTGGAGTCTTTGCAATGTGCTGGTCAAGAGAAGCAAAGTGGTTGATATATTTTCCTTTGTCGTTTGGTCGAGTCTGTATGCAACACCTCCTCTATATCTGATGACTTATTGGGTCAAGGGAGCAGCCCCTTTCCAGACGTTGCTAACGGACATAACTGCTCCGGTGCTGGTATCTGTCCTGTTCCAGGCCTATGTGGCGACAGTGTTCGGGTATTGGGTGTGGAATCGAATGATTGAGAAGTATCCGGCGAGTCAGGTTGCACCGTTGTCAGTGATTGTTCCGATATCGGGGATCTTGACCTCCTGGTATGTACTCGACGAACCCATTGGTGGCGAAAAACTGTTTGCTCTCATAATTACGGTCCTTGGAATCGCCTTGTTCATGAATGCATCGAGAATAGGCCGTCACATCGCTGAAAACGCGTTGCGTTACAGGAGATAGTCCTGCATTTGCAGGAAGCAGAAACAAAAATCCCCCGGTTTTTCAACCGGGGGATTGCTGTCCAGAGAGCAGGTTTAAAACGCGTTCTTCGCCTTGAACTCGCGACGACGACGGTGCAGGACCGGCTCGGTGTAGCCGTTCGGTTGCTTGGTGCCTTCGACCACCAACTCGACCGCCGCCTGGAAGGCGATGTTGCTGTCGAAGTTCGGGGCCAGCGGACGGTACAGCGCATCACCGGCGTTCTGGCGGTCAACCACCGGTGCCATGCGCTTGAGGCTTTCCATGACCTGCTCTTCGGTAACGATGCCGTGGCGCAGCCAGTTGGCGATGTGCTGGCTGGAAATACGCAGCGTTGCACGGTCTTCCATCAGGCCGACATCGTTGATATCAGGCACTTTCGAACAGCCGACGCCCTGGTCGATCCAACGGACCACGTAACCGAGAATGCCCTGGCTGTTGTTGTCCAGTTCGTTCTTGATCTGTTCGGCGGTCCACTGCGGGTTCACCGCCAGCGGAATGGTCAGGATGTCGTCGACAGAGGCATGGGCACGCTTGGCCAGTTCGGCCTGACGGGCGAACACATCAACCTTGTGGTAGTGCAGCGCGTGCAGGGCAGCAGCGGTCGGCGATGGTACCCAGGCGGTGTTGGCACCGGCCAGCGGGTGAGCGATTTTCTGTTCGAGCATCGCCGCCATCAGATCAGGCATGGCCCACATGCCTTTACCGATCTGCGCGCGACCTTGCAGGCCGGTGCTCAGACCGATATCGACGTTGGAGTTCTCGTAGGCGCCGATCCATTTTTCCGCCTTCATGTCCGCCTTGCGCACCATCGGGCCGGCTTCCATGGAGGTGTGGATTTCATCGCCGGTGCGGTCGAGGAAACCGGTGTTGATGAACACCACACGCTCGCTCGCTGCCTTGATGCAGGCCTTGAGGTTGATCGTGGTACGACGCTCCTCGTCCATGATCCCGACTTTGAGGGTGTTGCGCGGCAGGCCCAGCACGTCTTCGATGCGACCGAACAGCTCGTTGGTGAACGCCGCTTCTTCAGGGCCGTGCATCTTCGGCTTCACGATGTAGACCGAGCCGGTGCGGCTGTTCTTGCGCGAGCTGTTGCCGTTCAGGTTGTGGATCGCCGACAGGCAAGTCACCAGGCCATCGAGAATGCCTTCCGGCACTTCATTGCCATCTTTGTCGAGGATCGCGTCGATGGTCATCAGGTGACCGACGTTACGCACGAACAGCAACGAACGACCGTGCAGGCTCAGTTCACTGCCATCGACAGCGGTGTAGGTACGGTCGGCGTTCATGGTACGGGTAAAGGTCTGACCGCCCTTGGCGACGCTTTCCGACAGATCGCCCTTCATCAGGCCGAGCCAGTTGCGGTAGATCACCACTTTGTCATCGGCATCGACAGCAGCGACGGAGTCTTCGCAGTCCATGATGGTGGTCAACGCGGCTTCCATCAGGATGTCTTTGACGCCGGCCGCGTCGGTCTGGCCGACCGGGGTGTTGGCGTCGACCTGGATTTCGAAATGCAGGCCATTGTTTTTCAGCAGGATCGCGGTCGGTGCAGCGGCATCGCCCTGGAAGCCGATCAGTTGCGCGTCGTTGCGCAGGCCGGTGTTGCTGCCGCCTTTAAGGGCGACCACCAGTTTGCCATCGACGATCTTGTAGCCGGTGGAGTCAACGTGGGAGCCGGCTGCCAATGGCGCCGATTCGTCGAGGAAGGCACGAGCGAAGGCGATAACCTTGTCACCGCGCACCTTGTTGTAGCCTTTGCCTTTTTCCGCGCCGTCGGCTTCGCTGATGGCGTCGGTGCCGTAGAGCGCATCGTACAGCGAGCCCCAGCGGGCGTTCGAGGCATTGAGCGCGAAGCGGGCGTTCATCACCGGCACCACGAGCTGTGGGCCGGCCATGCGGGCGATTTCGTCATCGACGTTTTGCGTCGTTGCCTGGAAATCGGCTGCTTCTGGCAGCAGATAACCGATGTCTTGCAGAAAGGCTTTATAGGCCACGGCGTCGTGCGCCTGACCGGCACGCTGTTGGTGCCAGCCGTCGATACGAGCCTGGAAATCATCGCGTTTGGCGAGTAGGGCTTTGTTCTTCGGCGCCAGGTCATGGATGACCTTGTCGGCACCGGCCCAGAACTTATCGGCGGTGAGGCCGGTACCGGGAATGGCTTCGTTGTTCACGAAGTCGAACAGGACTTTGGCGACCTGCAGGCCACCGACTTGAACGTGTTCAGTCATTGCTTGCCTCACTCTGCTCAGCTATTTCGCTTTTCAGCTCTTCAATTTAACAATGAAGCCATTGGCCATTTAAACCACAAACCCCTCTACCAGTACATGCCCATGACAGGCGGCTGGGTTGGGACCGATCAACGGCTTGGGGCCTTGCTGACAGGGCTTTCAGGGTTGCGAACGTGCCTGCGGCAGACATCGATCCAACGTCATGTAGTGCACGCTGCGGCATACTACATGATGAATTGCGGTTGTGAAAATTAGACTAATTACGTCGTTCTGCGACCCCATGACGCATTGCGGTCACGGCGCGGAGCGTGATGTTCTCAAAAAACCAGTGGATTGTTCCAGCTAAATATCGAAAGTTGTACACATTATCTTTGGTGCTCTGCTATGGGGCGACGCTTTTCTATGGCGAGGGAGTAGTGCCACGCTGAATGGTTCCCCTTGCCTATACTTGGTTCTCTATAACAAAAGTCATGACTGGAGGGCTGCGCCATGGACCACCTCGTACTCACTGTTTTTGCTCCGGACAAGCCCGGGCAAGTCGAGCGCATTGCCCAATGCATTGCCGAGCACGGCGGCAATTGGCTGGAAAGCCGCATGTCGCGCATGGCGGGACAATTCGCCGGGATTCTTCGAGTGGGGGTGCCGGCCGAGGCCTACGACGAATTGGTCGATGCCCTGCAGGGCTTGTCCGTCCAGGGCATTCGCGTATTGATCGCTGAAAGCGGTATCGAACAATCCTGCACCTGGAAACCGATCGCCATGGAACTGGTGGGCAATGATCGCCCGGGGATCGTGCGTGACATCACGCGCTTGCTTAGCGAGCAGGGGGTGAATCTGGAGCGGCTGGTCACCGAAGTGCGCCCGGCACCGATGAGCAGCGAGCCGTTGTTCCATGCCGAGGCGATTCTTGCGGTCCCGCTGACCCTGTCGCTGGACGTATTGCAATCGCGCCTGGAAACCCTGGCTGACGATCTGATGGTCGAATTGGTGCTGCGCAGTGAACCCTGATCAGGTTATCCAAGTTAAACGTGCACCCGCCTGTGGATAACCTGTAGAGACACCCCGCCAGGCCACGCCGACCGGGGTTCTCCAGGATCTGATCAAAAAACCAGCAGTTTCAGCCACTTGCGCACAAACGGTGGGGATCACGCTGTGGATAACCTTGGGAAGGAATGATGCAGGCCACGGGAGACGTGGCCTGTAGGGTTCTGTGCGTTTTTTGATCAGCTGCGGCGGCGCAAACTTATCCACGCATCGACGCTGTAAACCGCCAGACCGGCCCAGATAAACATGAACGCTACCAGGGTGCTGGACGACAGGTGCTCGCCAAACAGCAGGACCGCTTGCAGCAGCACCAGTGTCGGTGCCAGATACTGGAGAAACCCCAATGTCGTGTAGGGCAAATGCCGTGCAGCCGCGTTGAAACAGACCAGCGGCACCAGCGTGATCGGGCCGGCGGCGACCAGCCACCAGGCCTGGGAGGTGGTCCAGAATTCCGCCTGGGCGCTGCTGGCCGTCGGATTGAGCAGCAACCAGCCGAGGGCAATCGGCACCAGCATCCAGGTTTCCACCACCAGCCCCGGCAGCGCCTTGACCGGCGCCTGCTTGCGAATCAGGCCATAGAAACCGAAGGTCAGTGCCAGCACCAGCGACACCCACGGCAGGCTGCCCACTTGCCAGACCTGCTGCGCCACCCCAACAGCCGCCAGACCGACGGCAATCCATTGCATGCGCCGCAGCCGTTCACCAAGAATCAGCATGCCCAGTAACACGTTCACCAACGGGTTGATGTAGTAACCGAGGCTGGCCTCCAGCATGCGGCCGTTGTTCACCGACCAGACGTAGGTCAGCCAGTTGGCCGCGATCAGCGCACCACTCAGGGCCAGGGTCGCCATCCTTCGCGGGTTTTCCCGCAGCTCGCGCCACCAGCCGGGATGCTTCCAGACCATCAGCAACAAGGCGCCGAACAGCGCCGACCACAGCACCCGGTGGATGATGATTTCCACGGCGGGCACGCTGGCGATGGCTTTGAAGTAGAGGGGGAAAAGTCCCCAGATGATGTAGGCACTCAGGCCTAGAATGTACCCGCGACGCGGGTTGGCGGCTTGCATGCAGAATCCTTGCTTAGGCAGCTAACAAAGAGGGGATTGTAAGGAGATTTGTCAGCGGATGTCCTGACTGAATAGGTAGGGTATTTGTGAACACGAACAACTGTGGGATTCAGGGTGGGTCAGAACAACTTCAGTGGCTCTTCATTGAGCGCCGCCAGTTGTTCACGCAACGCCAACACCTGATCCCCCCAATAACGCTCGGTACCGAACCACGGGAAACTACGGGGGAATGCAGGATCGTCCCAGCGGCGGGCGAGCCAGGCGCTGTAGTGCATCAGGCGCAAGGCGCGCAACGGTTCGATCAGCGCCAGTTCACGCGGGTCGAAGTCGTGGAACTCGTTGTAGCCGTCCATCAGTTCCGACAACTGGCTCAGGCAATCCTGACGATCACCGGCGAGCATCATCCAGATGTCCTGCACCGCCGGCCCCATGCGGCAGTCGTCGAGATCGACGATGTGGAACATCTCGTCGCGGCACATCATGTTGCCGGGGTGGCAGTCACCGTGCATGCGGATGTTTTGGTGCGGCGTGTTGCTGTAGGCATCTTCCACACGCTTGAGCAGATCGCGGGCCACCGATTCGTAGGCCGGCAGCAGGCTGCGGGGGATGAAGTTGCCGTCGAGCAAGGTGGCCAGCGAGTCATGGCCGAAGTTTTTCACCGCCAGTGCTTCACGGTGCTCGAACGGTCGGGTCGAGCCGACCGCATGCAGGCGCCCGAGCAACTGGCCCAGGCGATACAGCTGGTCGAGGTTGCCCGGCTCCGGTGCGCGGCCGCCACGGCGGGGGAACAGGGTGAAACGGAAACCGTTGTGTTCGTGCAGGGTTTCACCGTTGTGGATCAACGGCGCCACGACTGGCACCTCGCAGTCGGCGAGTTCGGCGGTGAACTGGTGCTCTTCCAGAATCGCTTCGTTGCTCCAGCGTTGCGGCCGGTAGAACTTGGCGATCAGCGGCTCGGCGTCTTCGATACCGACTTGATAGACGCGGTTCTCGTAGCTGTTGAGGGCCAGGATGCGCGCGTCGCTGAGAAAGCCGATGCTTTCGACGGCATCGAGCACGAGGTCTGGTGTGAGGGTTTCAAACGGGTGGGCCATGCTGACTCCTGCGCGCAGCAGGCTGCTGCGTCCGGCCAGGCATGGTAGCGCAGACGGCGCGGTTTTAGTGGTTGGACTGAGATGTGTGGTGTCTGGGCTGACGCCATCGCGAGCAAGCTCGCTCCCACAGGAGATCTCTGGTGTGCCGCCGATCGCATGCACACCGACAATCCAAAGTGGGAGCGAGCTTGCCCGCGAAGAGGCCCTGTCAGGCGCCGACGATCCCGCCATCTTCCCGCGAAATCGCCATCACCGATGACCGCGGCTTGCCATTGGGCAGATGCTCGGGAAAGGTCGAACCACCGTTTTCACCCGGATGCTGGATCCCGACAAACAGGGTCTTCTGGTCCGGCGAGAAGCTGATCCCCGTCACTTCACAACCTATCGGCCCAACCATGAAGCGGCGAATTTCGCCGGTTACCGGGTCGGCACAGAGCATCTGGTTGTTACCCATGCCGGCAAAGTCTCCAGCGTTGCTCGAATCGCCATCGGTGAGAATCCACAAGCGCCCGGTCTTGTCGAAGCCCAGACCGTCCGGACTGTTGAACATGTTCTGCGGCGTGATGTTCGACGATCCGCCTTTTGGTGTGCCAGCGTGAACACCCGGATTACCGGCGACGACGAACAGGTCCCAGGCAAAGGTTTTCGAGCCGTGATCGTCACGCTCGGTGCGCCAGCGCAGGATCTGCCCGTAGACGTTCTTCTCGCGTGGGTTCGGCCCGCCCACCGGTTGCCCGTCTTCGCCACGCTTGGCGTTGTTGGTCAGCGTGCAGTAGACCTGGCCATCCTTGGGGCTGACCACGATCCATTCCGGCCGGTCCATGCGCGTGGCTTTCACCACACTGGCGGCGAGACGGGCATGGATCAGCACTTCGGCCTGATCGGCAAAGCCGCTGCTGGCGTCGATGCCGTTTTTGCCGTGGGTCAGTTCGATCCATTCACCTTGGCCTTTCGGGTGATCGGCATTGCCGTCGCCCGCATCGAAACGCGCCACGTACAGGGTGCCGTGGTCGAGAATGTCGCGGTTGGCCTTGGGGTTCTTGTGGTCGATCTTGTCGCGGCTGACGAATTTGTAGATGAACTCACCGCGCTCATCGTCGCCCATGTACACCACGGCGTGACCGTCGGCGGTTTCGGCCAGGGCTGCGTTTTCGTGTTTGAAACGTCCCAGGGCCGTGCGTTTGACTGGCGTCGATTTCGGATCGAACGGATCGATCTCCACCACCCAGCCGTGACGGTTGAGTTCGTTGGGGTTCTTGGCCAGGTCGAAGCGCTCGTCGTGCTGATGCCAGTTGATTTCTTTGCTGGTCACCACTGCGCCGTAGCGTTTTTGTGCCGGGTCGAATTTCTGCTCGGCGTTGCTGCTGCCGAAGCAGTCAGTGAAGTTCTCTTCACAGGTCAGATAGGTGCCCCACGGCGTCTTGCCATTGGCGCAGTTCTGGAACGTACCGAGGACGTTCTTGCCGTGCGGATCGGCGCTGGTTTTCAGCAGGGCATGTCCGGCGGCCGGGCCGCTCAGGCTGATCGGTGCGTTGCCGTGAATCCGGCGGTTGTAGCGCGAGCCCTGGACGAATTGCCATTGGCCGTTCTTGCGCTGCACTTCAATCACCGACACACCTTCGCAGGCCAGCGCCTTGCGCACTTCTTCCGCCGATTGCGGCATGCCGCCGTGGGCGTAGAGGTAGCGGTAGTTGGTGTATTCGTTGTTGATCGCCATCAGCACCCGGTCTTTTTCGCCCGGAAATTCGAACAGGCTCATGCCGTCGTTGTTGTCGCCGAACTGGACTTCCTGATGTTCGGCGCTGCCGTTGCCGCTCGGGTCGAACGCCGGACCGTCCTTGTGCAGAGGCTGGCCCCAGCTGATCAGCACCGAGGACTTGTAGCCCGCTGGCAGGGTGATGGAGTCGCTGGTGGCGGCGGCAATGCTGTCGAAGCCCAACAACTGGCTGTTACCGGCGCTGACACTGGCGGCCATCACGCTGCGGCTCAGCAGGTTGCCGCCGAGGAACATCGCAGCGCCGCACAGGGCACCTGCGCTGATGAAGCCGCGACGGCTGAGGCCGACCATGTTTTCGAGGTCGGTGGACTGGTTTTCTTCTAATAGGCTCATTTCAGGCTCCCTGCGGATTTTGCAAACACCTTAATGGTGAGTAATGAACCTTTTGTTGCAGTTTTGCTTATAGCGGTGTGCCCAGCAGAACCCTGGACGGCGAAAACTCCACGCGCACCGGTTTGCCGCACGTCAGCGCCAATGCTTGCAGATACTTCGGCTCGGCCAGGGCGCATAGCGTCAAGCCGTTGGGCAGGGTGATGCGCACTTCGCTGGGACCATCGTCGGCGTCGAGGATTTTTTCGATGATGCCGCTGAGGCAATTGTTTCCAGGCGTTTCGGCTGAATCGATTGCCAGCACATCGAGCCAGCCGGCCTTGATCAATGCCACGACTTCGGTGCCGATTTGCAGTTCCAGGCGCTCGGTGCTGTCGTGGGTGATTTGCGCGTCGACGATCACGTCTTCGGCGACCTGGAGGCGAATCAGGTCGTTGCGCCCCTGAGGTTCGATCGCTATCACCTTGCCGTGCAACTGATTGCGTGCACTGGTGCGCAGCATCAAACGCCCGAGCAGGTCGAGGTCGCTCGCGTCTTCAGCGGCTTCCAGCACTTGAGCCTGCAAGGCTTGCAGCTTCTGGTACAGCCGCAACACCCGCTCACCTTCGATGGACAGGCGGGCACCGCCGCCGCCCTTGCCACCGACTATCCGCTCCACCAGCGGCTTTTGCGCCAGGTTGTTCAGCTCATCGATTGCATCCCAGGCGGCCTTGTAGCTCAGGCCCGCGCTTTTTGCCGCGCGGGTGATCGAGCCTTGTTCGGCAATGTGCTGCAGCAGGGCGATGCGCTGCGGACGGCGGACAATGTGCTGGGACAACAAGGTTGGCAAAGACATGGCAAGTCGCTTTGGGTGGTGACGATGGTGGGGACGTTGGCCGCTTGGGCCGCGCGAGTCAAGTCAGGGTGTCTCGCCGGGTTTTGGCGTGCGGGCCAGGCAATAGACGTCGACCCTCGTCGCACCGGCGTCCATCAGCAGGCGAGCCAGGGCCTGGGCCGTGGCACCGGTGGTCAGGACGTCGTCGACCAGGGCCAGGTGCTGGCCTTTGACGACGGCGCCGGGTGCCAGGGCGAAAGCGTTGCGCAGGTTCTTTCGGCGGGCTTCGGCGTTCAAGGCCTGTTGGGCGTCGGTGTCTTGGGTTCGTAGCAGCAACCGTTCGTCGCTAGGGATATCAAGACTTGCACTCAACCAGTGAGCCAGCATCGCCGCCTGGTTGAACCCGCGCTGGCGCAGGCGTCGGTTGGCCAGCGGCACCGGGATCAGCACATCGGGTCGCTGCAGATCGTCTTCGAAGCGATGTTGCAGGTATTGAGCGAGAAGTTCGGCGAGCAGGCGGCCAAACGGCCACTTTGCGTTGTGTTTGAAGCGGGTGATCAGGCTATCTACCGGAAAACTGTAGGTCCAGGGGACAATCACTTGTTCGAAGGCCGGTGGCTGCTTCAGGCAATGGCCGCAGGTCAGGCCCGCGGCCGGGAGCGGCAGGGCGCAGGTGATGCAATGATCGCCGAGCCAGGGCAGCTCGGTTTCGCAGGCCGTGCAGACAGGGGAGATGCCGTCGGCCGTTTCATCGCACAAAAGGCATGGCTGTTTGTTTTTTGACCAGATGTAAACCGGTCCTTCGTATCGTGGTTGACAGCGCATCGCTCTTCCTTAAATATGCCGAAACATCTGTGAGGCGGCTGTGACATTCCATTACCCAGCCGCGTGCCAAAGCATAATTCAAAGGAAACGCCCATGAGTGCCAGCACCACTGCAACCCTGCGTCATGACTGGACTTTGGCCGAAGTCAAAGCACTCTTCGTTCAGCCATTCAATGACCTGTTGTTCCAGGCGCAGACGGTGCACCGTGCGCATTTCGACGCCAACCGCGTCCAGGTATCGACCCTGCTGTCGATCAAAACCGGCGCCTGCCCGGAAGATTGCAAATATTGTCCGCAGTCCGGTCACTACAACACCGGCCTGGAAAAAGAAAAGTTGATGGAAGTGCAGAAGGTCCTCGAAGAGGCCGCTCGCGCCAAGGCCATCGGTTCGACCCGCTTCTGCATGGGCGCGGCGTGGAAGCACCCGTCGGCCAAGGACATGCCTTATGTACTGAAGATGGTCGAAGGCGTGAAAGCCCTGGGCCTGGAAACCTGCATGACCCTCGGTCGCCTGGATCAGGAGCAGACCGAAGCGCTGGCCAAGGCCGGCCTCGACTACTACAACCACAACCTCGACACCTCGCCCGAGTTCTACGGCAGCATCATCACCACCCGCACCTACAGCGAGCGCCTGCAAACCCTGGCGTATGTGCGTGATTCGGGGATGAAGATCTGCTCCGGCGGCATTCTCGGCATGGGCGAGTCGCTGGATGACCGCGCTAACCTGCTGATCCAGCTGGCCAACCTGCCGGAGCATCCGGAGTCGGTGCCGATCAACATGCTGGTGAAAGTCGCCGGTACGCCGCTGGAAAATGCCGACGACGTCGATCCGTTCGACTTCATCCGCATGCTCGCCGTCGCGCGGATCCTGATGCCAAAATCCCACGTGCGCCTGTCCGCCGGCCGCGAAGCCATGAACGAACAGATGCAGGCCCTGGCGTTCTTCGCCGGCGCCAACTCGATTTTCTACGGCGAAAAACTGCTGACCACCGCCAACCCGCAGGCCGACAAGGACATGCAACTGTTCTCGCGTCTGGGCATCCTGCCGGAAGCCCGCGAAGAGCACGCCGATGAAGTGCATCAGGCCGCTATCGAGCAGGCGCTGGTGGAGCAGAAGAGCAGCGAGCAGTTCTATAACGCAGCCGTCTGAGTCTTCCACCGACTTCTCGGGTTGGAATGCAGAACACTGTGGGAGCGAGCTTGCTCGCGATTGCGTCAGGTCCGTCGACATCAATGTTGAATGTGACGCCGTCATCGCGAGCAAGCTCGCTCCCACAGGAATCGCATTCATTTTGATTTCTGTGATCTGAACGTCGAGGCCTGCATGTCTTTCGATCTCGCCGCACGCCTTGCTGCCCGTCGTGCCGAAAACCTCTACCGCCAGCGCCCGCTGCTCGAAAGCCCGCAGGGGCCGCAAGTGGTGGTCGATGGCCAGCCGTTGCTGGCGTTCTGTAACAACGACTACCTGGGCCTGGCCAATCATCCGCAAGTGATCGAAGCCTGGCGTGCCGGCGCTTCGAAGTGGGGTGTGGGTGGAGGGGCGTCACATTTGGTCATCGGCCATAGCGCCCCGCACCATGCCCTGGAAGAAGCGTTGGCCGACCTGACCGGTCGCCCTCGCGCGTTGCTGTTCACCACCGGTTACATGGCCAACCTCGGCGCGGTCACGGCGCTGGTGGGGCAGGGTGATACGGTGCTCGAAGACCGGCTCAATCATGCGTCGCTGCTCGACGCGGGGCTGTTGTCCGGCGCGCGGTTCAACCGTTATCTGCACAACGACCCGGTGAGCCTGGCCAAACGCCTGGAAAAAGCCACCGGCAATACGCTGGTGGTCACCGACGGCGTGTTCAGCATGGACGGCGATATTGCCGACTTGCCAGCGTTGGCCCGAGAGGCCAAGGCCAAAGGCGCCTGGTTGATGGTCGATGACGCTCATGGTTTTGGTCCGCTGGGTGCCAACGGTGGTGGCATCGTCGAACATTTCGGTTTGAGCCAGGAAGACGTTCCAGTGCTGGTCGGTACCCTCGGCAAAGCGTTCGGTACGGCCGGTGCCTTTGTGGCCGGCAGCGAAGAACTGATCGAAAGTCTGATCCAGTTCGCCCGTCCCTACATCTACACCACCAGCCAGCCACCGGCGCTGGCCTGCGCCACCCTGAAAAGCCTGGAACTGCTGCGCAGCGAACACTGGCGCCGCGAGCATTTGCAGACGCTGATCCGCCAGTTCCGCCTCGGTGCCGAACAGATTGGCCTGGAACTCATGGACAGCTTCACGCCGATCCAGCCGATCATGGTCGGCGACGCCGGGCGTGCGGTGCGCTTTTCGCAAATGCTGCGCGAGCGCGGGTTGATGGTGACCGCGATTCGCCCGCCGACCGTACCCGCCGGCAGCGCTCGACTGCGGGTCACGCTGACGGCTGCCCACAGCGAAGCCCAGGTACAGCTATTGTTAAACGGACTGGCCGATTGTTTTCAACAACTGAAGCCGGAGCCAAACCATGCGTGATCGTCTGATTCTGCTGCCCGGCTGGGGCCTTGGCGTTTCACCGCTGGAGCCTTTGGCGGCGGCCTTGCGCGGGCTGGATGAGCACCTGCACGTCGAGATCGAGCCGTTGCCGGAGCTGGAGTCGAGCGATCTTGAAGAGTGGCTCGATGAGCTTGATTCGACATTGCCGCAAGATACCTGGCTGGGCGGCTGGTCATTGGGCGGCATGCTCGCCTGCGAGTTGGCGGCTCGGCGTGGCGATCGCTGTTGTGGTTTGTTCACCCTGGCCAGCAACGCTTCTTTTGTCGCCCATGAACAATGGTCTAGCGCCATGCCAGGGGAAACCTTCGATGCGTTTCTGGCGGGATGTGAAACCGATCCGCGCGCGACGTTGAAACGCTTTTCACTGCTCTGCGCCCAAGGCGCCGAAGACCCGCGTGGCTTGTCGCGGTTGTTGCTCGGGGGCGCACCGAATACCGCCGCGCCGGTGCTGCTCAGTGGTCTGCAAGTGCTCGCGCAACTGGATACCCGGCAGGCACTGCAATCGTTCCGCGGTCCGCAACTGCATTTGTTTGCCGGCCTCGACGGGCTGGTGCCGGTGGAAGCGGCGGGCGAGTTGTTGGCATTGCTGCCGGATGTCGAAATCGGTCTGATTGAACAGGCCGGCCACGCGTTTCTCCTGGAAGATCCCCACGGTGTGGCGGGGGCGATCCAGGCCTTTTTGCATGAGTCCGGCGATGACTGATTTATCCCTTCCCAACCTGCCCGGCGGCTTGCCCGACAAGCGCCAGGTAGCAGCCTCATTCTCCCGCGCGGCGGAAAGCTATGACAGCGTGGCCGAGTTGCAGCGTGATGTCGGCAGCCAATTGCTCAGGCGCCTGCCGCAGAGCTTCGTACCGCAGCGTTGGCTGGATCTGGGCTGTGGCACCGGGCATTTCAGTCGTGCCTTGGGGGAGCAATTTGCGGGCAGTCACGGTGTGGCGCTGGACATCGCCGAAGGCATGCTCAACCACGCCCGGCCATTGGGCGGTGCCGCGCACTTCGTGGCCGGCGATGCCGAGCGTTTGCCACTGCAGGATTCGACCTGCGATCTGATCTTCTCCAGCCTGGCGGTGCAGTGGTGCGCGGACTTCGACTCGGTGCTCAGTGAAGCCTTTCGGGTGCTGAAACCGGGTGGCATTTTCGCGTTTGCTAGTCTTTGTGCAGGGACGTTGTTTGAACTGCGCGACAGCTGGCGGCAGGTCGATGGCATGGTGCACGTCAACCGCTTTCGGGAGTTTGGTCTGTATCAACAGTTGTGTGCAGCCAGTGGGTTACGTGTCGTCAGTCTGCAAAACGAACCGCACGTGCTGCATTACCTGGATGTGCGCAGCCTGACCCATGAACTCAAGGCGCTGGGCGCGCACAATCTTAATCCCGGGCGGCCCGGTGGCTTGACCGGCCGGGCGCGGATTTTGGGTCTGATTGAGGCTTACGAGCAGTTTCGTCAGGCCCAGGGCCTGCCGGCGACTTATCAAGTGGTGTACGCCGTTTTGGAGAAACCCTTATGAGCGCAGCCTATTTCATCGCCGGTACGGATACCGATGTCGGTAAAACCACGGTCGCTGCCGGGCTGCTGCATGCGGCGCGTTCAGCGGGATTGAGCACAGCGGCGGGCAAACCGGTCGCTTCCGGTTGCGATGTGACGCCCAAAGGCCTGCGCAACGCCGATGCGCTGGCCTTGCTGGCGGAGTGTTCGCTGCCGCTGACGTATGCACAGGTCAATCCGGTGGCCTTCGAGCCGGCCATTGCCCCGCATCTGGCGGCGCGAGAGGCGGGCGTGGCGCTAACGGTGCAGTCGTTGCTGGCGCCGATGCGGCAGATTTTGAGCATGCAGGCGGACTTCACCCTGATCGAAGGCGCCGGCGGCTGGCGCGTGCCGTTGGCGGATCAGGACAATCTGTCGGACCTCGCCATCGCATTGAAGCTGCCGGTGATTCTGGTGGTCGGTGTGCGCCTGGGGTGTATCAGCCATGCCTTGTTGACCGCCGAAGCGATTGCCCGGGACGGTTTGCAACTGGCGGGATGGGTGGCCAACATCATCGACCCGAAGACCTCGCGGCTGGAAGAAAACCTGGCCACCCTTGCCGAGCGCCTCCCGGCGCCGTGCCTGGGGCGTGTGCCTAAACTCAAGGCCGTCACGGCCGAAGCAGTGGCCGAGCACTTGCAACTGGACCTGTTGGATTGACGTTTTTGCAATGCGGGTTTTGCCTATGTTAAGGCACTGTGCCATTAGTGTTTTTGTCGGGTGTTTTGCCAGCCACTCTGCTTCAATGGCCGCTGTTGATCCTTTGCAAGGACGAGTTTTCCCATGGAAATCTCAGGAAGCACCGCTTTTTATGCCGGTCTGAGCACCCTTCAGGCAGGGCAGAACCGTGTCGATCAAGCCGCCGGGCAGATCGCCAACATGACGATCGAGCGTTCGGTCACCAGCCAGTCCTCCGAGGCGCAGGTCGATCGGCTGCGATCAGTTGATCGCAGCCAGCAATCGAACCTGAGCAGCAACGTGGTCGAAATGGCCCAAGGCAAGATTCAGGCGGAGCTGGGCGTGAAAGTCGCCAAGGCAGCCGACGAAGTGCTCGGGACGTTGATCGATACCTACGCTTGATTCTTTAAAGAATCCGCACCCGCCAGCGCCGCGTTTGTTCGCGGCGTTTTTCTGCGTAAGTCTTTCTTGCTCAACTAATCTTTTCAGTGTGGCGGGCTGCTTCGAAAGCGCGGCTGCGTTGTCCTGTGCCTGTGTGTCCAAGCCTGCGATGACGAACGGCAAAAGATCGACGCTTGACAAGATTTCGGCGTAAACGTATGTTTCAAACAACTGTTTGATCGCAACAACAAATCAACGCGGTCGTTCATTCCCGGTTACATCAGCAGAGGTTTATCGCTATGCCTGACTACAAGGCCCCCTTGCGTGATATTCGCTTCGTTCGTGACGAACTGCTCGGCTACGAAGCGCACTATCAGAGCCTTCCGGCTTGTGCCGACGCAACTCCGGACATGGTTGACGCCATTCTTGAGGAAGGCGCCAAGTTTTGTGAGCAGGTACTGGCTCCGCTGAACCGCGTGGGCGACATCGAGGGTTGCACCTGGAGCGAATCCGGCGTCAAGACCCCGACTGGCTTCAAAGAGGCCTACAAGCAATTCGTCGAAGGCGGCTGGCCAAGCCTGGCCCACGACGTTGAGCACGGCGGCCAAGGCCTGCCGGAGTCTCTGGGGCTGGCCATCAGCGAAATGGTTGGCGAGTCCAACTGGTCGTGGGGCATGTACCCAGGCCTGTCGCACGGTGCGATGAACACCATCTCCGAGCACGGCACCCCTGAGCAGCAAGAGGCTTACCTGACCAAACTGGTTTCCGGCGAATGGACCGGCACCATGTGCCTGACCGAGCCGCACTGCGGCACCGACCTGGGCATGCTGCGCACGAAGGCCGAGCCTCAGGCCGACGGTTCCTACAAGGTTTCCGGCACCAAGATCTTCATCTCGGCCGGTGAACACGACATGGCCGACAACATCGTCCACATCGTACTGGCCCGCCTGCCGGATGCACCGGCTGGCACCAAAGGCATCTCCCTGTTCATCGTGCCGAAGTTCATGCCGAACGCTGATGGTTCGGTCGGCGCGCGTAACGCCGTATCCTGCGGTTCCCTGGAACACAAGATGGGCATCCACGGCAACGCTACCTGCGTGATGAACTTCGACGGCGCCACCGGTTTCCTGATCGGCCCGGCGAACAAAGGTCTGAACTGCATGTTCACCTTCATGAACACCGCACGTCTGGGGACCGCGCTGCAAGGCCTGGCCCACGCCGAAGTCGGTTTCCAGGGCGGCCTGAAATACGCTCGTGACCGTCTGCAAATGCGCTCGCTGACTGGCCCGAAAGCGCCAGACAAAGCCGCTGACCCGATCATCGTCCACCCTGACGTGCGCCGCATGCTGTTGACCATGAAGGCATTCGCCGAGGGCAACCGTGCGATGGTTTACTTCACCGCCAAGCAGGTCGACATCGTCAAGTACGGCGTGGACGAAGAAGAGAAGAAGAAAGCCGACGCACTGTTGGCGTTCATGACGCCAATCGCCAAAGCCTTCATGACCGAAGTCGGTTTCGAATCGGCCAACCACGGTGTGCAGATCTATGGCGGTCACGGTTTCATCGCCGAGTGGGGCATGGAGCAGAACGTTCGCGACAGCCGCATCTCGATGCTGTACGAAGGCACCACCGGTATCCAGGCACTCGACCTGCTGGGCCGTAAAGTGCTGATGACCCAGGGCGAGGCTCTGAAAGGCTTCACCAAGATCGTCCACAAGTTCTGTCAGACCAACGAAGGCAACGAAGCGGTTCAAGAGTTCGTCGCTCCGCTGGCTGCACTGAACAAGGAATGGGGCGAGCTGACCATGAAGGTCGGTATGGCCGCCATGAAAGATCGCGAAGAAGTCGGCGCGGCCTCCGTGGACTACCTGATGTACTCCGGTTATGCCTGCCTGGCCTACTTCTGGGCTGACATGGCGCGTCTGGCTGCCGAGAAACTGGCTGCCGGCACTTCCGAAGAGGCCTTCTACACCGCCAAGCTGCAGACTGCGCGCTTCTACTTCCAGCGCATCCTGCCGCGTACCCGCACTCACGTCGCAACCATGCTGTCGGGCGCCAACAACCTGATGGACATGAAAGAAGAGAACTTCGACCTGGGCTACTAAGCCTTAACGCAGTCCTTCAAAAGAAACCGCCGCTTCCTCCGGGAGCGGCGGTTTTTTTTGCGCTGTGGTCAGGCCTTGCTCACCATGGCGTCGGGTCCAGAGGGCCGACGCCAGTCGGGGTGCTCACGCCTTCGCCGTTACGTATGAACGGCAGGTGCCAGAAGTCGTTAGGCACCACCGGATCGCCAGGCTTGACGCCTTCCGGAAAGATGAACTCAAACACTGGCGCCACATACTGTCCGGCAATCAGTCCATTGGCGACGGTCAGCGTGCCCGCATTCTGGAGGCAACTGTCCACGCCGGCCTGGGATAGGCTTAGCTGTGGAACGCAAAGTGACCGCGCAACGACGCGCAAGGTACGTGTCGGCTGGCTAAGCAGCCCGGTGGGCGCTCTGGTCGCACGTAATCTGGCGCGTTGTGGCTGAGGACCCGTGTTCTGTGTAGTAATACCACCCGAGGCTCCCAGGCAGCTGGCCGCAAGGCCCAGCGCAGGGTTGCATTCACCCGTCATCTCATAGGGTGTAATCCAGCGATTGGTTTGCACACCCGTCGATGGATTGACATCTATCAGATAGATGTCGACCGGGGTCTGGATGTCGGTGGTCGAGGCTTCAAGGAAAATCCGGTCCTGCGTCTCCTGGGCTACTCCGTTGATGGCCGTTGCTGCCGGGTCGGCCGTGCCGATGCCAAACTCCCCGATAGCCAGGTAGCTGGGTTGCGAACCAGGCTGAGTGTAGATCCCGACATTCGCCTCGATCGTGTGTGCAGAGATGAAGTCCGGGAGGCCCGTTGTTGCTGACTTGAACAGAGTACCGGACCAGCTGATGAAGTCGCCGACTTCGAAGGGTGCCTGTTGTGTCGGGTCGGGGTCCGTCGCCGTGCGTGTAGCATCGCTGAATCTCTTCATGACGTACTGGCTGCAATAGACCTGCCCCACCGCTGGACCCGAGAGCTCTCCACTGGCCGGAGGCGTGACGCCGGCCTGGCTGAAGTTGCGGCAGTTGTTGGTCGTGGTCGGGGTGACCACTGTTGGCCGGTTTTTCTGCGGGCAGAGTGCATCGTCCCCGGAAATCGTACGTGGCACGCACATCGGGTAGCCAGTGGCGGCATGGATGGTCGGGTTGGCATCATCGACGGAGAAGCGTGGGTCGGGGCTTTGGGCGCGGCCAAAACGTCCATTCGGATCGTTGATCTGAATGATCGTGGGTTGCGTCGGGTTCCCGCTGTCAACTTCGAGGTTGCCGTTGGTGTAGTCGATCCGGGTGATGACACCGCTGCCCGCGTTGACTGATTGCTGGGAGACAAAGATCAGCCCGGCAATTTGCTTGTTGGAGACAGTATTGCCTACCACATGGATCTCGAACGAGGGATAGGCCGCCGGTGATTTTCCGAGCGCCAGGGTTCCAACCCTGACGAAGTCGGCCCAAGTCAGGGTGTTGGCCGGCATCTGCATAACGGTGTTGCAAGGGACAACAATCGTGACGCCGTTCAACTGGACGGTTCCCCCAAAGCGGCCCGGGTCGCTGGTATTGGGGCAATTCGCATTGGTGGTGTCCAGGGTCATGTTTTGGATAAAACCGGTAACGTCAAACCCATGAATCGCAGTCGGGTTTGTAAAAAACGGATCGGGCAGTGTGGGTGTCGTGAACGGCGAGGGCAAACCCGGGGGCTTGGCAGTCCCGCCGCCACCACCGCCACCGCCACCGCCAGCTCCGTTTTTGGCAAATGCATCTCCACCACCACCAATGGCCAGTGCGACAGCGACGGCACCGGCGAGTAGAGCATGGCGACTGAAGATACCGTTGAATCGTTTGTGAGGCAGCAGCGGTATGGCGAGCGTTTTTTCGTAAAAAGATAAGCTCATGGCTCACTCCAGAATCTTGCAGGACCAATTGCCGGCCGATCGAGATCGCGGATCTGCTGATGCGCTGAATTCTGCGCAAGAAAAACGCAAAGCCGTGAGTGTCGAATTGGGGCTCGATCCGGCGGGATAAGTGCCTGTGTACGGTCGACACTTGCCGTTCGGATGCTTTCACCTACGTTGCGTTGGCCGGTTACGGACGCAAACGCGAGAGACATTTCCTTGAGCCTGAGGGGCACATAGCAGTAGTCGTGCCTGATTGGTTCAGTCGCTTGTTAGCCAGCAAAAATGCGGGCTGCGCTGATGTCGGTGATATATACATAGTTATATGTTATGTGGTTAACGCCGAAGTGGGTGGGGATATATGCCCAAGTTTGGAGTGCTGTGAAAAGTTTTAGTGGGTGTGTCTCCATTAGTGGTAGTTGAGAAGTGTTGTCTATTAAATACGACTAAGGTCGTAGGTATGTAAGAGGGGGTGTTGAAGAGGGGGCGAGAAAATAGTCTTGTATGGGAGGTGTAAATAAAAAAGCCAATGGCTCGCGCAGTGCAACTTGCGCACGAATGGGTTTTATATGTCTGGTGGATGTTTCTATTGTCTGACGATCGATGCGGGTTCGCAGGTGTTTTTTAAAGTGCCGTTTACACCGCGGTGTTTGGATTAGCAAATACTCTGCCAGCTTCAAAAAACGCCACCTGGTGGCGCGATGTCCTTTAAATGCTGGCTTTATAGGTCATTGGTGATCGCTTGGTGTGGGCTGTTTGGGGAATGGCACCCAATAATGGGGTGAGGTTTAACCAGAACTGAGGAATAGTGCGCAGTTGCTGTTATTAGTAGGGTTTCTTGAATTGGCTTAAATAAAAAATATTGAAAATTTCATGTTGAAATGTTTTGTTGCGACTAGAGTTGCATCAAGCACTACTCAGTAGTGCGAAATATCATTTTTTAAAAATGCCTGAGCCACGAGAGTGCTTTGCCAGTTAGGTCTCGCATTGCCCATGCAACTTCAAGTTGATGTGGTTATTCGAGCGAGCAGCAAGATTTATGGCGATGAGCTCATCTCGCAACAGGGCAACCGCGGAGCCTGACTACTCCGTACTGAATCGGGGACGTCGTCATGTTTAAGTATTTGAGCATTTTTCGAACCACCTGCTTGCCCTGTGCGATGGTGATGACACTGTTCGCCATTGGCCTGCCCGTCATGAGCGTTTGGGCTGCAGACCCGGTCGTTCCGGCGGTGCCGGACGTGCCCAGTCTGCAGTCACTGCGCGGCATGACGCCACCCGACCCTTCGGGAACCGAAGGCGGGCGCAAAGTCGACCTGATGACCGACTACGTGCTCAATCGCTCGGCGGCAGTGCTCCTGGGCAAGGCACTGTTCTGGGACATGGAGATCGGCAGTGACGGTTCCACCGCTTGCGCATCCTGCCACTTCCACGCGGGTGCCGATCACCGCACCACCAACCAGATCAACCCGGGCCAGGCGAACACCAACGCGAACGTCTCGTCGATCTTCAACAAGCCGTTCACCGCCTCGGACATTCCGGGTGATGTGCCGAGCTACACCACCAAATCCGGAGGCAAGGGCGGCCCGAACTACCTGCTGAAGAAAAACGACTTTCCGACCCATGTGCTGGCTGATCCGCTGGATCGCAATTCGGCGATTGTCTATTCGACTGACGATGTGATTGGCTCGCAAGGCGTGTTCGACGCCAACTTCGTCAAGCCCAATCAGTCGCGGTTCGACAAGTGCATTCAGCAACCGGACGGCATCTTCCAGGTGGGCGGTATCAATGTTCGCCGTAGCACCGGGCGTAACGCACCGACGGTGATCAACGCTGCGTTCAACGTGCGCAACTTCTGGGATGGCCGGGCCAACAACGTATTCAACGGTTTCTCACCGTTCGGCAATCGCGACCCTGACGCCGGGATTTTCGTGACCAGCGATCGCAGTGGCGTGGCGACCAAAGTCAGGCTGGCGCTCAAGGATGCTTCCGCCGCCTCGCAAGCGGTAGGGCCGCCCGGCAGCCCGGTGGAAATGTCTTGCGGCGGGCGTACCTTCGCCGACATTGGCCGGCGCATGCTCGACACCTTGATGCTCAAACAGCAACGGATCTCGTCAATCGACTCAGTACTCGGGCCGGTGTCCGGCGGCCGTCGGCCGACTTACCGTGAATTGATCAAGAACGCGTTCCAGCCGCGTCTGTGGAATGCCACGCAACAGGTCTCGCTGGGCGGCGCCCCCTACACCCAAATGGAGGCGAACTTCCCGCTGTTCTTCGGCCTGGCGATTCAGATGTATGAGTCCACGCTGATCTCGGACCAGGCACCGCTGGATGCCTATTTGCAGGGCGATCATACGGCCATGAACGACCAGCAGGTCCAGGGCATGAATCTGTTCCTGGGCAAGGGCAAGTGCATCAGTTGCCACGGCGGCGCGGAATTGACCAACGCCGGCAGCCGCTTGCTGTTCCATCCTCAGGAACGGATCGAACGCATGGTTATGGCCGACAACCTGATCACGCTGTATGACAACGGCTTCTACAACACCGGGGTGCGTCCAACGTCGGAGGACCTGGCGCTCGGTGGCTCGGATGCGTGGGGCAATCCGTTGTCCTTCACTCGGGAGTACAACACCTTACTCCAGGGCGGCCAGATCCCTGACCCGCTGGAAGTCGATGTGTGCACCTTCGAAGCGCCTTTGAGCCCGGCCATCCCATGTGACGCGACGCTCAAGCCCAGTGTCGGTTTCCGCGATGCGGTCGATGGCGCCTTCAAGACGCCGACCTTGCGCAATATCGCGTTGACCGGGCCGTATTTCCACAACGGCAGTCGCGCAACGTTGCAACAGGTGATGGAGTTCTACAACCGCGGCGGTGACCGGCGTGGCGAAGATGCCAGCAACACCAGCGGCTTCGAGCATCCGGCGGTCAATCAGCACAACGGCTCCAATCTTGATCCGGACATCACCCGTCTGAACCTGGCCCCGGATGAAGTGGATGCACTGGTCAAGTTCATGGAAGTCGGACTGACCGACCCTCGGGTCGCCTGGGAACGGGCGCCATTTGATCATCCGTCGCTGGTGCTGGTACAGGGCGAAAAGGGTGATGAAAACTCTGTCGGGCAAAAACCGGCCAGCCCGAAGATCACTTCCCGGCAAGCGAAGGACGCCGAAATCCAGCTCAATCCGGTCGGTGCCGAAGGTCGTACGGCTCTGGAAGGGCCACTGCAACCGTTCAACAACGACCTGTAACCGTATTTGCCCTTGCGTCACTGGCGGCTGATGGACGCCAGTGACGACCTTTTACAAATACCTCAGTATTTCACTCAGCAAATCGGGGTTTCTGCCGTTAAAGAGGGTGGGCACAATGCCATCTTTTGATCTGACGGGTCGGAGCTTTACCCTTGCTGCGTTCTTCCGCCGTGCGTTTCAGTCATTTCCTGCCGTCATTACTGCTGTTGCTGGCGGGGCTTGCGGCTGCGTACATCAAGGATCTGAACGTTTTCTTCACGTCGCTGTTCAACGTGCTACCCACTCTGGTGTTGTTGCTCGGTGGCGCCTATTGCGCGGTGTACCGACGCCAGCGTGAACTGTTTCTGATGGTTACGGTGTACATCGCCTACTTCCTGCTCGACACCCAGACCGACTATTACCGCGACAACGGCAAGGCGCGTGACGATGCCGCCGTGGTTTTTCATTTGTGTTGCCTGCTGCTGCCGCTGCTGTTTGGCGGGTTCGCGGCGTGGCAGGAACGCACCCATCTGTTCCAGGACATGATCGCGCGCTTCGCCGTGTTGCTGGCGGTCGGCTGCGTGGCGTTGGGGCTTGAGCAAAGTTATCCACACGCGCTGCTGATCTGGCTGTCGGAGATTCGCTGGCCTGCCTTGCATGGCGCCTGGATGAGCCTGATCCAGTTGTCCTATCCGGTGTTCATTGCGGCGTTTATGCTGCTGGCCTGGCAATACTGGTGCAACCCGCGACCGTTGCATGCCGCGCAATTGGTGGGGCTGCTCGGGTTGTTCTGGATGTTGCCGAAAACCTTCATCCTGCCGTTCACGCTGAACATCATGTGCAGCCAGGTGATGCTGATGATCGCCGCCGCCGTTGCCCACGAAGCCTATCAAATGGCCTTCCGCGACGAACTGACCGGGCTGCCGGGCCGTCGTGCGCTGAATGAACGCATGCAACGGCTGGGGCGCAATTACGTGTTGGCCATGAGCGACGTCGACCACTTCAAGAAATTCAACGACACCCACGGTCACGACGTCGGCGACCAGGTGCTGCGGCTGGTGGCCAGCAAACTGTCGAAAATCGGCGGTGGCGGTAAGGCGTATCGCTATGGCGGCGAGGAATTTGCCCTGGTGTTTGCAGGCAAGACCCTCGAAGAGTGCATGCCGCACCTGGAAGTCATCCGCGAGTCCATCGCCACTTACAACATTCAACTGCGCAATCAGGAAAATCGCCCGCAGGACGATAATCAGGGGCGCCAGCGCCGTGCCGGTTCCGGTGCGTCGAGTGTATCGGTGACGGTCAGTATCGGCGTGGCCGAGCGGATCGATCAACGCTCCCCGGAAGAGGTGCTCAAGTCCGCCGACCAGGCGCTCTACAGTGCCAAGGGCGGCGGGCGCAACTGTGTGATGGCGTTAGGGCAGAACCGCCGTGGCGCCGTGCGCATGGACGCCGCTACGGTTGAGTGATGATGGCGCATTCAGCGAGCGGAAAGTGATTGTGAGGCGTGGTCGGCAGCAGTAGGTTGGAGAATTCTGCCGACGGAGAATGACCATGCCCGAGTACAAAGCTCCCTTGCGCGACATGCGCTTTCTGATCGACCACGTCTTCGACTTTCACAGTAACTACGCCGCGCTGGGGGCTGCCGATGCCAGCCCGGACATGGTCAATGCGATCCTCGAAGAAGGGGCGAAGTTCTGCGAAAACGTGCTGTCGCCGCTCAATCGCAGCGGCGATGAAGAAGGCTGCCATTTCGACAATGGTGTGGTCACCACGCCGGCGGGCTTCAAGCAGGCCTTCACCCAATATGTCGAGGGCGGCTGGCATGGCCTGGCGGCGGATCCGGTTTACGGCGGTCAAGGGTTGCCGATATCTCTGGGCCTGGTTATCAGCGAGATGGTGGGTTCCAGCAACACCTCATGGGGCATGTACCCCGGCCTGACTCACGGTGCGATGTCGGCTATCCACGCCCATGGCACCGAGGCGCAGAAGCAGACCTATTTGAAGAAGCTCACCGCTGGCA
The DNA here is from genome assembly GCF_056405655.1 of Pseudomonas sp. P1_F7. Classification (NCBI taxonomy): domain Bacteria; kingdom Pseudomonadati; phylum Pseudomonadota; class Gammaproteobacteria; order Pseudomonadales; family Pseudomonadaceae; genus Pseudomonas; species Pseudomonas sp. P1_F7. The sequence goes on from NZ_JBFUBR010000014.1 coordinate 349,608, forward strand.
AATGGACCGGCACCATGTGCCTGACCGAGGCCCATTGCGGCACCGACCTGGGCATCATCAAGACCCGAGCCGTGCCTTCGGCCGATGGCAGCTATGCGATCTCCGGCAGCAAGATTTTCATCTCCGCCGGCGAGCACGACATGAGCGCCAACATCATTCATTTGGTGCTGGCCAAGTTGCCTGACGCACCGGCCGGGACCAAGGGCATTTCGCTGTTCATCGTGCCCAAGTTCCTGCCCGATGCAACAGGCGAAGCGGGCGAGCGCAACGGCGTGTCCTGCGGCTCGATCGAACACAAAATGGGCATCAAGGCCTCGGCCACCTGCGTGCTGAACTTCGACGAGGCCAAGGGCTTCCTGATCGGCGAGCCGAACAAGGGCCTGAACTGCATGTTCACCATGATGAACCACGCGCGGCTGGGCACCGGCATGCAAGGGCTGTGTCTGGGGGAGGCGAGCTTCCAGGGTGCGATCAAATACGCCAACGACCGTTTGCAGATGCGCTCGCTGACCGGCCCGAAAGCGCCGGAAAAAGTCGCCGACCCGATCATCGTGCACCCCGATGTGCGGCGGATGTTGCTGACCATGAAAGCCTTCAACGAAGGCAACCGCGCGCTGACCTACTTCACTGCGCAGTTACTGGACGTGGCGCACCTGAGTCCGGATGAAACGGCGCGGCAGGACGCCGAAGACCTGCTGGCGTTCCTCACGCCGATCTGCAAAGCCTTCATGACCGACACCGGGCTGGAGGTGACCAACCACGGAATGCAGGTGTTTGGCGGCCACGGGTTCATTCGCGAATGGGGTATGGAGCAACTGGTCCGTGACTGTCGGATCGCGCCGATCTATGAGGGTACCAACGGCATTCAGGCACTGGACTTGCTCGGGCGCAAGGTGCTTGGCAGCCAGGGCAAGCTGCTGCGCGGCTTCACCAAAATCGTCCACAAGTTCTGCGCGGCGAACGCCGAGCATCCACAACTGGCCGGGTATGTGGCGCAACTCAATCAACTAAACCAGCAGTGGGGTGAATTGACCACCAAGGTCGGCATGGCCGCGATGAAAAACCCGGACGAAGTCGGTGCCGCGTCGGTGGATTACCTGATGTACAGCGGTTACATCATCCTCGGCTACCTATGGTTGCGCATGGCGCTGGTGGCTCAGGCGCAGCTCGATGCGGGCAGCAACGATGGAGATTTCTGCCGGGGCAAACTGGCGACCAACGAGTTTTACTTCAAGCGTCTGTTGCCACGCACTGCCGCTCATCGGGCGGCCATAGAGGCGGGTAGCGATTGCCTGATGCAACTGCCAGCGGAGTTGTTTGCGCTTTAGTCATAAAAGTCCGTTACAAAGAAGCTCGCCTGCGCGGGCTTTTTTGTTGATGACTAAAAATAACAAAATGGTCATGAGTTGACCCTATGTGTCGCAAAAGTTGTTGAGGTACACTCCGACCCAACGAAAACACTCTTCCTGTGAATCACCTGTATAGATCTTGCGAGGTTTGCCATGGCTGACTACAAAGCGCCCCTGCGCGATATGCGCTTCGTCCTCAATGAAGTTTTCGAGGTCGCCAAACTCTGGGCCGAACTGCCTGCACTGGCTGAAACCGTGGATGCAGAAACGGTCGAAGCCATCCTGGAAGAAGCCGGCAAAGTCACCAGCAAAAGCATCGCACCGCTGAGCCGTGCCGCTGACGAAGAAGGTTGCCATTGGGCGGACGGTGCCGTCACCACGCCGGCAGGTTTCCCACAGGCCTATCAGACCTACGCTGAAGGCGGCTGGGTCGGTGTCGGTGGCGATCCGTCCTACGGCGGCATGGGCATGCCCAAAGCCGTTTCGGCCCAGGTCGAAGAAATGGTCAACTCCGCCAGCCTGTCGTTCGGCCTGTACCCGATGCTGACCGCCGGCGCTTGCCTGTCGATCAACGCTCACGCCAGCGAAGAGCTGAAAGCCGCGTACCTGCCGAACATGTACGCCGGCATCTGGGCCGGTTCCATGTGCCTGACCGAGCCACACGCCGGTACAGACCTGGGGATCATCCGTACCAAGGCCGAGCCTCAGGCCGACGGTTCCTACAAGGTCAGCGGCACCAAGATCTTCATCACCGGTGGTGAACACGACCTCACCGAAAACATCATCCACCTGGTGCTGGCCAAGCTGCCGGATGCACCGGCGGGTCCGAAAGGCATTTCGCTGTTCCTGGTGCCGAAGTTCATGGTCAATGCCGATGGCAGCCTGGGCGCGCGCAACCCGGCGAATTGCGGTTCGATCGAGCACAAGATGGGCATCCAGGCGTCCGCGACCTGCGTGATGAACTTCGATGAAGCCGTGGGCTACCTGGTCGGCGAGCCGAACAAAGGCCTGGCGGCGATGTTCACCATGATGAACTACGAGCGACTGGGCGTCGGTATCCAGGGCCTGGCCACTGGCGAGCGCTCGTACCAGAACGCCGTGGAATACGCCCGCGACCGTCTGCAAAGCCGTTCGCCAACTGGCGCACAGAACAAGGACAAAGTGGCTGACCCGATCATCGTCCACCCGGACGTGCGTCGCATGCTACTGACCATGAAAGCCTCGAACGAAGGTGGCCGTGCGTTCTCCACCTACGTGGCGATGCAACTGGATACCGCCAAGTTCAGCGAAGATGCCGCCACCCGCAAGCGTGCGGAAGATCTGGTGGCGTTGTTGACCCCGGTGGCCAAGGCGTTCCTGACCGACCTGGGCCTGGAAACTACCGTACACGGCCAACAGGTCTTCGGTGGCCACGGTTACATCCGTGAATGGGGCCAGGAGCAACTGGTGCGCGATGTGCGCATCACCCAGATCTACGAAGGCACCAACGGCATTCAGGCGCTGGACCTGGTCGGGCGCAAGATCGTGGGTAGCGGCGGGGCGTTCTACAACCTGTTCGCCGACGAGATTCGTCACTTCACGGCGACCGCCAGCGCGGACCTCACCGAGTTCACCAAGCCACTGAACGACGCCGTTACCACCCTTGATGAACTGACCGCGTGGTTGCTGGACCGGGCAAAAACCAATCCGAACGAAATCGGCGCGGCGTCGGTCGAGTATCTACAGGTGTTCGGCTACGTGGCGTACGCCTACATGTGGGCCCTGATGGCCAAGGCGGCTTTCGGCAAGGAAGCGCAAGACGATTTCTATGCCAGCAAACTGGGCACGGCGCGGTTCTATTTTGCCCGCCTGCTGCCGCGCATCCACTCGTTGAGCGCGTCGGTGAAGGCCGGTAGCGAATCGTTGTTCCTGCTGGATGCAGGACAATTCTGATGAAGTAGCGTTATGTAAGCATTCTCTTACATAACGTGCTGCTGTTCTCCCATAGATGCAAATTGGATCCAGAGCTAATCTACTTCTCATGGACGTAGCGCAGGAAGCGCAAAGCAACAACAGGGACACGTAGGATTCTGCCAGGACGGCGGAGTGAAATGGATGTCAGGGAAACAGTCTGCAAAGCCCCGCTTCGGCGGGGTTTTCTTTTGCCTGAAGAAAAGTTTTCAGCTTGCCCCATCCAGAGCCTGCGCGCTGTTCAAGCGTTCATCCGGGCCGTTTATCACTTCTTCCAGCAATGTCCGCAGCAATGCCAGTGAGGCCTGCTGCCGTTGCACATCCCGACACACCAAACCGACTTTCAGCGGCACGCGTGGTTCGCTCAGGGGTTTCCACAGTAGTTCATGGTTGCCATGGGTCTTTTGCGAGCGACCGGGCAATACCGTCGCCAGGCGCGTGTGCGGCAGGCTGTCGAGAATACCGGCCATGTTGTTCAGTTCGGCTTGCACCTGAGGGCGACGTCCGAGGCTTGTCAGCTGTGCCTGCCAGATCTGCCTTATTTGAAATTCCTCGCCCAGCAGCAACATCGGCAGCTCGGCGGCCTGACTCATGGACACTTTCTTGAATTCACGCAGCGGATGCTCCGCCGGGATGACCAGAGTCAGTTCATCTTCGTACAGCATCACGCCATGCAAGCCAGGCTGGCGGGGTGGCAGGTAGCTGATGCCGATGTCCAGAGAGCCGTTGAGCAGGCGCCGCTCGATTTCCAGGCCGGTCAGCTCATAGATCTGTACCACCAAATGCGGCTGTGCCTTGCGCACCCGCTCGAGCATCTGCGGAACCAGGCTGGTATGCACGGTCTGCAATACACCGATGGCCAGGGTGCGCAGCGCCTGACCCTTGAAGTTGCCGAGCGCTTCCCGTGCCCGTTGCAGGCCATCGAGCAAAGGCAGGGCGTGGTTGTACAGCGTGTGGGCGGCGAGGGTCGGCAACAGGCGTTTGCTGCTGCGCTCGAACAGGCTCACATCGAGGTTTTGCTCGAGGTGGCGGATTTGCTGGGATAGCGCCGGCTGGGAGATGGACAGGCGCTCGGCAGCCCGGCCCACGTGACCTTCTTCATAGACCGCGACGAAATAACGCAGTTGCTTGAAATCCATAACTATTACTTATCGAAAATGCTGAGAAATCGAAATGGCTGAACGCCCCGTCTGAGCCTAGTCTAACCGCATTCACAGGGCTTACAGGGCCACAGAGCGTGATGAATACCGTTTGCTTCGATGGTGTTTACATAGGTAAGGCAAAAAACCTCAAAAGAGGTTTTTTCAGATGAATCTGTTCAGTCTGCGTCGCAGTCCTCCCAGTCTTGATGACCTGGTCATGGACGCGGCCCTGCCATCCCAAGGCGATAACCTTTCCTGCGAGTACTTGATGCCCAGTGTCGAGCGGCCGAAACAGGTGTTTGTGCGCGGCCAGGGTTCATGGTTGTGGGACAGCGATGACCGTGCGTATCTGGATTTTTCCCAGAGCGGCGGGGCCAACAGCCTTGGTCACAGTCCTTCAGTTCTGGTCAACGCAATCACCGCCCAGGCTCAATTGCTGATCAATCCGGGTTTCGGCCTGCATAACCGAGGCATGCTCAGCCTCGCCGAGCATCTGTGTGCCAGCACCGGTAGTGATCAGGCTTACCTGCTCAATACCGGCAGCGAAGCCTGTGAGGCAGCGATCAAACTGGCGCGCAAATGGGGTCAACAGCATCGCGGCGGCGCGTCGCGAATCATTGTCGTCAACAACGGTTGCCATGGCCGTAGCCTGGCGACGATTTCGGCGTCGGACAGTTCGACATTGATCAACCGGTTCGAGCCGCAATTGCCAGGCTTCAGTCGTGTTCCGCTCAATGATCTGCCAGCGTTGCATGCGGCCGTGGATGAACGGACCGTAGCGATCATGCTCGAGCCGATCCAGAGCGAAGCCGGCGTGATCCCGGCCACCGCGCACTACCTCAAGGGCGTCGAACGCTTGTGCCGTGAACTCGGCATTTTGCTGATCTTCGACGAAGTGCAAACCGGCATCGGCCGTTGTGGCACCTTGCTCGCGGAACAATCCTACGGTGTAACAGCGGATATCGTCGTGCTCGGCAAAGGGTTGGGCGGCGGCGTGCCATTGGCCGCGCTGCTGGCGCGGGGCAAGGCTTGCTGTTTCGACGTTGGCGAGGTGACAGGTACTCATCACGGTAATGCGTTGATGACGGCGGCGGGACTCTCGGTACTCGATACCGTGCAGGACAAGGCCTTCCTCAAACACGTTGCAGAAGCCGGTCAGCACCTGCGTGAAGGATTGGCGCGTCTGGCCCACCGTTACGATCACGGCGAGTTGCGCGGACAAGGGCTGCTTTGGGGGCTGACGCTGTCGGACGATTCCGCTGACGCGGTGGTCAAGGCCGCGCTGTACGAAGGCCTGCTGCTCAATGCCCCGCAACCCGACTGCCTGCGCTTTACCCCGGCGCTGAATGTCAGCAACGCCAACATCGATGAAATGCTCCTGCGCCTGGCGCGTGCCTTCTCTCGAGTACGCACCGCGCAATTGCAGTGCCGCAAAGGGATTGCCGTCTGATCAGACGCGCCCTGCACACATTCCAGAACCGTCTCGCGGTAATACGCACGCCCCACGCCCGACACTTTTGGCGTGGGGCGTTTTTTTGTCTGCGAAATTCAATGAAAGGGGCGCCACCGTCTCGGCACTCAGCACGCAAATCAGCCCGCCTGTTCCATCACCCGCCGATAAAACAGCCACTCCTGCTCCAGCGCATGGGCCTGATTGCCGGCCTTGCGAAAGCCATGGCGTTCGTCCGCGTAGTAATGCGCTTCCACCAGGATGCCGTTGTCCTGCAGCGCCGTGACCATGTCGCGGGTCTGCTGCGGTACGACCACGGCATCCAGTTCTCCTTGAAAGAAGATCATCGGCACGCGGATGTTGCTGGCATGCAGCAGCGGTGTGCGGGCGGCGTAGCGTTCGGCATCCATTTGCGGATCGCCGATCAGCCAATCCAGATAGTCGCTTTCGAATTTGTGGGTCGCGCGCCCCAGCGCCAACGGATCGCTGACCCCATACTGGCTGGCGCCGGCGCAGAACACGTTGTGAAAGGCCAAGGCGCAAAGGGTGGTGTAGCCGCCGGCGCTGCCGCCGCGTATGAAGGCCTTGTCGCCGTCGATCAAGCCGCGTTGGTTGAGGTAACTGACCACGGCGCAGGCGTCTTGCACATCCACATCGCCCCAACTCAGGTGCAATGCCTGGCGATAGGCCCGGCCATAACCGCTGCTGCCGCGATAGTTGAGGTCGGCCACGGCGAAGCCCCGCTGCGCCCAGTACTGGATACGCGGATCGAGCATCGGGTAGCACGCCGAGGTCGGGCCGCCATGGACGAACACCACCAATGGCGGTTTCGCCGCGCCGGTCATCGCCGGGTAGAAGAAACCGTGTGCTTCGCCTGAGCCACTTGGGTAGCGCAAGGTTTGCGGGCGGCTGATCTGTTCGGGAGGAAGCGGTGCGATGCCGCCGGCCAGGACGTTCACTTGCCGGCTCTGGCGGTCGATGGCGATGACGGCAGTTGAACTGACGGGGGACGCCGCGATGCAATAGATGAACTGCTCATCCACGGCGAGATGGCGGAAGCGGCTGTAGTCGCCGGTGAAGTCGGCGCTGGAATCGCCGCATATGCCCAATCGGCCAAACCCGCCTTCGGTCCAACTGGCCAGATAACTGTCGTCGCCGAGCGGCAACCAGGTGCTGCCACCGAGTTGCCAGGGCGCGGGGCCATGGTCGGCGGCGGCGCTTGGCAATGGGCTCAGGCCTTTTTCAGATTCCATCCATGGCTGCCAGAAACCGGCGCGATCGGTCAGGCAATACAAGCGACCGTCGGCATCAAACCGCGGTTGTTGCACAGACTCTTGCGCGCCTTCGCCCGCCACACAACGAGCCTCGGCAAACCCGCCATTGGCGAGGCGTTCGGCAACCATCAAGCGGGTCGCTGTCCATGGCTGATCCGGGCGACTCCATTCGATCCAGGCCAGGCGCCGGGCATCAGGGCTCAGCGTCGGTGCCGCGTAGAAATCAGCACCCTCGGCCAGCAGGTGACGTGCGCCATCGAACAGATCGATCGCCACCAGTCGGTGTTGATCGCGAAGTTCCTCGACCGCCAGCACCTGCCCGTTGGCGAACTGTAAATCACCATAACGGCACGCACTGGACGTCAGCCTTTCGGGCGCTTCGCCTTGCAGTGATTGCCGATACAGTTGCTGGTCTGCCTCGTTGACGAAAACGATACCGTCGTCCGTCAGGCAAAACGCTCCGCCGCCATATTCGTACACCCGACTGCGCACGCTGAACCCCGGTGGCGTCAGGCATTTCGCTGCACCGTCACGCCAATGCCAGATCCGGCACGCCGCGTCTTCGGGTCGGTACTCGTTCCAGAACAGGCCCTGTCGACCGACCTGCAGTTCGGCAAAGTCGATGCCGGCTGCAACGGCTTTGGCAGCGCTGAAAGGTTCAGCTTTTGGCGATGAGGCGTGAGTTTCGTTCATTGCGAAAGGCCAGTTGGTCGATGGTCTGGGTCGCGTGCTCGGCTTCTTCGCGAGCCTTGAGGATCACGCCATGTTGTGGCGACTTGCTGCATACCGGGTCGGCGTTGCTTGCATCGCCGGTGAGCATGAA